>CAYMHL010000044.1:6460-9080 GCA_964390205.1 uncultured Marinobacterium sp.
GCCTCAATCGCCTTCCTGAGCTTTCTGCTGTCCGGCGATGTCATGCTGGAAAACGCTGCTGTCACCTTGCCATCACGGTCGATCACATACTTGTAGAAGTTCCAGCGCGGCGGGGTGCCACTCTGGCGGGCGATCTCGCGAAAGATCGGGTGGGCATTGTCGCCCTTGACGTGAATCGGGCTGAACATGTCGAAGGTCACGCCGAAGTTGACGAAGCAGACCTCGGCGCTTTTTTCCTCGTCCTTGGCTTCCTGATTGAAATCATCCGACGGGAAGCCAACCACCATCAGGCCCTGATCCTTGTATTGCTGGTGCAGCGCTTCCAGCCCCTCGAACTGGCCGGTAAAGCCGCAGAAGCTGGCGGTGTTGATTACCAGCAGGGGCTTGCCGGCAAAACGGGCTTTCAGGTCGACGACTTCAGCGGCGTGCAGGCGTTTGAGCTGGTGGTCAAACAGGGCGGCAGTGTCGGGGACCGTATTGGCATCAGCCGCCATCACGGCGTGGCCGAACAGCAATCCGCAGAGCGTGCAAAGAAAGGCTTTCATAGGATGCTCCTTGTTTTATGCCATTGTACGCATGAGCCGGGTTTTGGTTCATTCTGGCACAGGGCGTTGCTATTGTTAGAGCAAGCTGAATATTCTGAGGTGGTCCCATGGCGGCTGACATTTCCTCCGCGCGTGCCTTGCGTGCGGCAATCCTGCATTGTGTGGACGATCCGGCGATGGTCGGTGAGCAGGCGGTGCATTACATCGAGGATGGCCTGCTCTGGATCGAGCAGGGGCGGGTGCGTAACCTGGGGACGTATGCCGCGCTGGCTTCGCGACTGCCGGCAGGAATGACCATCGAGGACCGACGTGGCTGTCTGCTGACGCCGGGGCTGATCGATACCCACACGCATTATCCACAACTGAGCATCGCCGCCAGCCCTGCGGGAACGCTGTTCAACTGGCTGGAAAAACGTGCCTTTCCGGCGGAAGCGGCGCTGCAGGATGCTGATGTGGCCGAGGTACTGGCCCATCGCTTTATTGCCGAGATGCTGCGCAACGGCACCACCACTGCGATGGTGTTCGCCGGCGTTCAGCCCTGGAGTGCGGACGCCTTTTTCCAGCATGCGCAGCATTTGGGCCTGCGCATGATCGCCGGCAAGGTGCTGCAGGACCGGCTGGTTCCCAAGGCGCTGCGCGAGTCGCCTGAACAGGCCCAGGCCGCAACCGAAGCCCTGATCCAGCGCTGGCACGGGCGTGACCGACTGGATTACGCCCTGACGCCGCGCTTCGCGCCGGCCTGTTCCGAGTCGCTGCTGCAACTCTGCCGTGACTGGCTGCATGCATACCCTGACCTCTATCTGCAAACCCATCTGGCGGAAACGCAGGAGGAGTGTGACCGGGTGGCGCAAGACTTTCCTGGCCGGCGTGGGTATCTGGATCTGTATGGCCACTATGGTTTTCTGCGTCCGCGCTCGATGTTTGCTCATGCGATTTACCTCGATGAACAGGAACAGCAACGACTGGGCGCAAGCGGGGCAGGGGTGGCGCATTGCCCGTCGTCCAATCTGTTGCTGGGCTCGGGGTTGATGCCGCTGGAAGCACTACAACAAGCTGGAGTGCGATTATCTATTGGTACCGATGTGGGGGCCGGCCCCAGTTGCTCGGTACTGAAAACACTGGCGGATGCGGTGCGGGTGCAGCAGTTGTTGGGTCTGTCACTGGACCCCTTGCAGGCGTTTTATCTGGCGACCCTGGGCGGCGCTCGGGCACTGCAGCTGGAGACAAAAATCGGCAGTCTGCAGCCGGGGTGGGAAGCGGATTTTCTGCTGCTGGATCTGGAAGCGACGCCTGAACTGGCCGAGCGCACGGCGCGGGCCGACAGTCTTGCCGAACTGCTCAGTCTGATTATTCTGTTGGGGGATGACCGGTTGATCGCCGAGGTCAATATTCTTGGCCAGCCGTTGTCGCTGCCGGGTGTGGATGTCGGATATCGGTGCGAACCCTGCGACTGATCGCTGATTGGGGCCTGACGCTGTCCGGCGTACAATGAATCCTTAACGAGGCCTGTTTAAGCAGGCTTCAATTGTTTTTTAAGGTTTTTTCACAGGGAGAGTGCTTGTGACCACAATGACCGTCAACCACCGGATGCTGGCCCCCGAACTGGTGGTGATGTTGGCGGGGATCACCGCGGCGCTGCATATCGGCAAGTTGCCACCGGCGATACCGGTACTGCAGGCCGAGCTGGGTGTCAGTCTGGTACAGGCAGGTTTTCTGCTGTCACTGGTACAGCTGGCGGGCATGATCGGCGGTGCGCTGATCGGGGTGCTGGCGGACAGTGCCGGCCTGCGCCGCAGTGTATTGACCGGGCTGGGCCTGCTGACGGTCAGCAGTGTGCTGGGCGGTTTTGCGGCATCCGCTACCGAGCTGCTGCTGTTGCGCGCGCTGGAAGGCTTCGGCTTTCTGCTGGTGACCCTGTCCGGTCCGGGCCTGATCCGGCAGCTTGTGGTGCCGGAGAAGCTGAGCCTGCGCCTGGGATGGTGGGGCTGCTACATGGGTTTGGGGACGGGGACAGCGCTGCTCACCGGCCCCTGGCTGATGCAGTGGTTCGGCTGGCAGGGCTGGTGGTGGCTGGC
>CAYMHL010000044.1:9180-13375 GCA_964390205.1 uncultured Marinobacterium sp.
GGCCTGATTGGGGTGCTGACGGCACTGGCGGCGGCATCCAATGTGATTGGCAATGCCGCTTCCGGGCGCCTGCTGCAGGCCGGTTTTGGCGTGCGCACCCTGCTGTATACCGGCTTTGCCGTCATGGCGCTGACCACCTGGACCGCGTTTTCCTCGGCCACGGCGGACTGGCCCTGGCTGAGGTATGCTGCGGTGCTGGTGTTTTCATCGGTCAGCGGCGTGATTCCCGGCGTGCTGTTTTCACTGGCGGTGCGTCTGGCGCCGGATGCATCGGTGGTATCCACCGCCGTGGGCTGGATGCTGCAGCTGTCGGCCTTCGGCCAGTTTGTGGTGCCGCCGCTGATCGCTGCGCTGGCCGCCTGGGCCGGCGGCTGGCAGCTGACCTGGCTGGCCACCGGCTGTCTGTCACTGTTGGGTGTGTTGCTGGTGACGCTGGTGGCCAGGCGGCTGTAGGGGCTTTCCCGGTTCACATCGGCAGCAGGGCGTCCAGTTCGGGGTGGTCGCGCCGGGGCGCCGTGATATGGGTGGCACCGGCCTGTGTCATGGCCCAGTAAACGCGCTCCTCGGGCGTCAGGTGCGGGCGCTTGAGCGCTTCTACTGCCTTGAGGCGCGGCAGCAGCCCCTGGCCATTGGCTACCTGAATCGCCAGTCCCGGGCGGGCATTCAGCTCCAGCAACAGCGGGCCGCGGCTCTCGTCCACCACCAGATCAACGCCCATGTACCCCAGTCCAGTCGCCTCGTAGCAGCGGCTGGCCATGTTGAGCAGGTAGTGCCAGTTGTCGATCTTGATCTCGGACAGCAGCAGGTCGTTGTCCGGGTGGCGTTCCACCGGTCGGTCAAACTGGACCGCATTGAGCGCCCGGCCGTTGGCCAGATTGAGGCCCACGCCCACGGCGCCCTGATGCAGGTTGGCTTTGCCGTCGGAGGCATGGGTGGCCAGGCGCAGCATTGCCATCACCGGGTAGCCCTTGAATACGATAATGCGAATATCGGGCACGCCCTCATGGGAGTAGCGGGCCAGGCGTGGGTCGCAGCGCACCAGGTCTTCGATCACCGCCACGTCCGGAGCCCCGCCCAGGGAATACAGGCCGGCAAGGATGTTGGACAGGTGGCGTTCCATCTCTTCCAGACTGACTCGGGCACCCGAGGGTTTGACGAAGTCATCCCCCTCGCGTCCGGTAATCACCAAAATCCCCTTGCCGCCGGACCCCTTGGCCGGTTTGATGGCGAAGCCGTCAAAATTGGCCACCCGGTCGCGGAAATGGCCGATTTCATGCTGCTCACTGACCACCTGCAACAGCTTGGGGCTGGCGACTTCGTGCTCTTCCACCACCAGCTTGGTTTTCAGCTTGTTGTCTACCAGCGGGTAAGCGCTGCGGTCGTTGTAACGGGCAATATAGTCGATATTGCGCTTGTTCATGTTGAGCATGCCCAGCCGGTTCAACACTCTCGGGCTGATCCAGTCGAACATCACTGATACCTCTTCATCGGCGTAAAGCGGCGCAGCTCGGTGAGTTTGTAGCCGGTGTACTGACCCATCAGCAGAATCAGGCCCAGTACCACCAGATGCAGCTCGGGGAAGTTGAAACTCAGGTGCTCGGCCAGCGGCGCGCGCATCACCAGGTAGGCCAGAACCGCCACAATCAGACTGCCGACCCCTTGGCTGACGACCTCGCGGGCACCTTCTTCCTCCCACAGAATCGACATGCGTTCGATGGTCCAGGCCAGGATCACCATCGGGAAGAAGGTGACGGTCATGCCGGTACTGAAGCCCATCTGATAACCGATGATGCTGATGCCGGCGGTGATGAACAGCACCAGAATGATCAGCGCGGAGATGCGCGACACCAGCAGCAGGTTGAGGCTGGACAGGTAGCCGCGCATCAGCAGACCCAGAGTGACCACGCCGATAAAGGCGGCCAGTCCCGGCAGCAAAGACGTCTGCACGAAAGCCACGGCGATCAGCACCGGCATGAAAGTGCCGGAGGTCTTGATACCCACCATAATGCGCATCAGGCACACCACCATGGCACCAAAGGGCAGCAACAGCAGCATGCGGAACATGCCCTGCTGCTCCACCGGCAGCTGATGCAGGCTAAGCGCCCCGAAGGCACGGTTATCGGCTTCGGCAACCATGATCTGCTGCGCCGGCACGGTCTGGCGCAGCATGGAGAAGCTGACCACGGAGTTGCTGCCGCCACTGACGTCCAGCAGCGAACTGGCTTCCTCGCGCCACAGGAGCACATCTTCGGGTACGCCCTGCTCGGCTGTGCGCGGGTTGAAGGTGACCCAGCGTTCACCGTCATACACCTGCAGCCAGGGCAACAGGGACTGCTGGCGACGGGCGTCTTCCAGACGCAGACCTTCGGCGATGCGTGCCGGGGTACCGCTGTAGTTGATCAGCTGATAGAGCACTTCGGATCGGCTGCGGTCGCTCATCAACAGGCGGATGTTCTGATCCGGCGTCGGGTTGTTGAGCAGGCTGATCAGTTCACGGGTAAAGCTGGCCGGGCTGCTGGAGCGGCTGCCGGCCAGTTCGATCAGCGCGCGGGCGGCGGCTACATCCGGCCCTTCCAGGAATACTTCACTGGCGACCGGAGGCAGGGCATTTTCGGGCGCAGGCGCCGGGGTATTGTCACCGGCAATCAGCCGGCTTTTGAAATACAGCGTCTGCGGGCCTCTGGCCTGACGAATGGTCCACTCGGCACGTCGGTCCCGGTTGCGTTCGGTGATGGCGAAACCGTAGCCGGGCGAAGCGGCCTGTTCGGACAACACCGAGAACCCGGGTGGGCTGTCGGGCAGATTCAGGCTGACCGTGACCGGGTCGCCCCAGGCCTGGAAGTCAACGCGGGCTTCCACCAGCCAGACCGGCTGCTGCTGGCCGGGCAGCCAGGGCACGCCCAGCTGCTGATGGCGCAGCATGGCCAACAGGATACCGGCCAGGATCAGCAGACCGGTGGCGATGAAAAAGGGTGCTTTGGAATGGCGGATCAAGGTGTTGTGGCTCCCTGTTCGCTGCCCAGACCTGCGGGCAGCTCGGTGGTGAATTCCTGGCCGACATCGATCAGCATGACATCACGCAGGATGTTGCGACCGACCAGCACGGGGTAGGTCAGATGGCCGCGGTCGCTGAGGGTGAATTCAGCCGTGTCGCGATGATCACCGATCATGAACGGCAGTTCGACGACAATACGGCGTTCAGGATCTTCGGTGTTGGACTGGATGATGCGGGCGCGACGTGAAATTTCGTGTTCCAGCGTTCTGGCCTCATCCTGACCGGGAATGCTGACATCAAAACGCACCCAGGGCTGGCCGTCGCGCTCAAAGCGCTGGATATTGGTGGCATGCAGCGAGGACGTGGTCGCGCCGCTGTCGATGCGGGCCGTGTAGACCAGGTCCTGTTCCACCAGATAGATAGCCTCCACTTCACCGACAATCAGCTTGTCCTTGAAGCGGGCCGAGGGAACGGCTGTGGTGTTTTGCGCCGGCGGCAACAGACTGGCTTGTTGTCGGGGCAGGGCGCGAATCAGGTCACGCTGTTGATTCAGCTGCTCAACGACGCCCTGCTGGCGCAGCTGCTGGCGGGTTTCCAGCAGTTCAAACTGTTCCAGCACGCGGGATTCAAGCGCGTCCAGCCGTTGCTGGTGTTCGGCCTGACGCTGGCCGATGGGCTCCAGGTCGGCGCGATCCAGAAACAGATAACGGTCATGGCTACAGGCCGAAACCAGCAGTCCCAGTCCCAACAGGGTAACGAGGCGGGTGATCTTTAAGGGGTTCTTGACGGTAAAAGACACAGAAAGCTCCAGCTGTAATAGGGAACCTGACAGCTTCAGCAGGCTCTGATGAAGCGGCTGATTCTCGGCAGCAGCAGCTTAACAGACGGTGAAAAAATCACCGGAATGTGTTTTGCTGCAGCCTGTATGTTCAGTGTAGGCATCATAAGGCCGATGGGGATCATCTGTCACTTGTCCGCAGGTCAAAGGGAGAAAAATCGCGTGCAGCAAAAGTTCACAGAACAAGGGTTCATGGCGCAATGGTTTATCGGGCTGCTGCTGGTCGTGCTGGCCGCTGCAGCGGCACTGGCCTGGCACTGGCTGGCACCGGTGGAGCAGGAGCAGGGGCGACAGAAGCGTGCTCAGGCGGTGCATGTCACCCTGCCGCAGCTGCAGACGGTCAGAGATCGCATCGAGGCGGT
>CAYMHL010000044.1:13475-17239 GCA_964390205.1 uncultured Marinobacterium sp.
GCAGTGGATGTGGCCGAAGCCGAACGTCAGGCCGCTCGGGTGAGGGCCGACAATCACCGTATCGACGCCCCCTTTGACGGCGTTGTGGGGCTGCGCGACCTCAGCCCCGGTGCCTATATCGAAAGCGGCGATCCGCTGACCACACTGGATGATACCCGTGAGATGGAACTGACCTTTGCCGTGCCCGAACGGTTTTTGGGTCAGCTGCAGCCCGGACAGCCGATCGAGAGTGTCTCCTCCAGCTGGCCGGGGCAGGTGTTCAGTGGCGAGCTGGCAGAGCTGGATACCCGCATCGATCCGTTGAGCCGTACCCTCAAGGTCAAGGCACTGATCGACAATCGCGAAGGTCAGCTGCGCCCCGGGCAGTTCATGTCGGTGCGTCTGACCCTGCGTGAGCGCGAAGCACTGGTGGTGCCTGAGCAGGCGGTGCTGTTGCAGGGCGATGAGCGCTATGTGTTCGTGGCGAAAGAGGACAACAGCGCCGAGCGCCGCTCGGTGGAGCTGGGCAGTCGCGAGCCGGGCAAGGTTGAAATTCTGTCCGGGATCGAGGCTGATGACCGAGTGGTAATCACCGCTCAGGACCGACTGTCCAGTGGCGATGCATTGCAGATCCTCGACGGTACCGAGAATGCCATTCCGGATTCCGCACTGACGGCACGGGAGTCCTGATCATGGTGCTGTCCGATGTTTCCATCAAACGGCCGGTGTTTGCCACCGTCATGAGTCTGTTGATTCTGGTGTTCGGTTTCGCCGCCCTGAATCAGCTGCCGGTGCGTGAATATCCCGATATCGATCCGCCGGTGGTGTCCGTATCGACCGATTACACCGGTGCCGCCGCCGAGGTGGTGGATACGCAGATTACCCAGGTGATCGAAGGTGCCATCAGCGGCATCGAAGGCATACGCTCCATCGAGTCCAGTACCGAGCAGGGCGAGTCGCGCACCACCATCGAGTTCAACACGTCTCGCGATGTGGATGTGGCGGCCAATGATGTGCGTGATGCGGTGGCGCGCGTGGTCAGCCGTCTGCCCGATGAGGCGGATGCGCCGGTGGTACGCAAGGCGGACTCCAACGCCCGACCGATGATGTGGCTAACCCTGCGCTCGGATGTCTGGGATTCGGCGCAGCTCAGCGACTTTGCCGACCGGGTGCTCAAGGATCGTCTGGCGGTCGTGGATGGCGTGGCCGAAGTGCTGATCGGGGGTGAGCGTCGTTACGCCGTGCGTGTCTGGCTGGATCCGGAACGACTGGCGGCCCGTGACATGACCGTGGCCGAAGTGGAGCGTGCGCTCAGAGCCAATAATGTGGAGCTGCCCGGCGGTTCCGTGGAGTCCGTGAGCCGTGACTTTACCGTGCGTACCGAGGGGCGCCTCAATCGGGTGGAAGAGTTCCGCAACATGGTGATCCGCCGGGATGGCAACGTGCTGCTGCGACTGGGGGATGTGGCCGATGTGCAGCTGGGGGTGGAGTCCGATGTCAGCCGCCTGCGTGCCAACGGCCAGACCGCCATCGGCATGGGCATCACCCGCCAGTCGAAGGCCAACACCGTGGCCGTATCCGACCGGGTCAGTGAGGAGCTGGAACGGATCCGTGACAGCCTGCCGCCGGAAGTGACCATCACCGAAAGCTACGACGAGTCGATCTTTATCCGTGCCTCGATCAAGGAGGTGCTGATTACCCTGGCGATCTCGGTGGCACTGGTCATTCTGGTGATCTTCGTGTTCCTGCGCTCCTGGCGGGCGACGCTGATTCCGGCGGTCACCATTCCGGTAGCGGTGATTGGCGCGTTCATCGGTCTGGGCTTTCTGGGCTTCTCGATCAACGTGCTGACTCTGCTGGCGATCATTCTGGCGATCGGCCTGGTGGTGGATGATGCCATCGTCATGCTGGAAAACATCCAGCGCCGTATCGACGAGGGCGAAAAGCCGCTGGTCGCCGCCTATCTGGGGGCGCGTCAGGTGGCTTTTGCGGTCATCGCCACCACACTGACGCTGGTCGCGGTGTTTGTACCCATCTCCTTTATGGGCGGCAATATCGGCCGTCTGTTCAGCGAGTTCGGCTTTACCCTGGCATCGGCGGTGGTGGTGTCCAGTTTCGTGGCGCTGACCCTGGCGCCCATGCTCTGCTCCAAATGGCTGCGCCACAGCCCCGAACAGGAGGAGGGCCACAGCATCTGGATGGCCACCGAGCGGGTGCTGGGCGGCCTGAACCGTGGCTATGAGCGGCTGCTGCGCCTGTCGCTGCGTCATCCGGGGCTGCTGCTGGGCGTGGGGGCTGCCGGCATGATTCTGGCCGTGGCGATTTTTCCACGCTTGCCGCAGGAGCTGGCTCCCACCGAAGACCGCGGCGTCATTATCATGCCGACCTCGGCCCCGCGCGGTTCTACCGCGGATTACACCGAACATCATGTGCGTCAGATCGAGCAGAAACTCTTGCCCTACCTGGAAAAGGGTGTGGCGGAACGCATGCTGGCCATCGTCGGTTTTCGTGGCGAAGCGGACAACGCCTTCATCATTCTGGGGCTGAACCACTGGGATGAGCGCGATGTGAAACAGCAGAGCGTCGCCACTGAGCTGTTCCCGCAGCTGGCGCAGGTACCCGGCGTGCGCTCGATTCCGGTCAACCCGCCAGGGCTGGGTCAGAGCGGGTTCAGCCAGCCGGTCTCCTTCGTCATCGGCGGGCCTGACTATGAGAGCGTGCAGCAGTGGAGCGAAGAGATTCTGCAGCGCGCTCAGGACAACCCCAACCTGATCAATCTGGAGACCGACTTCGAGCTGACGCGGCCCGAGCTGAGGGTCAACATCGACCGCCAGCGTGCGGCGGATCTGGATGTTACCGTCGAAGACGTGGGTCTGACCCTGCAGACCGTACTGGCCTCCCGTGAGGTGACAACCTACATGGATCGTGGCCGGGAGTACGATGTGATCGTGCAGGCACAGGATGCCAGCCGGGCCACGCCCTCGGACTTGGGGCGCATCTACCTGCGGCCGCGAGAGGGAGGCGACCTGATCCCGCTGCAGGCACTGGTGGATGTGGATGAAGTGGGTGCCAACCCGGACCTGCGTCGCATCGACCGGCTGCCGGCCGTGGTGATCAGCGGTTCGCTGGCACCGGGCTACGATCTGGGTACGGCACTGAACTACCTTAATGGTCTGGCGCAGGATTATCTGCCGCCGGAAGCGCGGGTCAGCTACAAGGGACTCAGTCGCGAGTTTCAGGATTCCTCGGCGGCAATTTACCTGACCTTTGCGCTGGCGTTCGTGATCGTTTTCCTGGTGCTTGCGGCCCAGTTTGAAAGCTGGATCCATCCGCTGATCATCATGCTGACCGTACCGCTGTCGGTCACCGGGGCGCTGGTGGCGCTGTGGGCTTCGGGCATCAGCCTGAACATCTACAGTCAGATCGGCATCATCATGCTGTTGGGGCTGATGGCGAAAAACGGCATCCTGATCGTCGAGTTTGCCAACCAGCTGCGCGATCAGGGCATGGCGGTGCAGGAAGCCATTCTGCAGGGGTCGATCATGCGCTTCAGACCGGTGTTGATGACCACCATCTCCACCATTTTCGGTGCCGTTCCGCTGGTACTGGCAAGCGGTGCCGGGGCTGAAAGCCGTGCTGCCATCGGCATGGTGATACTGGGCGGGTTGATCTTTGCGTCCACGCTCACACTGTTCATCATCCCGGTGCTCTACAATCTGCTGGCGCGGTTTGCCAAACCGGCAGGTGCTATTGAGCAGGCGCTGAGCAAAGCGTTGAGTGTGGAG
>CAYMHL010000045.1:0-8210 GCA_964390205.1 uncultured Marinobacterium sp.
GCTCAGGTCGCCCTGACCCACGGCCTGCATCTGCCGGATCAGTCGATCCAGTGGCTGGGTGACCTTGCGTGAGATGGCAAAGCCCATCAGCAGCATGAACAGGGTGATCACGGCGATGACCACAATTGTGGTGGTGATCAGGCCGCTGATCTTGTTGGCTTCGGCATCCTTGATGGCGATCGCTTCGGCTTCCAGGTCGGCCTGCATGTTGCCCAGATGGTCAACGATGGCGTTGAAGGGTGCCAGCATCGGGCCCAGCATCTCCTGGCGTGCCTGTTCAATGCGGCCATCATCGATCATATTGATGTAGTTCTGCTGCATCTGGCGGTAGGCGTCTATGCGCTGCTGATACTCGGCGATGTCGCGCCGGATCTGCTCGGTGTCGGCCAGTCGCTGCATGTTATCCATTGCAAGGGCAACCTTGTCATCGTTGTAGCGGATGGTCTGCACAATGGCGCGGTGGTCCTGCACATCATCGGTGAGGCCGTAGTCCAGCGCAAAGCGGCGGTAGGTTACGGTGTAGTAGCGCAGGTCCGACACCGTGGTCAGCAGGTTGACGTTGCGATCCACGACGCCGACAAACTGCTCCTTGATGGTGTTGATGGCGATCAGCAGATAAAGGCTGAGTGCAATAATGGCCACTACGGATGCGCCGAAGGCGATCTGCAGGGCTCGGGCAATGGAAAGGTGCTTCAACATGTCGGGTTCGTCCTGTTAGCGTGCACTGGGGCCAATAAGGTGTATCAAGAAGGCAACATACGTAACGGGGCTATTATGCAGAGCACCTGACATTGATGGAACTTGGTAAAAATTATGGGTGAGATAGCGTCAATATATGGCGAGCGGACAGCCTTGGAGCGGTATTGCAGATGGCAGACAGTGTGTGTCGTCAAGGGGCAATAACATTGCCCTTGTGCGGAAGCTGCCGATATACTCCAACCTGTGTTTGAAATCGGGTCAAAAGGATTCAGTAGGAGTCAATGTGGTCGCGAACGGCTCTCCCCCAATGACGGAAGAAAAGCCCCTGCAGGTGTTGATGGCGCGTCAGCCGGTATACACCAAAAGTCAGGATGTGGTGGCGTTTGAACTGCTGTTTCGTGATGCCGAGGGCAATTTCGTTCAGGGTCTTAAGGATGACGAAGCAACGCTGGGCGTGCTGCTGGGTACCTACTCCAGCATTACCAAGGGCGGATCAGTGCAGTCATTGCCCTGTTTCCTCAAGGTAACCGACAGTTTTCTGCTCAACAATGAGCTGCCGGAGCTGCCCAAGCAGAGCTTCGTGCTGGAGCTGCTCGGGCATTCCAACATTACCCCGGCACTGATCGAGCGAGTGAAAGATCTGGCGCGTCAGGGCTATCGGCTGGCGCTGGCGGACTATGATCCCCGGGACCCACGCTTTGAACCCCTGCTGAATATCGTCCATGTCCTCAAGCTGGATATTCAGTTGCTGGGGCTGGACAACATTCCGCCGCTGTTGCAAAGGTTGCGGCCCTATCAGCTGGAGCTGCTGGCCGACAAGGTGGAAACCCAGGATGAATTCCGCCGCTGCCTGGAGATGGGCTTTGCCCTCTACATGGGCTACTTCCTCAGCAAGCCGGAGGCCGTCAAGGGCAAGAAGATCACCGGCAACAAGGTGGTATTGCTGCAGATCCTGACGGAACTCCAGCGTCCGGCGGCCACGGCCCAGTCGATCGAAGAGATCGCCCTGCAGGACCCGGCGCTGACCTATCGCATACTGAAGGTGGTCAACTCGGCGGCGTTCAACCTGCGCCGCGAGATCAGCTCCCTGTCCCATGCCATCACCCTGTTGGGCATCGACCAGATCAAGCGCTGGGTGCTGCTGTTCCTCAGTGCCGCGGACAAGGACAAGCCGGACGAACTGACCCGCAACATGTTGCTGCGTGGCCGTATGTGCGAGCTGCTGGCCGAGATGATGGGGCGCCCAGAGCCGATCAACCACTTTATCGTCGGCCTGCTGTCGCAGCTTGATGTACTGCTGGATATGGATATGTCCGAGCTGCTCGATCAGGTGCCGCTGCAGCAGGACCTGAAGGATGCGCTGATCAGCCGTGCCGGCTCCTGCGGCGAGCTGTTGCGCCAGGTGGAGTATTACGAGCGTGGCGAATTCGATCAGCTCAGCCGTGCCCTCGACCGTCCCTTCTATGAAGTGGCCTACCGTCACAGCCTGAACTGGTCGCAGCAGGTCATGCAGGCGATGCAGGGCGGCTGATAGGCGTGCTTCTGGATCTGCTGCCCCCCGAACTGCTGCCGCTGGATGCGCTGTTGCTGGTGCTGACCGCGGGCTTTACCTCATTGATGACCGCGACCCTGGGCATCGGCGGTGGTGTATTGCTGTTGGTGGTGATGGCGCAGTTGCTGCCGGTAGCCGCGCTGATTCCGGTACACGGTCTGGTGCAGCTGGGGTCCAACGGCAACCGGGCGCTGATGACCCGCAAACATATCCATTGGCCCCTGTGCCGACGTTTTCTGCTGGGTGGACTGGTCGGTGCGGCCATTGCTTCACTGGTGGTGGTACAGCTGCCGCTGGAAATGATCCAGCTGGCGGTAGGTGGCTTTATCCTGTGGATGGTCTGGGGTCCCAAGCCGGTAGCACGGACGTTGACACCCCTGCGCACGCTGATCGCCGGTGGCCTGACCACGTTTATCACTATGTTTGTAGGGGCTACCGGGCCGATGGTGGCGGCATTTCTGCATCGGCATGGTGAAGACAAAATGCAGACCGTGGCAACCTTCGCCGCCACCATGACCGGTCAGCATCTGCTCAAGGGGGTGGTGTTCTCGGCGGTAGGCTTCGCCTTTGCCGACTGGCTGCCGCTGGTGGTGGCGATGATTCTCAGCGGCATGCTGGGTACCTGGATCGGCCTCAACCTGTTGCGCAAGGTATCATCGGTCTGGTTCAACCGCCTGTTCCGTTTGATTGTCACCCTGCTCGCGCTGCGTCTGCTGTGGCAGGCGGGCGAGACCTTGCTGCCCCGCCTGCTGGGCTAAGTCTTACAGTGGCTGCAGGTTGGCAAAGCCCACTACCAGCCACTTGCTGCCCACCTCTTCGAAATTCACCTGTACCCGCGCCTTGGGGCCGCTGCCTTCAAAGTTGGTGACCACGCCCGCGCCGAACTTGGCGTGCATCACCGGCTGACCCAGACTCAGGTTGGTGCTGGGTACCTCGGCACTGGACAGGGAAGAGCCACCGCCAAACAGACTGCTGGGCTGGTCCTGCTGGGCGCCGTAGGGGCGGCGTACACTGGCGTTGAGGCGTACTTCTTCGATCAGGCCCGGCGGAATTTCGTTGACGAAGCGGGATACCCGGTTGAAGGTTTCCTTGCCGTGCAGGCGACGTGATTCGGCGTAGGTGATGTAGAGCTTCTGCATGGCGCGGGTGATGCCCACGTAGCAGAGGCGGCGCTCCTCCTCCAGCCGTCCCGGCTCCTCGGCCGACATGCTGTGCGGGAACAGGCCTTCCTCCATGCCGGCGAGGAACACCAGCGGGAACTCCAGCCCCTTGGCCGAATGCAGGGTCATCAGCTGGACGCTGTCGGTGTTGACGTCGGCCTGGGTTTCACCGGCATCCAGCGCGGCCTGATCGAGAAACGCCGCCAGCGGCGAGTTGAAGCCCTCTTCGTTGTCGTCCTGCCATTGACCGGCAAACTGACGGGTGGCGTTGACCAGCTCCTCCAGGTTTTCGATGCGGGACTGGGCCTTTTCACCTTTCTCCTTTTCGTGGTGCTGGATCAGGCCGGAGTGCTCGATCACATGGTCGGTCTGTTCGTGCAGTTCCACCTCGCGGGTATCGCTGTCGAGCTGGTTGACCAGATCGATGAAGCCCTGCAGGGCGTTGTTGGCCCGGGCCGGCAGGGTCTTGAGTTCGGTAATCTCGTTGGCAGCGCGCCACATGGAGACGTTTTCACCGCGGGCGTGGTCACGGATCGCCTCGATGGTGCGAGTACCTATGCCGCGGGTGGGCACATTGATGATGCGCTCCATCGCCGTATCGTCGTCACGGTTGGCGATCAGCTTCAGGTAGGCCAGCGCATTCTTGATCTCCAGTCGATCGTAGAAGCGCTGACCGCCGTAGATGCGATAGGGCATGCCGGCCCGGATCAGCATTTCCTCCAGTACGCGGGACTGGGCGTTGGAGCGGTAGAGGATGGCCGACTCGTCGCGGCGGTTGCCGTCGTCGACCCATTTCTGGATCTGGTCGACGATGAAACGCGCTTCGTCCTGCTCGTTGAAGGCGCTGTAGAGCGAAATGGCTTCGCCGTCGCCCAGCTCGGTCCACAGCTCCTTGCCCAGACGGCCGAAGTTGTTCTGGATCACCGCGTTGGCGGCGCCGAGAATGGTGCCGGTGGAGCGGTAGTTCTGTTCCAGGCGGATGGTTTCGGTGCCGGGGAAGTGTTCTTCCAGGTGCTGGATGTTCTCGATGCGGGCACCGCGCCAGCCGTAGATCGACTGGTCGTCATCGCCCACCGCCATCAGCTTGTTCTCGCCTTCGCACAGCAGGCGCAGCCAGGCGTACTGGATGGCGTTGGTGTCCTGGAACTCGTCCACCAGCACATAGCGGAAACGCTCGCGGTAGTGCGCGAGCAGTTGGGGGGCACGGTCGCGCAGCAGCTCCAGCGCGCGCAGCAGCAACTCGCCGAAGTCGATCATGCCGCCCCGTTCGCAGGCGTCTTCGTAGGCCTCATAGACGCGGATCATCATCGTCTGATAAGGGTCGCCGGTGCGCTCGATATGGGCGCTGCGCAGGCCTTCATCTTTCTGCGCGTTGATGAACCACTGGAACTGGCGTGCCGGCCAGCGGCTGTCGTCCAGGTTCATCTCCTTGCACAACCGCTTGAGCAGACGCAGCTGGTCGTCGCTGTCCATGATCTGGAAGTTGTCCCGCAGGCCGGCATCGCGCCAGTGGGCGCGCAGCAGACGATGGGCCAGACCGTGGAAGGTGCCCACCCACATGCCGTGGGTGTTGATCCCCAGCAGGTGCTCGATACGCCCGCGCATCTCCCGCGCCGCCTTGTTGGTGAAGGTCACCGCCATGATCGAATAGGGCGACAGGCCCTCGGTCTCGATCAGCCAGGCGATGCGGTGTACCAGTACCCGGGTCTTGCCCGAACCGGCACCGGCCAGTACCAGCAGGTTGTTCAGGTCAGCGGTCACGGCCTGCCGCTGGGCGTCGTTGAGCGAATCGATGATGTGTGTAACGTCCATGGGACCTGCAGCTTGGGATTCAAAAGGATGAAGTATGGGCGCCAGTATACCAGCCCGAGGCGTCCGGCCTGAACCCGAGGGCAGGCCGGACCGGAGGGCCGATCAGATCGTGGCAGGCGTGGCGATGCGGTTGAGCAGTATGCGGCGGAACTCGTCCGGATCTTTCAGTTTGGTACTGATGCCGGGGCGGGATGCCTGCTCGACGCCCAGCCAGGGAATCAGCCGTGACAGCCAGAAGCGCATGGCAGCTGTGCGCGTCAGCGTGGGCCAGGCGGCACACTCTTCGTCGCTGAACGGTCGAATACCGGCGTAGGCTTGGGTCAGCGCCTGTTCACGGATGGGGTCTATTCGGCCCTGTGCATCGGTACACCAGTCGTTGGCGACGATGGCCAGATCAAACAGCAGAAAGGCAGTGGCGGCGTTGTAGATATCGAGAATCGCTTCCAGCCGGTTATCGACGAACAGGGCGTTGTCGTGAAACAGGTCACCGTGGATGGTACCCAGCGGCAGGCCGAAGGGTTGCTCTCGTAACCGGTCGAACAGCGCCACTTCCTGCTGCAGCAGCTCTGCATCCTCGGGCTTGAGCAGGTGACGGATCGCCTGACTTTCGCGGCGCCACCAGAATACGCCGCGCTGGGCCTGACGGCGCAGGTAGAAGTCTTCACCGGCCAGGTGGAAACGGGCCAGAGCCGCGCCGATTTCGGCACAGTGCTGCGCGGTAATCTGCTCGCGATCCAGATGATGGCCGTGAAACCTTGGCTGGAGGAATGCCGGTTTTGCGCACAGCTGTTTCAGGGCAATACCGTTGCGGTCCTTGATGGCGTAGGGCACAGGGACCTGGCGTGCCTGCAGCCACTGGCCGAGTTCGACGAAAAAGGGCATTTCGTCCTGACTCAGCTCTTCGAACAGGGTCAGCACGTAGTCGAACTGCTGACCACCCTGTTCCAGAGTGACAAAAAAGTTGCTGTTTTCGATGCCCCCTTCGATGCCGGTATAGTCCACCAGCTGCCCAAGGGTATAGTCCTCGAGCAGGGCTTCAAGCTGATGGCGGCTGATCTGAGTATAAACGGCCAAGGTCGATTACCAGCGGAAGATGACCCATTTCGGAATCAGCAGCTGTGACTCCTCCACGCGGATGAATTTCTGCGAGCCTTCAGCGGGAACCAAATAGTAGGGCGCACCGACTCGGGGCACCACTTTGATCTCCTTGAGCTGGCCGTTGATGGTGTACTCGTAATAGGTGTTGTCGCCATCGTGGGTGATGGTGATCTCCGGCTCGGTCAGGGCCGGGTCGTCCACTACTTCAGCCTGTGCCAGAGGCGCCAGCGCCAATACCGCCGCCAGAGTCAGTTTTTTCAGCATCATTGCTTCCCAATTGGTTAGTCGGGGTCGAATTGTCTATGATTGTGGGCCTTGTCGCAGGCACGAACAACCCCTCGAAACAGATATATGGATACTCCCATGAGCGAACAGCACGCCCCGGTCATTCTGGTGGATGGCTCCTCCTACCTTTACCGCGCCTTCTTTGCCTCCCAGCAGGCGGATCTGCGCACCGCTGACGGTACGCCGACCGGTGCCATCCGTGTGGTGACGTCCATGCTCAAGCGTTTGCTCAAGGACTATCCCGACAGTCCGGTGGCGGTGATCTTCGATGCCAAGGGCAAGACCTTCCGCGACGAGATCTATGCTGAGTATAAGTCACACCGCCCGCCCATGCCGGATGATCTGCGCGCTCAGGTGGAGCCGATCCACGCCATCATCCGTGCCATGGGACTGCCGCTGTTCGTTGAGGAAGGCGTCGAAGCGGATGACGTCATCGGCACCCTGGCGCGTCAGGCCAGCGAGTCCGGCCGCGCGGTGGTCATCTCCACCGGTGACAAGGATATGGCGCAGCTGGTGGATGAGCATGTCACCCTGATCAACACCATGAACGACAGCAAGATGGATGTGGCCGGGGTCGAGGAAAAGTTCGGCGTGCCGCCGCATCTGGTGATCGACCTGCTGGCGCTGCAGGGGGACAAGGTGGACAACATTCCCGGTGTGCCCGGTGTGGGTGAAAAGACGGCGCTGGCGCTGCTGCAGGGTATCGGCGGCATCCAGGATCTGTATGAAAATCTGGATAAAATCCCCGAGCTGGGATTCCGTGGCGCCAAGACCATGCCGAAAAAGCTGGAAGACAACCGCGAAGCGGCAGAGCTGTCCTATCTGCTGGCCACCATCAAGACCGATGTACCCCTGCATATCGACCTGCACGACATCACCCTGCCCGAACCCCACCCGGAGCAGTTGCTGGAGCTGTTCAAACAGTTCGAGTTCAAGAGCTGGGTACGTGAGCTCGAAGCCGGTGATGCCGGAGAGCTGGGTGCCGATCAGCCGGTTGAGGCTGAAGACAGCATCGAAACCGAATATGAAACCGTACTGACGCAGGACGCTTTGGATGCCTGGCTGGAAAAGCTGAAAGCGGCCGGTGAGTTTGCCTTCGATACCGAAACCACCAGCCTGAACTATATGGAAGCAAAACTGGTGGGGGTTTCCTTCTCGGTTGAGCCGGGCAAGGCCGCCTATGTGCCGCTGGCGCATGACTATATGGGTGCGCCGGCACAGCTGGATCGGGATGCGGTGCTGGCGCAGCTGAAGCCGCTGCTGGAAGATTCCGAGCTGAAAAAGATCGGCCAGCACATCAAATACGACATGAACGTGCTGCGTCACTACGGCATCGAGCTGCAGGGCATCGGCGCCGATACCATGCTGGAGTCCTATGTACTCAACTCCACAGCCAGCCGTCATGACATGGATACGCTGGCATATCGTCACCTGGGCGTGAGCACCACCAGCTTTGAAGCCATTGCGGGCAAGGGTAAAAAGCAGCTGACCTTCAACCAGATCGAGCTGGAACAGGCCGCACCCTATGCGGCGGAAGATGCCGATATAACCCTGCGCCTGCACCACAAACTGCAGCCACAGCTGGCCGCCGAGGGTGAACTGCT
>CAYMHL010000045.1:8310-17155 GCA_964390205.1 uncultured Marinobacterium sp.
GCGCCTGAGGGCTACAAAATCATCGCGGCGGACTATTCACAGATCGAGCTGCGCATCATGGCGCATCTGTCCGGTGACGAGGGGCTGCTCAACGCCTTCCGTCACGGTGAAGATATCCACAAGGCGACTGCGGCGGAAGTGTTCGGCACCACTGTGGATAAGGTCACGGCAGATCAGCGCCGCAGCGCCAAGGCGATCAACTTCGGCCTGATCTATGGCATGTCGGCCTTTGGTCTGGCGCGGCAGCTGGGCATCGGCAATAAGGAGGCCGGTACCTACATCGAACACTATTTCGCCACCTACCCCGGCGTGCAGCGTTACATGGACGAAACCCGTGCCCAGGCGCGGGATCAGGGCTATGTCGAAACCCTGTTTGGCCGCCGCCTCTACCTGCCGGATATCAACAACCGCAACCCGATGAAGCGTCAGGCCGCTGAACGTACGGCGATCAATGCACCCATGCAGGGCACGGCGGCGGATATCATCAAGCGTGCCATGATCGCGGTGGATAACTGGCTGGAACAGGGCGAGATGGATGCCCGCATGATCATGCAGGTACACGATGAACTGGTGTTCGAGGTACGCGAAAGCGAAGTGGATAACTTTATTGCCCAGGTCAAACCGTTGATGGAAGGAGCGGCGGAATTGGCCGTGCCATTACTGGTGGAAGCGGGTGTGGGCGATAACTGGGAACAGGCGCACTGATCTTTTTTTAAACACCAGTGAACTTTTTCTACAGGGGCTGTCTTACTTCTCGAGTCAGGTAAGAAAAATCCATTGTCTGTGCCAGCGTGGACCCTGACTCGCTCTGTCATGACATCTTGCCCCGGCCTGGGTTTCCCCTTCCCCGGCCGGGGTTTTTCTTGTCCTGTCAGGCCTCGCTGTCACCACCCTCATCGATCAGGTCAGTCAGCAGCCAGGTGTTGATGCGCTGGCGCAGCTGATCCACACCGGTATTTTTCAGGGCCGAGAAAGTCTGTACGCTGACCTTGTCGCCCAGACGCTCCTTCAGCAGTTTCTGTACCTGCAGCATGGTGCCCTTGGCGGGACCTCGCTTGAGCTTGTCTTCCTTGGTGAGCAAAACGTGCAGGGGCACGCCGGTGGCTTCACACCAATTCACCATCATTTCGTCGAATTCTTTCATCGGGTGGCGAATGTCCATCACCAGCACAACGCCGCGCAGGCTTTCGCGGTGCTGCAGATAGGCATCCAGATGGCGCTGCCAGTGCTGCTTCATCGCAATGGGGACCTTGGCGTAGCCGTAACCGGGCAGGTCGACGATCTTCAGGCCCTCGATATTGAGGCTGAAAAAGTTGATCAGCTGAGTCCGTCCCGGTGTTTTTGACGTACGAGCAAGGGCATTCTGCTGGGTCAGCGCGTTGATGGCGCTGGATTTTCCGGCATTGGAGCGACCGGCAAATGCCACCTCGGCACCGGTGTCGGGCGGACACTGATCGAGACGCGCGGCACTGATCTCGAAGCGGGCAAGGTTGTAATGAATTACGAGGTCTGAGGTTGACATGATGCAAGGCTCGGTGGCGACAAACTGAACATATCCGTTCCAGTCTGTGGGGATATTGGTTTATAATGCCGCCAATTTTACCCGCGAACCGAGTATGTCTCCAGTCAGGGTAATAGTGGAATTGGCTGTTTTCGCCGTTTTGACCTCAAATGGCGGAAATATACACACATTTCGTCAAGCAAGAGTCTGGGTTAGTCAATGAACAAACTACTGATCAGCTTACTGGTAAGCATCGGCCTCACCGGCGTCGCTCACGCGGCAGGTGATGCGGCTGCAGGCCAGGCAAAGACTGCTGTATGTACTGCATGCCACAGTGCAGACGGCAACAGTGTTGTAGGAAACTTCCCGAAACTGGCTGGACAGGGTGAAAAATACCTGCTGAAACAGCTGAACGAAATCAAGAGCGGCGCACGCATGGTACCGGAAATGACCGGCATGCTGACCAATCTGAACGATCAGGATCTGGCTGATATCGCAGCGTTTTACGCCAGCAAGAAGGTTCAGCTGGGCCAGGCGGCCGCTGACCAGGTCGAGCTGGGTCAGACTATCTGGCGTGCCGGCGTACCCGAGAAGGGTGTAGCGGCCTGCACCGCTTGCCACGGCCCGACCGGTCAGGGCATCGACAGCGCGGCTTACCCGTCGCTGAGCGGCCAGCATGCTCAGTACGTCGAATCCACACTGAACAAGTTCGCCAAGGGCGAACGCAACAACGACCCGGCGCAGATGATGCGTGATATCGCCGGCAAGATGAGCGAAGCTGAAATGAAGGCGGTCGCTCAGTACGTTCAGGGTCTGCACTGATCAAGTGTTGATCAAGGATAGTGGAAAAGGCAGCCAAGGCTGCCTTTTTTGTTCCCGTCTCTCCGCAGCGCTGAACTAAACTTCAGCCAGCGGGGTCTACTCGACATTCGCCAATACGACAACAGGAAGAAAAGTATGCTGAAGAAATTGCTGACAACGGTGGCCCTGTCCCTGGTGGCGAGCCTGGCCTGGGCTCAGGAATACCGTGCCGGGGAGCACTATTTTGAACTGCCGTTCCCGGTGAAAACGGTTGCAGCCGACAAAATCGAAGTGACTGAGGCATTCAGCTACGCCTGCCCGCACTGCAATACTTTTGAGCCGCTGCTGGCGCAGTGGCGCAAGCAGCAGGCTGACGACGTGGCTTTTGTCGGCCTGCCGGTCGTGTTCGGCCGCAGTTGGGAACCCCTGGCGCGCGCCTATTATGTGGCCGAGCTGGCCGACAAGGTAGAGGCAAGCCACCAGCCGATGTTTGATGCCATCCATCTGCAGCGCAAGCGCTTCACCAATGTCGATGCTCTGGCGGAGTTTTATGCCCCGCTGGGCATTGAGCCGGAAAAGTTCAACAAGCTGTATGATTCCTTTGCGGTCAACATGAAGCTGAAACAGGGTGACTCCAGGCTGCGCAGCTATGAGATTACCGGTGTGCCGGCCATGGTGGTGAACGGCAAGTACCGGGTGACGGCGCAGTCTGCCGGCGGGCACAAGCAGATGCTCGAGGTGGTGAACTATCTGGTGGAGCAGGAGCGTGCTGCTCGCTGAGCCATCCTATTTGTTTGATCCCGTATAAGAAACCGCCTCTTGCAGGCGGTTTTTCATTTCTATTGCCTGCGGAAGTGAATACTCTATATCGTTATACCCTTAGAGTCCGGTAATGAGGTATGGCGTGTCTGATCAGATCAATTGGAAACGCAAATATACTGATCTGACACTTGAGGTCGATCGGCAGCGGCAGGCAGATGCTCACTGGCGGGAACAGATCAGCGGTTTGGTCCGCCATCTTGGCCTGGGGCTGAAGGGCAATGTGTCACTTGATCAGGCGCTGCAGGCTCTGAGTGTTGCGCTGCAGTCCAATGACGCCTCGCGTATGGTGTCGCTCAGTCGTCAGCTCAAGCAGCAGATCAAACAGTTCGATCTGGATCAGCAGCGCGCTCGAGAGAGTGTTCAGCGCAGCCTTAAGCGCTGGGGACAGCAGCTGCATCGGCTTAATCGTGTAGCCACGCTGGACCCCCTGATCAGCGACGTTGAAGCCCGCTCACATACAGCGGTTGACCAGCTTTCGGCCCTGGCCAGCCTGCTGACCGAACTGGTGCAGTTGCAGGGCAGCATTCTCAGTGGCAGCGAAAGTGAATCGACGGTCAGCGAATTCGAACTCAACCAGCCCGGGCCGCAGAATCTGGAGTTGCTCCAGGCGGAAATAGCGCAACGGCTTATCCGTTTGCTCGAGCTGTTGCAGATTCCGGCGGAAGGCGTGGAAAAGGCCAGAGGATTGGTCCGCGAGCTGGAACAGGGCTTAACGCTGGATCGGCTACCGGAAGTCATCATCGTTCTGACTGACCTGGTGCGCATGGCCGGTGGCAACAGTCAGGAGGATTTCGAAAATTATCTGCTGACGTTGAACTCCCAGTTGGCTTATGTGCAGCAGTTTCTCGAAGAGAGCCGCAGCGACGAGTCTGCCGCGCACCAGTCGCATCGGCAGCTGGATGACAGGGTTCGCCGTGATGTGCGGACTATCCACCGCACGGTAAAGGACTCGGATGATCTGGGCCTGCTCAAGCAAAGCGTTACCCGGCAGCTGGCCTCCATCATGCGCAGCATGGAAGAGTTCCGCGTGCAGGAACAGGAACGGGAAGACCGACTCAATCAGCGTTATGACGAATTGCTGCAGAAGGTCGACCAGATGGAACTGGAGACCAGCAAGGCCCGTGCGCGCATGCAGGAAGAGCAATTGCGTGCCCGAACCGATCCCCTGACCGGACTGCCGAACCGGACCGCCTACGAGCAGCATCTGGATACCGAAATCCAGCGCTGGGAGCGCTACGGCGCCAGTTTTTCCATGGCGGTTGGCGATATCGATTTCTTCAAACGGATCAACGATCACTTGGGTCACCTGGCGGGTGATCGCGTGCTGCGCCTGGTGGCCAAGGTGCTGCGGCAGAATCTGCGCAGTACCGATTTCATTGCCCGTTTCGGCGGCGAGGAGTTCGTGATTCTGTTCCCGTCTACCCAGGCGCAGGAAGCACTACAGGCGACGGAAAAACTGCGTCTTGCCGTGCAGAGTAGTCCCTTCAACTTCAAGGGTGAACCGGTCGAGGTCACGCTGTCGTTCGGCGTTGCTGAAATTGAGGACGGTGATGATCAGGAGTCCCTGTTTTCCCGGGCAGACAAGGCTCTTTACAGGGCCAAAGAACAGGGACGAAACCAGACACAAGCCGCCATTACAGGCTAGAATAGCCCTCTTTTGAACGGGACAGGACCTTTCTGGCTGTGCGGACCCTGATGCGCTCGGTGAAGATCGCGTGGATCTTCGCCTATTACCGACTCGATACCTTCTTCAACCAGCCGCTGCTGCCCTGGTACGTGAGGGCACTGTGCTGGCTGCTGCCCTGGCGTTATATCCTGCCGGCTCGGCGCAGCCAGGCCGAACGCCTGCGCCTGGCACTGGAAGCCCTGGGCCCGGTATTCATCAAGTTCGGCCAGATGCTGTCGACCCGTCGCGATCTGCTGCCTGATGATCTGGCGGAAGAGCTGGCCCGACTGCAGGACCGAGTGCCGCCGTTCTCGGGCGAACGCGCGCGCCGAATTATCGAACGGGAACTGAAACAACCGATCGAGCAAGTATTTGCTCAATTCGAGGTTGAGCCCATGGCGTCCGCGTCTGTCGCACAGGTCCACGCCGCGACGCTGCACACGGGGCAGGCGGTGGTGGTTAAGGTCATCCGGCCCGGTATCGACCGGGTTATCCGTCAGGATGTGGCGCTGCTGTATCTGTTGGCGCGCATGGTACATGCCCTCTGGGTGGAAGGCCGTCGATTGCGTCCGGTGGAAGTAGTCGCCGAGTATGAGCAGACCATTTTTGATGAGCTGGATCTGCGCAAGGAGGCGGCCAACGGCTCCCAGCTGAGGCGTAACTTTGAGCAGTCCTCCATTCTCTATGTGCCGGAGATCTTTTGGGACTACACCCGTCGGCAGGTGCTGGTAATGGAGCGTATTCACGGCATTCCGGTGGCTGATGTGGCCCAGCTCAGGGCGCAGGGGACGGACATGAAAAAGCTGGCGGAGCGAGGGGTCGAGATTTTCTTCACCCAGGTGTTCCGGGACAGTTTCTTTCACGCCGACATGCATCCCGGCAATATCTTTGTTGCACGCAACAATCCTTCGGATCCCCAATACATCGCGGTGGATTTCGGCATCATCGGATCGCTGAACGCCGAAGATCAGAGCTATCTGGCACGCAATATTCTGGCTTTCTTCAAGCGCGACTATCGGCAGGTGGCCCAGCTGCACATCGACTCGGGCTGGGTGCCGCGAAACACCAATGTGCATGCGTTTGAGACGGCAATCCGTAGCGTGTGTGAGCCCATTTTCGAGAAGCCGCTGAAAGATATCTCCTTTGGCATGGTCCTGCTGGGCCTATTCCAGACGGCCAGACGCTTTAATATGGAGGTGCAGCCCCAGCTGGTGTTGCTGCAGAAAACGTTGCTCAATATCGAAGGATTGGGCCGACAGCTTTATCCCGATCTGGATCTCTGGCAGACGGCCAAGCCGTTCCTGGAAAACTGGATGCAGGAACGCATGGGCATCAAGGCTGTCTACCGCAATATCAAGGAGCAGGGGCCTGAATGGCTGGAAAAGCTGCCGCATTTGCCGCAAATGGTGTACGACAGTCTGGAGCAACTGAAACTCCATTCCGAGGCGGATGCCAGAGTCCAGCATCAATTGCTGGAGAAACAGCAGCTTATGCAGCAGCGGCAGCGACGGTTGTTGCTGTCGGGCAGTGCCCTGGTTGCGGGAGCGGTGCTGCTGTCGCAGCCTGAGTTGAGTCTGGTTATGTCCGATTGGCCTTGGTATGCCTGGCTTTCCGGGGCACTGGGAGCACTGCTTTTGTGGCGTGCTTGAGGTAGTCGCTGCTGAGTGGATCGGTTATGCTTCGCGTTGACTTATTCGTAACGGAACAGATGGAAAACGCATGTCGGCAGATTGGCTTGATCAGATCAAATGGGATGAAAAGGGGCTGATACCGGCGATTGCCCAGGATCACCAGAGCGGTCGTGTCCTGATGGTGGCCTGGATGAACGAGGAAGCTCTGCGCCTGACGGTTGAGGAAGGACGTGCAATTTACTGGTCACGTTCCCGCAATCGCCTGTGGCGCAAGGGGGAAGAGTCCGGTCACGTCCAGAAGCTGCATGAGTTGCGTCTTGACTGTGATGGTGACGTGATTCTACTCAGCGTGGAACAACTGGGCGAGATTGCCTGCCATACCGGCCGAGAAAGCTGCTTCTACCGCGTACTGCGTAACGGTACCGAGTGGGAAACCGTGGATGACGTGCGCCGCAATCCCGATGAGATCTATTCGAAAAAGGCCTGATTCATGACCGATGTACTTGCCCGTTTGCACGAGGTGCTTGAAGCACGCAAGAATGCCGACCCCGAGAGTTCCTATGTGGCTTCCCTGCATGCCAAAGGGTTGAACAAGATCCTGGAGAAGGTTGGCGAAGAGAGTGTGGAGACTCTGCTGGCAGCCAAGGATGCAGCCCTGAGTGGCGATATGTCCGATGTGATCTACGAAACCGCCGATCTCTGGTTTCATTCACTGGTGATGCTGTCGCATCTGGGTGAAAGCCATGAAGCGGTACTGAATGAACTGGCGCGTCGATTCGACCTGTCCGGTCTGGAAGAAAAAGCGTCACGAAACAAATAATCGCCGAATACTTACGGTTATTCGGCTGCACGTATCTGCGTGCCTGCCCTTTATTCAAATGAGCGTTATTTAGCCTAGGAGTCATCATGCTTGGTGGAATTAGTATCTGGCAGTTGCTGATTGTTCTGGTCATCATCATTCTGCTGTTTGGCACCAAAAAACTGCGCAACATCGGGGGTGATCTGGGTGGTGCCCTGAAAAGCTTCAAGAAAGCCGTCAACGAAGACGATGCTGAACAGAAATCGTCCACTGACGAGCAGAAGAAACTGTCGTCCGAACAGGATGCTCAGTTCAAGGACAGTGAGTCTGCTGCCGACAAAACTGACAGCAAAACGCATAAGTAAGCCGAACAGCCATGTTTGATATCGGCTTTTTCGAGCTGCTAGTCGTTGGCATCGTGGCCCTGCTGGTGCTGGGCCCCGAGCGCCTGCCGACGGCTGCACGTACCTGTGGGCTATGGTTGGGGCGTGTACGCCGTTCGTTGACCTCCATCCAATCCGAAATTCGTGAAGAGTTGCGTATGGATGAGCTCAAGCGAACCACGGCTATTCAGAAAGAGCAGCTGGAACGCGAGCTGGAAGAGATGCGCAAACCCTTTCAATCATCTGCACCGAATGATGATGCTGATACCAAAGCGTCAGCCGCCGATGAAACGGGACAATCGGATGTCAATGACAAGGGGGCTGATCGGCATGACAGCAGTAAGGATAAGCCATGAGTGCTGAGCATACTGATCAGGAACAACCGCTGATTGCGCACCTGGTGGAGCTGCGTCAGCGCCTGTTGTATTCGGTTCTGGCCATTCTGGTCATTTTTCTTGGCCTTTTTGCCTTTGCCAACGATCTCTATACCTGGTTGTCAGCTCCCTTGACGGCACTGCTGCCGGAAGGGACCAGCATGATCGCTACAGATGTGACTTCGCCCTTCTTTGCGCCCTTCAAGCTGACACTGGTGGCGTCAGCTTTTCTGGCCATGCCCTTTCTACTGCATCAGGCATGGAGCTTTATAGCACCGGGGCTCTATTCGCATGAAAAGCGCCTGGCCGTGCCATTGCTGGCATCAAGCATCTTCCTGTTCTATCTGGGCGTTGCTTTTGCGTACTTCGTGGTCTTTCCGCTCATCTTCGGTTTCTTTACCAGTGTGGGGCCGGAAAACATCGCAGTCATGACGGATATCAGCAGCTATCTCAACTTCGTGCTGAAGCTGTTTTTTGCCTTTGGCATCGTGTTTGAAATCCCGGTGGCGACACTGCTGCTGCTGTGGTCCGGGGTTGTAAGCGTTGATGGACTCAAAGCCAAGCGTGCCTATGTGATCGTTGGTTGCTTTGTGCTGGGGATGCTGCTGACGCCTCCGGACATCATTTCGCAAAGTCTGTTGGCTGTACCCATGTGGCTGCTGTTTGAACTGGGTATCATCCTGGGACAGATACTGATTAAGCGTCCCCGTGATACAGAAGGCGAAGAGGACGATGACGCAGAGCTGGAAGAAGCCGTAGAAGAAGAAAAGCACAACCGTAAGTAAGTCATCTATACAGATATACAGATGCATACAAACAGGCGCACCTTTGATAAAAGGAGCGCCTGTTTGCGTTTTTAACCTTTTTG
>CAYMHL010000046.1:0-11097 GCA_964390205.1 uncultured Marinobacterium sp.
GCGATGACCTTGCGACCGTTTTCGGAGTTCAGGTAGTAGTTGAACTCGGACTCCATGAAACGGCTGAACATCTGGCCGTCTACACCGTTGTTGCCCACTTCGGCGCCGAAGTCGTGCATCATGTTGGTCATCCACCAGCTGAAACGCTCACCGTTCCATACACGGCGCAGCGCGATTTCAGAGTACTGTTCGATGTAGCGACGGTCACCGGTTTCGTACACGCGGGTCAGGATCTTGTACAGAGTCGCCACGTCGGAAGCCGCCAGGTTCAGGCCCTTGGCGCCAGTCGGCGGTACGATGTGTGCAGCGTCACCCACCAGGAACAGGTTGCCGTACTGCATCGGCTCGCAGACGAAAGAACGCAGCGGCGCGATGCTCTTCTCGATGCTCGGACCGGTCACCACGTTGGCAGCGATCTCTTCCGGCAGACGCTTTTTCAGCTCTTCCCAGAAGGCTTCATCAGACCAGTCTTCAACCTTGTCGGTCAGCGGTACCTGCAGGTAGTAGCGAGAACGGGTGGCGGAGCGCTGGCTCGCCAGGGCAAAACCGCGTTCGCTCTTGGCGTAGATCAGTTCTTCATGGCAGGGCGGAGTGTCGGACAGCATGCCCAGCCAGCCGAACGGGTACACACGCTCGTGCTCGGTACGGACTTCAGCCGGGATAGTCTGGCGAGATACGCCGTGGAAACCGTCACAGCCGGCGATGAAGTCGCAGTCCAGACGGTACTCTTCGCCCTGGTGGGTGAAGGTGATGTACGGCTTGTCGCTCTTGACGTCGTGCGGCTGAACGTCAGCGGCTTCGTAGTAGGTTTCCAGGTTGGCGGCCTGACGGGCGTCCATCAGGTCCTGAGTGATTTCCACCTGGCCATAGCAGATCACTTCGTCACCGCCGGTCAGGTTTTTCAGATCGATACGGGTGCGCTTGCCATTCACAACCAGCTCGACGCCTTCGTGAACATGGCCTTCGGTATCCATGCGCTCACCGACGCCGGCTTCACGTACCAGATCAGCAAAGCCCTGCTCCAGAATGCCGGCACGAATACGGCCAAGGACGTAGTCGCCAGTCACACGTTCAACGATGATGTTGCTAATGCCTTTGCGTGCCAGCAGCTGGCCCAACAGCAGACCGGAAGGGCCTGCACCGATAATCGCTACCTGAGTCTGGATAGTTTTCATGGCTCTCTCTACTTGTTCAAGATCATGTTGGGGCGTCAAATCACCCGGGAGGGACATAATCAAATATAGACCCGTTTCGCGGAATGGAGAAAGTTGACGTCTGCTGGTACATTTTTAACAGTGCTGAGCAAAAAAACCGTTTTCCTGGCTTAATCCCGCTCGCGGTGTTCACGGAAAACGGAGGGGGTAATTCCGACCCTGCGTTTGAAAAAACGGGAAAAATAGGCCGGATCGGAGAAGCCCAGCTCATAGGCGATCAGTGAAACCGGTGCCGATGAGTAGATCAGCATGCGCTGGGCTTCAAGCGCGAGACGGTCCTGTATCAGATCACCGGCACTTTTGCCCGATACCGCCTTGCAGGCACGGTTAAGTCCGATCGGCGTGGTACACAGGGTATCTGCATAAAACTGACAGGGCTGATGCTCTCGGTAGTGTTTTTCAATCAGTTCGCACAGCTGATGATAGCGTGCCTCATAGCGGCCTTCGGGGCGCTGGCGATGGCTGGCATGGAAATGACGTCCCAGCTTGATCAGCAGCGAAAACAACTGGCACTCGAACAGTTGCTGTTTGCCCGGTTCGTTGTTGTTGTACTCATAGACCAGGTGTTCGATGGTCTGATCGATGAAGCGCTGATCATTCGGATGCTCCAGCAGCTGAATCATCTGTGACTGGCGCATAAGATCATCATGGATGGCCGAACTGCGGTTGAGGCCATCATCGCCCAGGATCAGACGCGACAGGGTGATGACATAGCCGATGGTGACGTCCTGTTCAAAGGTAAAACCGTGGGCGACCGAGGGCGGAATGGTGAAGATACAGGGGCCTTCCAGCTGGTAGTCCTTGCCATCCAGATGGGCCTTGACGCCGCCGCTGCGCACGTAGACCAGCTGAAACATGCGCGGGTGGGTATGCAGGCCAATATTCCAGTGGAACAGACGGGCGCGGGACTTGATATCCTCGATGTGAAAAAACTCCGGATCTTTCTGTGACGGCTCTTCGCTGTAGAGCGCATAGGTAGAGATACCGGGAATAGAGGGCGAAAGCATGACGAGACAGGCCTCCTGACACAGGAAATGAAGGCTGGGGTGGCAGCAGGTCGTTAGACAGTGCGGGGCAGGAAGAGGCAGCCGACCGAGTGGATCAGCTGCCTCTGACGGGCATTACACCAGACCCAGTGCCAGTACCGGGAACAGAATGATCAGCGCCAGACGTACAAGGTCGGAGACGACGAACGGCATCACGCCCTTGTAGATGGAGCCGATGGAAACATCCTTGGCGAATGCCTTGATCACGAACACGTTCATGCCCACCGGTGGCGTAATCAGTCCCAGCTCAACCGTGATAACGGCGACCACACCGAACCAGACCGGATCGAAACCGGCAGCCTGGATCAGCGGGAATACCACCGGCACGGTCAGCAGCAGCATGGCAATACTGTCCATGACGCAGCCGAGCAGCATGAACAGCAGCAGCACGGCAAACAGCACCATGTACGGCGACAGGTTCAGGGCATCGACATAGTCCACCAATTCGAACGAGATGCGCGATACGCTGAGGAAGAAACCGAAAATTTCGGCACCGAGGATCATGAAGAAGATCATCGCCGAAGTGACCAGTGTCTCCTTCAGAGAGTCGACAAAGCCTTCCCAGCGCATGCCGCGTTTGACGGCGATGACCAGCGTACAGAGTGCGCCAATGGCGGCCGCTTCGGTGGGCGTGAACAGACCGGTGTAAATACCGCCGATGATGATCACGAACACGCTGGTAAACGGCAGCAGGCCCTTGAGTCCCACCAGTTTCTGCATCAGCGTGGTGGCTTCACCGGGCTGCGCCAGATCGGGGTTGATCCGTACCATGACGGTGACGGTCACGGCGTAGAGCACCAGGCCCAGCAGACCGGGAATAAGGCCCGCCATGAACATGTCGCCTACCGACTGTTCGGTAATCAGCGCGTACAGCAGCAGCGCGATGGAAGGCGGAATCATGATGCCCAGGGTGCCGCCTGCGGCCAGCGTACCGGTCGCCAGCGAATCGGCATAGCCGTGCTTGCGCATTTCCGGCAGGGCAACACGGGACATGCTGGCTGCCGTGGCCACGGATGAACCGGAGATGGCGGAGAAAATACCGCAGGACATCAGCGCCGCCAGCGAAATACCACCGCGCCAGGCGCCGAACAGCGAACGGGCACCGGAGAACAGCTGGTTGGACATCTTCGAGCGTGATGCCAGAACCCCCATCAGAATGAACATCGGAATGGGGCTGAAGTTGTAGTTGGTCAGGGTCTCGAAAGGCCCGTTTTCCAGAATGGCCATGGCCGGATCAAAGGCGATGATCCAGGCAAAGCCGACAAAACCGGCGATCGCCATCGTCAGCGCGATGGGGATACGGATCGCCATCAGTACCAGCATCAGGCCGATACAGATAAAACCTATGGTTGCGCTACTCATGCTTTCCACCCCATTGCCTTGCCGATTCGGGAGCCGGTCACCAGCAGGGAGCGCAATGCCAGCATGGCAGTGCCGAGCAGGGTGGCGGCGTAAATGTAACTCATCGGGAACATCAGGTCCTGGGTGGTTTCACCACTCATGTGGGAATGGCCAATGGCCTGCCAGAAGCGAATGCTCATGCCAAGAGCCAGCAGGGTATAGCCGGCGAAGCAGAGTATTTCCAATGCCGCCTTGCCGCGTTCGGACAGGCCATCGGTGAAGATATCAACCACTACCTGAGAGCGGTCAACACACCAGGGCAGGGCATACAAAATCGCGAACAACAGCGCAAAGCGGACCAGCTCGATCCCACCATTGAAGGTGAGATCGAAGCTGCCGTCAGTGAGCCGGAAGAGCGCACGGGTAACGACATCAAACAGCACGATGAACATCATCGCAGTGATCATGAAACCACTGATCAGCATCATGCCGCGACAGATGGCGTCCACCAAGCGAGCAAATCCAGTCATTTGAAACTCCTAAACAGCCAAAATTACATGCACTGATCGGAGAGCTCGACCGCACGCTGGTAAACCTTGCGTGCCGGCATTCCCTTGTCTTCGAGATCCTGCAGGTATTGTTCGGTGGTGGCATCCAGGACCGGCTTCCACGCCGGGTTCTCGGCACCGCCTTCGATGGTGATGATGGTGTGACCCTGCTCAACAGCATCGGCGCGGCCCAGGGTATCGACGTGGTCGAAGATCTTGCCGGACTGTTTGGCCAATTCCAGCCCCGAGTGCTTGTCGATCACCTGCTTGAGGTCATCCGGCATGCGGTCGTACACGGACTTGTTCATGGTGACCACGAACGACAGGCTGTAGAGGCCGATTTCGGTATGGCTGTTCGCCAGTTCGTTGATGCGGAAAGAATGCACACCTTCCCAAGGCAGGGAGACGCCGTTGATCACACCGCGCTGCATGGACTCGTAGGAGTTCGGTGCCGGCATGCCAACAGGCTGAGCTTCCAGACCTTCCAGCATGGCACCCACCACCAGGGTCGGACGGCGGATACGCAAGCCGGACAGATCAGCCGGTTCGAGTACTTCCTTGTCTTTCAGGTGCAGGTGGCCCGGACCGTGGGTGAACAGGAACAGCGGGCGGGTGTCCTTGTATTCGTCGGCAATCAGGCCTTCATCATACAGGGTCTGAATAACGCAGGAACCCTGCTCGGCGGTTTTGACCACGCCCGGCAGCTCAACAACCTGAGTCAGCGGGAATCGGTTGGCGGTGTAGCCCTGTACGGTGGCAGTCATGTCGGCGATGCGGTTGATGACGGCATCGTACTGCGCCGGCGGCTTGGACAGAGTAGCGCCCGGGTAGAGTTCAACCTCGATGCGGCCGTTGGAGTCGGCTTCAACAGCATCGGCCCAGCCCTGGAACACTTCCTTATGGATCGGGGAAACGGCAGGCCAGAAGTGGGAGAAACGCAGGGTCACGTCGGCGGCCTGAGCGGTGGACGTCAACGCCAGGGCGGCTGTAGCGGCTGCGACAGACTTTTTCAGCATTGTTTTCATTATGTTCGACCTCTTGTGAGTCGTTGTTGTTTGTCGTGGGTGTAGCGATGGAGCAAAAAGAGCCTGCCCTCAGGCAAACTCTTCGGTATCGATTTCGACCTGCTGAACTGCACTGTAGCGCGGGCCGTGAACGGTGTTCTGGTTGATCAGGGTATCCAGACGAGAGACGACATCAGCGTTCAGCGTTACGCTGTCGGCATTGAGGTTCTCTTCCATGTGTTCAACCAGGCGGGTGCCGGGGATGGGCACAATGAAGTCGCCTTTGGATTTGACCCAGGCCAGCGCCAGCTGTGCCGGGGTGCAGCCCACTTCGTTGGCGATGGCAACATAGCCGTCCAGCAGTGTGAGGTTCTGCGGATAGTTCTCTTTGTAGAAGCGGGGCATGTTGTTGCGGATATCCTTTTCGACCAGCGTATCCACGTCCAGCAGAGTGTTGGTCAGGAAACCGCGCGCCAGCGGGCTGAAGGCCACAAAGGCGGTGCCGCTGTCGCGGCAGGCATCCAGTACCGCAATTTCGGCGTTGCGGGACCAGAGCGAGTATTCGGTCTGCAGGGCCGCAATGGGGTGTACGGCCTGGGCACGTTTCAAGGTGGCAGCGGAGACTTCGGACAGGCCGATGGCGCCGATCTTGCCTTCGCGTACCAGGTCGGCCAGGGCACCGACGCTGTCCTCGATCGGGGTGTTGGGATCGAGGCGGTGAAGATAGTAGAGATCGATGTGGTCGGTCTGCAGGCGACGCAGGCTGGCTTCGCACTGGGCGCGCAGGGTCTCGGGGCGGCCGTCAATCTCTTTCTTGCCGCTTTCCTGACCGATCGCCATGCCGCACTTGCTGGCCAGGAACAGCGACTGACGCTGTTCCTTCAGGGCCTTGCCGACCACGATCTCGTTGCGTCCGCCGCCATACAGGGTCGCGGTATCGAAATGGCGATAGCCCATGTCGAACGCCTTATGTAACGCGCTGATCGCATCCTCTTCGGACAAGGGGGTGCCGTAGGCATGTGACAGGTTCATGCAGCCCAGGCCGATGCCGGGCTGATTGAAATGGTTACTCAGCGTTTTGCTCATGCGGTAATCACCTTCTTCTACTGTTGACGCTAAATGGCAGGCGGCGCGTGATCAGTACTTACTGATCGGCTTCCAGGCACTGTTCCAGCTGATGCAGGGTTTCCATGGCCGGCAGGCACTGGACAACACTGGAGTTCGGCTCACGGCCTTCCTGAATAGCGGCGATGAATTCGCGATCCTGCAGCTCGATGCCGTTGTTGGAAACGGCCACGCCGGTCAGATCGACCTTGTTTTCGTTACCGTCGTAGAGATCATCGTAACGGGCAATGTAGGTGCCATTGTCGCAGATGTAACGGAAGAAGGTACCGAAAGGACCGTCGTTGTTGAACGACAGGGACAGGGTGCAGAGCGCGCCGCTTTCGGACTTCATGCCGATGCTCATGTCCATGGCGATGCCCAGATCCGGGTGATGCGGACCTTCCAATGCCTGTACTTTGGTGGTCTTTTCGCCGGTCTGGTACTGGAACAGGTCAACGGTATGGCAGGCGTGGTGCCACAGCAGGTGGTCGGTCCAGGAACGGGCCTGACCCTTGGCGTTGGTGTTGGTGCGACGGAAGAAGTAGGTCTGCACGTCCATCTGCTGAACTTTCAGTTCACCGGCCTGGATCTTGTTGTGGATCCACTGGTGGCTCGGGTTGAAGCGACGGGTGTGACCCGCCATGGCGACCAGACCGGTTTTCTGCTGCACTTCAACCAGTTTGCGCGCGTCTTCGATGTTGTCGGCCATGGGAATTTCAACCATGACGTGCTTGCCGGCTTCCAGGCACTGAATTGCCTGGGAGGCGTGCAGCTGGGTCGGAGTAGCCAGAATCACGGCGTCCACGTCATCACGGGCCAGTGCTTCAGCCAGATCGGTGGTGTAGTGGGGAACGTTGCGTTCTTCAGCGAACTGGCGGATCACGTCGATCTTGGTGCCAACAACGGAGGTGACAGTTGCGCCGTCGATTGCTTCGATAGCATCCATATGTTTCATGCCAAAGGCGCCACTTGCGCCCGCTACACACAGTCTCATCTGCTTATCTCCTGATAATCTATCTGATGATTTCTTACCATACCGGCATGCCGATACGTTAGATTAGTACCGGAAATCTAACATTGACACCTCGGAGTGAGTAATTGAATAACCTCACGGGGTATTCATTTTTTGCAAAGATGCTTGCGAGCGTCATATATCGGAATAGCGTGAGGCTGCATCCCTGAGCATCTCCAGGAAGTGCCTTTGCGTGGGTGTCGGCTGCCAGTCACGGCGCAGTGTAATGCCGATGGGGCGGCGTGTGTGGCTCAACGCGAACGGAATGACGCTGAGTATGCCCTGGCGCAGTTCGTGCTCGATTTGGTGGGTGGAAATCAGCGTCAATCGATCGCTGCCGCGCAGCAGTTCGCGAATAAGTATTTGTGAACTGGTCTCGATCAGCCGGCGTGGTGGCTTGATGTCGCGCTCGACAAACAGGGTGTCAAAAAATGTACGTGTCGGTGTTCCGGCACGCGGCACCACCCAGCCATAATGGTTCAGATCTTCCAGTTTGAGGCCGCTGCTCCTGCGCAGCGGGTGATCCTTGCGGCCAACGATGGCCAATGGTGGCGCCAGCAGCTCCTCCTGAATGATGTCGTCGGCCGGCGGTGGGAAACGCAAGGCACCGATCAGCAGATCCAGGTCGCCGTTGCGCAGGTGAAACAGCAGGTCGTCATAGGGCGCATCGACCACGTTGAGGCCAATATCCGGATGCGCGGCACTGAAACGGTTGATCACATCGGGCAGAATCGTGGTACGGGCCAGCGGCATGCTGCCCATGACGATGCGTCCCACCTCACGAAACTGCAACGCACTGATCTCATAGTACCCCTGTTCGATTTCGGCAAAGCCGAGCTTGGCAGCCTTGGACAGCACCTCGGCCGACCGGGTCGGCATGATGCCGGCACGGGCCTTATCGAATAATGTGATACCCAGCAGGTGTTCCAGTTCGCGTGCGGCGCGGTGCAGGGACGATTGCGACAACGACAGGTGACGGCTGGCGACACTGAAACTGTGGCTTTCGGTAACCGCGATCAGGGCACGTAATTGGGTGGTGGTGAGCAGCGGCAGCAGCTGTCCCGGGCTGCTCTGGCCCTGGCTCGCCTTGAGGGCGGCCCTCAGACCACGTTCCAGATAATCCATGCAGCGACTGACACGGTTGAGCCAAACCTGACCGGAAGGCGTAGGAAACATGCCGTTGGAATGACGCTCGAACAGCTCGGTTTCCAGCAGTGTTTCCAGTTTTCCTATTGCCTGGGTGATGGCCGGCTGGGACAGGAAGACCAGTGGCGCCGCCTTGCTGATGCTGCGGCATTTGGCAACTTCCATGAACACCCTCAGGTGTCTCAGGTTGGGCATGGTAAACTGCATCGGAACTCCTGAAATGCCGTCTGACGGAACATGCTATTCGCAAAAACCAATAGTATTGCGGTTAAATTGAAATAGCCAGTTCCAACCCCGCGCGCCAATACTAGTGCTACATTAATGCAACCACAGAACCCAAGACTGAAGGTGCCCGAGATGATTATCGATTGCCATGGTCACTACACCACCACCCCGCCGCAGGTAGGTGAGTACCGCGAAAAGCAGAAAGAAGCTGTTGCCAAGGACCCCAACTTCATCGGTGAGAAAGGTCAGATCATCATCAGTGATGACGAGATCCGTGAAACCATCGAGAAGAACCAGCTGCGTCTGCAGCAGGAGCGCGGTACCGACCTGACCATCTTCTCGCCGCGTGCCAGCTGGATGGGTCATCACATCGGCAACGAACACACCAGCCAGTTCTGGACCGAGCATCAGAACGACCTGATCCGCCGCGTCTGCGACCTGTTCCCGAACAACTTTGCCCCTGTTGCCCAGCTGCCGCAGTCTCCGGGTGTTGATCCGGCCAAGTCCGTTCCGGAAATTATCCGTACCGTTGAGCAGATGGGCTTCATCGGCATCAACCTGAACCCGGACCCCAGCGGTGGTCACTGGAACGGCTCCTCTCTGGCTGATCGTTCCTTCTACCCGATCTACGAAAAAATGGTCGAGTACGATATCCCGGCCATGGTTCACGTCAGCGCGGCCTGCAATGACTGCTTCCACACCACCGGTTCTCACTACCTGGGTGCCGACACCACCGGCTTCCAGCAGCTGATGATGTCCGATGTGTTCAAGGACTTCCCGGAACTGAAGATCATCATCCCGCACGGCGGCGGTGCTGTGCCTTACCACTGGGGTCGTTTCCGCGGCCTGGCGCTGGATCAGGGCTTCGAACTGGAAGAGCGCGTACTGAACAACATCTACTTCGACACCTGTGTGTACCATCAGCGCGGCATCGACCTGCTGCTGGACATCGTGCCGACCAAGAACATCCTGTTTGCCTCTGAAATGATCGGCGCCGTGCGCGGTATCGATCCGGAAACCGGTCACTACTTCGATGACACCAAGCGTTACATCGATGGCAACAAGGCACTGACCGCCGAGCAGAAGCAGGACATCTTCGAGCACAACAGCCGTCGCGTATTCAGCCGTCTGAAAGTTCCAGCCTAACAGGAGTCGTTTGTCATGAGAGAAAACGTAGTCGTTCAGCATATTGAACGTGCCGATCAGGCGGTGATCGACGGTCTGGCCGAATGCGGCGTGGCCACTATCCACGAAGCTCAGGGCCGTGTGGGTCTGCTGGCGCATTACATGCGTCCGATCCAGCAGGACGTGGCCGTGGCCGGCTCTGCCGTGACCATCTCTGGCGCTGCCGGTGACAACTGGATGATGCACGTAGCGATTGAACAGTGCCAGAAGGGCGACATGATGGTGTTCGCGCCGACTTCGCCTTCGCTGCACGGTTTCTTCGGTGACCTGCTGGCGACTTCTGCCCAGTCTCGCGGTGTCGTGGGTCTGATCATCGATGGCGGTGTGCGCGATACCCGTGATCTGCGTCAGATGAACTTCCCGGTATGGTCGAAAGCCGTCTTCGCCGAAGGTACGATCAAGGAAACGCTGGGTTCAGTGAACATTCCGCTGGTCTGTGCCGATCAGCTGATCTACCCGGGTGATGTGATTGTGGCCGATGACGATGGTGTCGTTGTGGTCCGTCGCGAGAAGGCCGCCGAGGTGCTGGAACTGTCCCGCAAGCGCATGGCGCTGGAAGAGTCCAAGCGTGTACGCATGGCCAACGGCGAGCTGGGTCTGGATATCTACGACATGCGTCCGCGTCTGAAAGAGAAGGGTCTGAAGTATGTCTGATGGCGTTCGCTGCATGTGGATGCGCGGCGGTACCTCCAAGGGGGGGTACTTCCTCGCGTCTGACCTGCCGGTCGACACTGCCGAACGCGACGCCTTTCTGCTGCGGGTCATGGGTTCGCCCGACCCGCGTCAGATCGACGGCATGGGCGGGGCCGATCCGCTGACCTCCAAGGTCGCCGTGGTCAAGCCGTCCGACCGGGACGATGCCGATGTGGATTACCTGTTCCTGCAGGTGTTCGTTGATCAGGCAATCGTCACCGACGCGCAGAACTGCGGCAACATCCTCGCCGGTGTCGGTCCCTTTGCCATCGAACGTGGCCTGGTGACGGCGCAGAACGGCGAGACCGAAGTGCGTATCTTCATGGAAAACACCGGCCAGATCGCCCGTGCCCGTGTCAGCACCCCTGAAGGCAAGGTCAGCTATGTGGGCGATGCCCGCATCGACGGTGTGCCCGGCAGTTCTGCCGCCGTGCCGATCACCTTCGAAGATACCGCCGGTTCCAGTTGTGGTGCCTTGCTGCCCACCGGCAATGCGGTTGATGTGATCGAGGGAGTCGAAGTGACTCTGATCGACAACGGTATGCCCGTGGTGGTGATGCGCGCCGAAGACATGGGTAT
>CAYMHL010000046.1:11197-16337 GCA_964390205.1 uncultured Marinobacterium sp.
GTGCCGGAAGGCGCACGCAAGACCCTGTCGGTCGAACATCCGATCGGCGAGATGAGCGTGATCCTGGATATGGATGCCGAAGGTCAAGTGGCCTCCGCCGCGATTCTGAGAACGGCCCGCAAGCTGTTTGACGGCGAAGTGTTCACCCATAACAACTGATTTTGAAGCAGGTGTAACGAGATGATGGATCCTGATTACCTTCCTTTCCACGCCAATCCGAGCAAGCCTGAGTTCACGGCACCGGCCGGTGCCGTGGATGCGCACTGCCACGTATTTGGTCCGGCGGACAAGTTCCCCTACCACCCCAAGCGCAAGTACACCCCCTGCGACGCGCCCAAGGAAAAACTGTTTGAGCTGCGTGACTACCTGGGCTTTGAGCGCAACGTCATCGTGCAGGCGTCCTGCCACGGTACCGACAACGCGGCCCTGGTCGATGCGCTGGAAAGCGCCGGAGAGCTGGCGCGCGGTGTGGCCGTCGTTGATCCTGCGATCACCGTGGAAGAGCTGGAAGCGATGGACAAGGCCGGCGTGCGTGCCGTGCGCTTCAACTTCGTCAAGCGTCTGGTCGACACCACGCCGAAAGAAGTGTTCCTGTCGATTGCCGAGAAGATCAAGCCGCTGGGCTGGCACATTGTGGTTTACTTCGAGGCACCGGATCTGGAAGACCTGATTCCCTTCCTGAATGAACTCGACACCACCATCGTGGTCGACCATATGGGCCGTCCCGATGTCACCAAGGGCGTCGATCATCCGGATTTCCAGCGTTTCATCGACTTCATGGCCGGCAACGACAAGGTGTGGGTGAAAACCACCTGTCCCGAACGCCTGACCCAGACACCGCCGGATTACAGCGATGTAGTGCCGTTCATGAAGGCACTGGTCGAAAAATTCCCGGATCGTTGCCTGTGGGGCACCGACTGGCCGCACCCGAACATGAAGTCTCACACGCCGGACGACGGCAAGCTGGTGGACGTGATCCCGCAGATCGCCACCACCGCCGAACTGCAGCAGAAGCTGCTGGTCGACAACCCGATGCGACTTTACTGGGCGCGTTGAGGTTTATCCACCGTTCTTCGCTGGCTGCCTTGCTGGCGAAGAACGTTCGCCCGGCTTGGCCTGGGCGTTTACATCCTAAGCGTCATGCGTGTCTGACCCCGTTTCAGCTGATTCCACTCTGGTGACAGTCAACGATAACCGGGCTGGCGCATCCCCCAACAGGAGGGTACAACAATGACTGATTATAAAATGAAGCCGGTTGAAGGCACTTTCCATTTCGATGGTGCTCAGTCGACCAAGGGTTTCAACTTCAACAAGATGTGTTTCTCGTTCAACAACGAAGAGGCACGTCAGGAGTTTCTGGCCGACCCGGAAGCTTACATGACGAAGTTCAAGCTTCCTGAAGAGTTCAAGCAGGCCTTGCGTGACAAGGATCTGAACAAGCTGCTCGAACTGGGTGGCAGCATCTACTACATGGCGAAGCTGGCCGGCATCTTTGGCTGGAACATGCAGGTAATCGGTGGCATGCAGTCTGGCCGCACTACCGAAGAGTTCCAGGCGTATCTCGACAGTCAGGGCAGGGGGAAAACATCCAATGGCTAAAATAATCGGTGGTATTACCACATCTCATATTCCCGCTATCGGTGTTGCCATCGACAAGGGTCTGGAAGACACCCCGTATTACCGTGATCTGTTCGCCATCTACCCACCGATCCGCGAATGGCTGAATGAAGAGAAGCCGGACATCGCCGTGCTGTTCTACAACGACCACGGTCTGGAAATGTGGCTGGACAAGAAGCCGACTTTCGCGATTGGTTGTGCGCCAGAGTATGAAAACGCCGATGAGGGTTGGGGGATCAAGCCAATTCCGCCGGTAACGGGCGAAACCGAGCTGAGCTGGCACATCGTCAACCACCTGATCGAGAACGACTTTGACCCGACCGTGTGTCAGGACATCAAAGTGGATCACGGTGCGACCGTACCCATGACCCTGCTGTGGCCGAACCACAGCTACCAGGGTATCAAGGTAATTCCTGTCGCGATCAACTGTGAACGTCACCCGATGCCCAAGCCAAGCCGCAGCTACGCCTTCGGTAAAGCCATCGGTGATGCCATCCGTTGCTGGGAAAAAGACGCCAAGGTTGTGGTACTGGGTACCGGTGGTCTGTCGCATCAGCTGGACGGCCCGCGTGCGGGTATTCTGAATCCTGACTTCGACAACTACTGCATGGACAAGCTGGTTTCTGATCCTGAGGAACTGTGCAAATTCAGCAACGTTGAGCTGATCGAAAAGGGCGGCGCGCAGATGGTGGAACTGGCCATGTGGCTGGCCATGCGCGGTGCGTTAGGTGAAGGTGTACCGGAAGAGCGCATGCGTAACTACGTCGCGCCGATCTCCAACACCGGCGTTGGCGTACAGCTGCTGATTCCGAAGGACTGAGCGTCCAGCGTTCGGTAAGTTGGACCTGTTGTCTCAGTCTCCCTCTCAATGACAGGTCTACTGCCCCGGCATCGCCGGGGTTTTTTTCGTCTGTACTTTTCATCTTTAATTCCCATCTTTACTGCAGAGTTTGCCTGTCCGTGATGACGGCATACACCGCTGCAGCGAAGTCGACAACGGGGTATGATGACGCAACTGAAGGCGCCGCTGCTGAATGCCGTATGATAAGCCCTTCCGCCTGTTTCATATTGATCGCTTGCTAAAGGTTCGAGATAGATGAATTCGCCCGATTACAAGGAATACGCACAGTTTGCCGAGCAGCTGGCTGACAAGGCACGAGAGGTCTCATTGAGGTACTTTCGTCAGCAGCTGGATATTGATATCAAGAGTGACGAATCACCGGTCACCATCGCCGACCGTGAGACCGAGCAGTGCATTCGCGGGCTGATCGAGGCGCATTATCCTGAGCATGGTTTTTTCGGCGAAGAGTCCGGCGCCGACAACAGCCGCAACCGCTTTACCTGGGTAATCGATCCTATTGATGGTACCAAGAGTTTTGTCGCCGGCATGCCGTTGTATGGCACGCTGATTGCGCTGCTGGAAGACGGCAAGCCGGTCGTGGGGGTAGTGGACATGCCGGCGATGAACGAGCGCTGGACGGGAATAAACGGTCAGCCAACGCTGTTCAACGGTGAACCGGTGCAGAGCAAGGTCAGCAGTGAACTGAACCAGGTGATCTGGTATACCACGTCACCGGCCTATTTCGCGGGTGCCGATCATGCGCCCTTCGCCACGTTGGAAGCACAATTGCCTGCTTGCCGCTTCGGCATCGACTGTTACGCCTTTGGCCTTGTGGCCTCCGGGTTTGTGGACTTGGTCATCGAGACTCAGCTCAAGCCCTATGACTATCTCGCCCTGGTGCCGGTGATCGAAGGGGCCGGTGGCCGCGTCACTGACTGGCAGGGTGAGCCTCTCGGCCTCGACTCCTGCGGTCAGGTCATCGCCTGTGCCGATCAGGCGCTGCATGACAAGGTGCTGTCACTGATCGCTTCGGCGCAGTGAAATTAGCCTGATTCAGCACCATTCTGCACAACGCAAATACGCCGGCCAGGGAAAACCTTGACCGGCGTGTTTGCGTCAATAATGGAGTAGAACGGCGGGCTAACCCTTGTCAGGGGGAGCGCTGCAGCTTAACAGGCTGTTAAAGCAACGCCCCGGCCAACCGCTCATAACTGCGCAGACGATCGGCGTAATCATGGGTGACGGTGACGATACCCACTTCATCGGACTGGTAGCGGTCAGCCACGCGGGTAATCTGCTCGGCACATTCCTCTGCTGTACCCAGCACCATGGAGTTGAGCACCGCATCGAAGAACGCCTGATCTGACGGGCTCAGCTGTTGTTTCAGTCGCAGAGCGTCATCCGGGCTTTTCACCACCTCTCGAATCCCCTGACGGAACGCCATCACCTTCCAGTACACCGCCGGCGCTGCCAGATACTCGGCCTCTTCACGACTGTCGGCGCAGAGTGCGGCCACCGCGATGCTGGCCTCGGGTTCACCTGCATGACCGGCATCGCGCCAGGCCTGTTTGTATTCGCTGATGACGCTGGGCGGAGCCGGGTCAGGGCTGATGAACAGGGCCAGACACATCTTCATGCCGACCTGACCGGCCAGCCCGGCGCTGCCGCCGCTGGAGCCCAGCATCCAGGTCTGTGGGATGGCCGGTTTGCCCGGCATCACCTGCAGGCTGCGGTAGGGGTGATCTTCCGGCAGGCTCTGGTTTAGCAGGTTCTGCAGCAGCCAGGATTGCTCGGCATAGTCCTCCAGTCCCGGCTGGGCTGGATAGGCCAGCGCATGGGATGCCAGCGCGTCGCCGCCCGGCGCACGACCAATACCCAGATCGATACGACCCGGATACAGGGTTTCCAGCATGCTGAACTGTTCGGCCACCTTGTAGGGGCTGTAGTGGGTCAGCATGACGCCACCGCTGCCGACACGAATGCGCTCGGTGACGCTGGCGATCCGGCTGATCAGAATTTCCGGGCAGGGGCCGGCAAAGTTGATGCTGTTGTGATGCTCGGCCAGCCAGTAGCGGTGGTAGCCGAGTCGGTCACAGGCCTGTGCCAGTTCTACGCTCAGTGCTACGGGTGACACATCGGCAGGCAGGCCCTGCACCGGAGATTGGTCAACAGCGGTCAGTTTTAAAGTCATGGGAATTCCTGAATGCGTGATTGAGGTGGCCAGGCCCGGGTTCAGCGTTCGTTTCGTTCACGCTTGGGAAACAGCCAGAAGGCAAACCAGCGCGTGAAGCGGGGCATCAGCAGGTAGGACATGGCGACCATCACCACGGCGGTAATCAGCATCGTGCGCAGCAGCAGTGGCACCTGTGCCAGCAGGTCGCCGAACAACAGAAAGATGAGGGTGACGGTGGGGTAGAGCGCCAGCCAGCTGACAAAGGTCATTTTGTACTTGGGCGGTGGCTTGACCGGGTTGTGGCCGGGCAGGGTAAACCAGTTGATGATGCCGGAGGTGGTTTCTACCTGGCTCGGGGCGACCAACAGAGGCTCGATCTGCTCCAGAATCTCGGCGCGCTCGGCGGATGCCTGCCAGACGGCGAGCGCGGCTTCATCGCTGAATTTGAAAATGATGCGGTACTCGGGATCTTCGGCACTGGCCGGACGGAACATGCTGGCGCCCAGGTA
>CAYMHL010000047.1:0-7776 GCA_964390205.1 uncultured Marinobacterium sp.
CAACTCGGCGGAGAATTCTGTGATTCGACTTATCCTTGGCGGTGCCCGCTCCGGCAAAAGCCGACAGGCGGAGCAGCTTGCCCTCGCTTCCGGTCGTGAAGTGTTCTACATCGCTACCGCTCAGGCACAGGATGACGAGATGCGTCAGCGTATCGAGCGTCATCGCGGCGAGCGTCCCGTTCACTGGCAAACGGTTGAGGAGCCGCTGCAGCTGGCAGCGACCATCCTGTCACTGCAGGCGCCGGATCGCTGTCTGTTGATCGATTGCCTGACGCTTTGGGTGACCAACCAGCTGCTCGACGAAGCGGACCTGCAGGCCGAGCGCGAGGCGCTTTGCGCTGCATTGGCCAATGCCCGCGGTGAGATCATTCTGGTCAGCAACGAGACCGGAATGGGCGTGGTGCCCATGGGCGAGTTGAGCCGTCGTTTCAGTGACGAGGCCGGTTGGCTTAATCAGTCGGTGGCGGCGCTGGCCGATCAGGTGGTGCTGATGGTGGCGGGCATTCCGCTGACCATCAAGGGACCGACGCTGGAGACAGGCCAATGAGCTGGATAACCGAACCGGTCAAACCGCTCGACCGTGCGGCGATGGCGGCGGCAGAAGCCCGTCAGCAGCAGTTGACCAAACCGGCAGGCTCACTGGGTCGACTGGAGTTGCTGGCGATCCAGTTGGCCGGTATGCAGGGGCACGTCTGCCCGCGACTGGACCGCGTGAGCATCGCCATCTTTGCCGCCGACCATGGTGTCACCGCCGAAGGCGTGTCGGCCTATCCACAGGCAGTGACCGCCGAAATGATCCGTAACTTCGCTCGCGGTGGCGCGGCGATCAGCGTGGCGGCGCGGGTACTGGGGGCACAGCTGAGTGTCTGGAATCTGGGTACGGTGGTGGCGCTGGAAGAGCTGCCGGGCGTCGAGTCTCGCATCATCGCGCCGCAAAGCGGCAACCTGTTGCGGGAGAAAGCGATGACGCCCGAGCAGCTGCAGCAGGCGCTGGATGTCGGCCGTGAGGCGGTGCTGCACAGCCCCTGCGAGCTGTTTATCGGCGGCGAGATGGGCATCGGCAACACCACTGCAGCGACGGCACTTGCGGCGGCACTGTTGCGGCAGCCGGTCCGCGATCTGGTCGGTCCCGGCACGGGACTGGACCCGACAGGCATGACACACAAATGCCGGGTGATCGAGCAGGCGCTGGTACGTCATGGCGAGGATCGCGAGCCGCTGGTGCTGCTGGCCTCGCTGGGCGGGTTTGAAGTCGCGGCGTTGACCGGCGCCTATCTGGCCTGCGCCCAACAGGGCATCGCGGCGCTGGTGGATGGCTTCATCTGCAGCGTGGCGGCGCTGCTGGCCTGTCGCATCAATCCGGCCGTGGCCGACTGGCTGCTATTCTCGCACCACTCGGCGGAGCCAGGTTACCGGCTGCTGGCCGAAGCCTTGCCCTCGAAACCGCTGATTGATCTGAGCCTGCGTCTGGGCGAGGGCAGCGGTGCGGCCACGGTGGTGCCGCTGCTGCGCATGGCCTGTGAGTTGCACGCCGGCATGGCGACCTTTGCCGAAGCGGCGGTATCGGAGAAGGGCGATGACTGAGCTGCGTATCGATCTGCTGCGCCATGGCGTGACCGAGCGTGGCAGCTGTTTTTTGGGCCGTACCGATGCGGCGCTGACGGATGAGGGTTGGCAGCAGATGATGACTGGTCTGGCGGGTGTTTCACCGCAGGAGTACGAGCGCATCTACAGCTCGCCGCTGCAGCGCTGTGCGGCCTTTGCCCGGCAGTGGGCCGGTGCGGACCGGTTGCAGATCGACGATCGACTGAGCGAATACGATTTCGGTGACTGGGACGGTGAAACCGCCGCCAGCGTGCATGCCCGCGATCCCGAATCATTGGGCCGGTTCTGGTCGGATCCCTGGCAGCATACGCCGCCGCAGGGCGAGCCGCTGCCCGCATTCTTTGCCCGCCTGGAAAGCCTGATCGACGAGTTGCAGCAGCACCATCAAGGGGCAGTGCTGCTGATTTGTCATGGCGGTGTGATCCGTGCCCTGCATACGCTGCTCAACGGTCTGCCGGTGGCCGAGATGTTCAATTACCCGGTCGAGCATGGCAGCCTGCACCGTTTCAGGGACGCGCGCCGATGAACAGACACTGGCAGTCCTTTCTCTGTGCGCTGCAGTTTCTGACCCTGATCCCGGTGCGTTTGTCCGGCATGCCGGACGGTGCCACCCAGGCACGGGCACTGCTGTACTACCCGCTGGTGGGCGCCATGATCGGCCTCGGCCTGATGCTGCTGGCGTTGGGGGTGCAGGGACTGCCGACGGGACTGGCCGCCGCGCTGATACTGTTGGTCTGGACAGGCGTGACCGGCGGGCTGCATCTGGATGGACTGGCCGACAGTGCCGATGGCTGGATGGGTGGCCTGGGCGATCGCGAGCGTACCCTGAGGATCATGAAAGACCCGCATTTGGGCGCCAGTGGTGCGCTGGCGTTGCTGCTGCTGTTGCTGCTCAAGTGGAGTGCCATCTCGGCCCTGCTCGATGGCGGCCTGCTCTGGCCTTTATTGCTGGCACCACTGGCAGGGCGAGGTGCAGCCTTGCTGTTGCTGGCCTCCACTCCCTATGCGCGCAGCGAAGGCATTGCCAGCGCCATGCTGCCCGGACTGCAGCGGCGTCATGCCATCGCTGTTGGCGGCGTCGTTGTGGTTGTATTGACGCTCTACTCTGTTTGGCTGCCACTGTGTCTGCTGCTGGCCGGCTATGGGCTAAGAACCCTGATGCTGCGCCGACTGGGCGGCACCACCGGTGATACGGCAGGTGCCCTGATCGAACTGACCGAAGCCCTGCTGCTGATACTGGCCTTGGTTTTCAGTTAAGTGTTTTCGGTTAATGGTTTTCAGTTAAGCATCTGCTGGCCAACAAGGGTTCGGGCGTATAGTCTTGAACAAGCCCGAAGCAAACAGGGACGATGCTGTGAAAAGGTTGTTGTCCATCTCAAGAATGAACGGCCTGTTGTTGCTGACAGCCTTGTTGTTCGCGACCTGTACCACGGCGCAGGACAGGGTTGTGCGCGTTGGCCTGTATCAGAACGAGCCCAAGATCATGCCGGATGCCGACGGTCAGCCCAGTGGCCTCTTGGGGGATCTGCTGCTTGCAATCGCAGCGCAGGAGGACTGGCAGCTGGTACCGGTGCCCTGTGAATGGGAGCAATGTCTGAACCTGCTGGCGCAGGGCGAAATTGACCTGATGCCCGATGTGGCCATCAGCCCGGCGAGGCAGGAGCTGTTCGATTTTCATCAGGTTCCGGTGTTGCACAGCTGGTCGCAGCTGTTCAGTCGTCCCGGGAACACTGTCCACTCACCGCTGGATCTGGATGGCAAACGGGTTGCGCTGCTGGCCGAAGGGGTCCAGCAGGAGTATGTGCAGCAACTGATGGATGGCTTTGATATCCGGCCCCGCATTATGCCGGTCGGCAGCCTGGAAGAGGCGCTTCAAGAGCTGCAGCAGGGCCATGTGGACCTGGCCATCAGTAATCACCTCTACGGCAATTACCACGCCGCTGAATATGGCGTGGTTCCCACCTCTATCGTGTTTCAGCCCAGTCAGCTCTATTACGCGGCACCGTTGATGCAGGGCAGTGAACTGCATGCTCGAATCGACTACTGGCTGGAGCGCTGGAAAGCCGATGCCGGTTCACCCTATTACAGCCTGATGAAGCGTTGGGGCGGTGAGCCGCCTCAGGCATTGATCCCGCCTGCGTTGGTCTGGGGCCTGCTGGCCAGTGTCGTGCTGCTGTTGCTGGCATTGGTGTTTGTCTGCCTGCTGCGTCGGCAGGTCAAGGCCCGTACCCGTGCACTGGCTGCCAATGAAGCGCATCTGAGCGATATCCTCGCCAATATTCAGGCGTTCATCTATCACAAGGGAACCGACTACCGATATCAGTATGTGAATAATGCCCTTTGTACCTTTTTGGGTCGTACTCAGGAGCAGCTGATCGGTGCCCGCGATGCAGATTTTTTTGACGCCGAAACGGTGCAGGACATTCATCAGGCGGACCGTCAGGTGATCGAGCAGGGCAAGCGCATGCTGGTTGAAGAGGTGATTACCCCTGTCGATTCGGTCCAGCCCCGCGTGCTGATGACCGTCAAAATGCCGCTGTGGGACGACAAGGGGAAAATCCGTGGGCTGTGCGGTGTATCGACGGATATTACCGAGCAACGGCGACATCAGCAGCAGCTGCACGAACTGTCCCACTACGATCCTCTGACCGGCTTGCCCAATCGGCGTCAGCTGCAGGAGCGACTCGAGCTGGCACTGCTGGCTGCAGGCCGCAGCGGTCAGGACGGGGCGATTCTGTTCATCGATCTGGATAACTTCCGCGATCTCAACGATGACCAGGGGCATGAAGTGGGCGACCAGTTACTGCAAGCGGTCGCGGTGCGCCTGAATCAGTTGCCGCTGGAACACTTCATGCTGGCGCGCTTTGGCGGTGATGAATTCATCCTGTTGCTGGAGGGGCTGAGTGCTGCCCGCGACCGAGCGCTGCTGCAGGTGGAGCGTCACGTCAAAGCAGCACTGCAGGCGTTGAGCGATCCCTTTGTGCTGGATGACGCCAAAACACACATCGGCTCTGCCAGCATTGGTGTAACCATGTTCTCCGATGCGCCCGGCGATGTCCGCGAGCTGCTCAAGAAAGCCGAACTGGCGATGTACGCCGCCAAAAATGCAGGGCGCAGCGGCTTCAGTTTCTTTGATCCCTCCATGCAGGCACAGGTGCGGCTGCGGGCGGAGCTGGAAACCGGCATGCGCCGTGCACTGGAGCAGGATGAGTTCAGGCTCTGGTATCAGCCGCAATATGATGCTGAAGGCCGGCTGATCGGCATGGAAGCGCTGGTGCGCTGGCAGCATCCCGAACAGGGCGTGGTGTCTCCGGCTGACTTCATCCCGGTGGCGGAAAACAGCGGTCTGATCCTGCCGCTGGGGCGCTGGATTCTGCGTACCGCCTGTGAACAGCTGGTGAGCTGGCGCGAGCATCCGGTGCTGGCCGGGATTCGAATCGCGGTCAATATCAGCGCACGTCAGATGCAGGATGAGGCCTTTGTTGCCCAGGTCTGTTCGATTCTGGATCAAACCGGTGTCGATGCCGGTACGCTGGAGCTGGAGCTCACCGAAAGCCTGCTGGTACAGGATGTGGAACAAACCATCGAAAAAATGCAGGCGCTGCGTCAGCGCGGGGTACATTTTGCGCTGGATGATTTCGGCACCGGCTACTCCTCCATGAGCTATCTCAAGCGTCTGCCGCTGGACAAGTTGAAGATCGACCAAAGTTTCGTGCGCGATCTGATGACCGACCCCAATGATGCCGCCATCGTCCGTACCATCGTGGCGTTGGGACAGAGTCTTGATCTGGCGGTGATCGCCGAAGGCGTGGAAACCGATGCCCAAAAACAGGCACTGATCGCCTCCGGCTGCCAACGTTTTCAGGGCTACCTGTTCAGTCGGCCAGTATCGCCACAGGAACTGGAACAGAACCTCTTTCCTGACGCCTGATCGCCACCTGACAATCCCCCTCTTCAACAGGCACTCCCGCCGTTCTCTTCTATACTGAGGGCAGCAATCGGGAGAGCGACATGTTGCTGCTGCGATTGGTTCTTAGTCTACTGCTCCTGCTCCTGCTCGGGCCGCTGCCCTGGCAGGTTGCCGCTGCAGACACCACAGATGCCCGCGCCGAAATCCGGGTGATGAGCCTGGAGGGCGCAGTGGGTCCGGCCACGGCCGACTACTTGGTGCGTGGCCTTGAACAGGCGGCACAAACGCCCACTGCTGCGGTTGTGCTGCAGATCAACACGCCCGGCGGGCTGGATCTGTCGATGCGTACCATGATTGCGGCCATTCTGGCTTCTCCGGTGCCGGTCCTCTGTCACGTCACGCCCGGCGGTGCCCGTGCGGCCAGTGCCGGTACCTATCTGTTGTACAGCTGCCATGTTGCGGCCATGTCACCGGCCACCAATCTGGGTGCGGCGACCCCGGTTGCCATTGGCGGCGTGCCTGCCACCGAGCCGGACTCAACCCAACCTGCTGACGAGTCTGCACCCGTCGATCAGATGCGCGGCGCCAGTGCGCTGGAGCGCAAGGCCACCAATGATGCCGTCGCCTACATTCGCAGTCTGGCCGAGCTGCGCGGGCGCAATGCCGACTGGGCCGAACAGGCCGTGCGTCAGGGCAGCAGCCTCAGTGCCAGCGAAGCATTGGAGCAGGGGGTGATCGACCTGATCGCCACCGACCTGGATGATCTGCTGCGTCAGGTTGAGGGGCGACAGGTCGAGCTGAATGGCCGCAGTGTGACGCTTGCGTTGGCCGGTTTGCCGCGCGTGGACCATCTGCCCGACTGGCGCAGCCGCTTTCTGGCGGTGATCACCAACCCCAATGTGGCCTATCTGCTGATGCTGATCGGCATCTACGGTTTGATCTTCGAGTTTTCCAACCCCGGTTTCGGCGTCCCCGGCGTACTGGGTGTGATCTCCCTGATGGTGGCGCTCTACGCCCTGCAGCTGCTGCCGATCAGCTATGCCGGTCTCGGCCTGTTGCTGTTGGGCATAGGGCTGATTATCGCCGAGGCCTATGCCCCCAGCTTCGGTATTTTTGGCATAGGCGGCGCGATCGCCTTTATTGTCGGCTCGATCATGCTGATGGATACCGAACTGCCCGCCTATCAAATCGCCTGGCCGGTGATCATTGCTCTGGGCGCGACGACGTTGCTGCTGGCCTTTGGTGTGGTAGCGATGGCGCTGCGCGCACGCCATCGACCGCAAACGCTGGGCACCGATGCGGCGCGGGGGCAGGTACTGGTGGTGGAACGGTTGCTGGACGAGGACCCGATGGTGCGCTTTGAAAGTGAACTCTGGCCGGTGCGCTGTGACCAGCCGCTGGCACCTGGCGATCGGGTGCGGGTCACCGGCAGTGCCGGTCTGCATCTGCTGGTCGATAAACAGGAGAGATAAGATGTTTGGCTTCCCCTACTTCATGACGACAGTGGTCGTGCTGGTCGTCCTGCTGCTGATGTCCATGTTCCGCATCCTGCGCGAATATGAACGCGGCGTGGTGTTCCTGCTCGGCCGCTTCTACCGGGTCAAGGGGCCCGGTCTGATCATTCTTGTACCGGTGATTCAGCAGATGGTGCGGGTAGACCTGCGTACCCTGGTGATGGACGTACCGACTCAGGACGTGATCTCACGCGACAACGTGTCGGTGCGGGTCAACGCGGTGATTTACTTCCGCGTGGTCGATCCCGAGCGGGCGGTGATCCATGTGGAAAACTACCTTGAGGCCACCAGTCAGCTGTCGCAGACCACATTGAGATCGGTTTTGGGGCAGCATGAGCTGGATGAGATGCTGTCGGAACGCGATCAGCTCAACAGCGATATCCAGAAAATTCTCGACAAGCAGACCGATGCCTGGGGCATCAAGGTCGCCAACGTGGAGATCAAGCATGTGGATCTGGACGAGAGCATGATTCGTGCGATTGCCCGCCAGGCCGAAGCGGAACGGTCACGCCGTGCCAAGGTGATCCATGCGCTGGGCGAGCAGGAAGCATCGGAACAGCTGCTCAAGGCAGCACAGACCCTCGCACAGCAGCCGCAGGCGATCCAGCTGCGCTATATGCAAACGCTGACCGAGATCGCCGGCCAGCACAGCCATACCATTGTCTTCCCCTTGCCGGTGGATCTGTTCAGCCAGTTTCAGGACTGGGCGAGCAAGGCCAAAGCCGGAAGCAAACCGCAGGACGAGGA
>CAYMHL010000047.1:7876-16248 GCA_964390205.1 uncultured Marinobacterium sp.
TGGCGCTGACCGGCAGCGCGCCAATTGCAAAAAGCTATCCCATGGTGCCGGGCATCGACTTTGCCGGGGTGGTGGAAAGCTCCGACAACCCCGAGTTCAAACCCGGTGATCAGGTGGTGCTGAACGGCTGGGGTGTGGGTGAGAAACACTGGGGCGGTCTGGCCGAGAAGGCCCGTGTGCCGGGTGACTGGCTGGTGCCGCTGCAGGCGCCGTTCAGCCTGAGGCAGGCAATGGGACTGGGCACCGCTGGTTACACCGCCATGCTCTGTGTGCTGGCGCTGGAAAAGCAGGGCGTGAAACCCTCCGATGGTCCGATACTGGTGACCGGTGCCGCCGGTGGTGTGGGCAGCGTGGCTGTGGCGGTTCTGGCCAAACTGGGCTATGAAGTCGCCGCTATGACCGGCCGCCCGGAAGAAGCGGAGTTCCTCAAGATGCTGGGTGCCACCCGCATTGTTGATCGTGCCGATTACAGCGAAAAGGGCCGCCCGCTGGCGAAAGAGCAGTGGGCCGGTGCCATCGACGTGGCCGGTGGTCAGGTGTTGGCCAACGTCTGTGCGGCGATGCAATACCGCGGTGTGGTGGCGGCCTGTGGACTGGCGGCGGGCATGAACTTCCCTGCTACAGTGGCGCCGTTCATTTTGCGTGGCGTGACACTGGTGGGTGTGGACAGCGTGATGGCACCCAAGGCAGAACGTCTTGAAGCCTGGCGTCGTCTGGCAGCCGATCTGGATATCAACAAGCTGGAAAACCTGATCACCGAAGTACCCTTTGAACAGGTGATCGATCAGGCACCGTTGATGATGCAGGGACAGATCCGTGGCCGCATCGTGGTGCCGGTCTCCGGCGAATAATCATCAGGGATGACATTCTTGATAAGTGAGCCCCGACAATTAAGTCCGACTATTGAGCCCCGACAATCTGGAGAGTCGAAATGAGTGAAGTAACGCAGCATGCCATCAGCCGTTTCCCGGTACCTGAGCTGGCCGAGATGCCGGAGGATATCCGTGAGCGCATTCTGGCGGTGCAGGAGAAAGCCGGTTTTGTGCCCAATGTGTTTCTGGTGCTGGCGCATCGGCCGGAGGAGTTTCGCGCTTTCTTTGCCTACCACGATGCCTTGATGGAAAAACCGGGCAACCTGAGCATTGCCGAACGCGAGATGATCGTGGTGGCGACCAGCAACCTCAACCAGTGCCAGTACTGCGTGGTGGCCCACGGTGCCATCCTGCGCATCCGTGCCAAGAACCCGCTGATCGCCGATCAGGTGGCGGTCAACTATCGCAAGGCCGATATCACCCCGCGCCAGAAGGCGATGCTCGATTTTGCCGTCAAGGTGTCGATGCAGGCCTATGCGGTGGGGGACGAGGATATGGCGCTGCTGCAGGAGCATGGCTTTGATGAGGAGGATATCTGGGATATCGCGGCCATTGCTGCCTTCTTTGGCCTCTCCAACCGCATGGCGAACGTGACCAGCATGCGACCGAATGACGAGTTCTACAGTCTCGGCCGTCAGCCGCGCTGAGTCAGCCGATCAGGGGTGCCGCAGGGCGCCCCTTGTCGTTCATGGCTGCAGGCGCAGGAAAAACCCTTCTGCAAAAATCTCCAGTGGCTGTACTGATGCTTCCAGCTTGGCCCTGAGCACGGCGCCCTCCCAGCCGATCCAGAACCAGGCCGCCAGTCGGTTGCAGTCCAGTTCGGTGCTGATATCACCGGCGACCTGAGCTTCGCGCAGGCAACGTGCGGTGCGCGCCTGCCAGTCTTCGAACACCCCTTTCAGCTGCTGACGGAAGGACTCCGGCAGCAGGCTCATTTCCTGCCCCAGATTGCCCACCAGACAGCCACGGCGAAAGGCGTAGCGACTCATCCCCTGTGCGGCATCATCAATAAAATTCCGCAGTCGCTGCAGCGGCGGATAGTCGGCGTTGAGCAGAAAACGATCCAGCTTGCGGGCGAAATAATCGGCATAGGCGTCAATCAGCACCTGGCCGAAGGCTTCCTTGCTCTTGAAGTAGTGATAGAAGGAGCCCTTGGGCACATTGACCGAGCGCAGAATCTGATCGATGCCCACGGCGGAGTAGCCCTTTTCGGTCAGCACGGCGAGTCCTGCCTGGATCAGTGCCTGGCGAGTTTCGGTGTAGGGGCGGGCGAGGTCCTTGGGCGGACGGCCACGGCGGCGTGTGGGTTTATCGGTGAGAGGTGGGCTATCGCTGGGCATAATCACTCGCGTTTACAGTTGTGAGCGGATTATCGGCAGTAATAGACCGGGTGTCTAGTTTTGGCTGACAGTGCAATTGAGTCCTGCACGGTCAGTCTCCCCTGAATGTCGTGGGTACTATAAAAACACAATTCCAGCCGATTAACCTTCAAGGGTGGCAGCGGCGGCAAATGAGCTTCCAGCAACGCCAGTTGATTGTGGATATCTTTCAGTAGCCAGGCCTGTTGATAAAAGCCCAGGGTAATGTGAGGCCGGTACGCCGGTGCCGGGGAGTCTTCGGGCGAGAACTGCGCCAGCGTCTGACGGATTTGGCTGAGATGGTTATCCACAGCCGCAATGCCCAGCCAGGGGGCAGTGGTAAAGGTGGATAACCCGGTCGCCTCCAATTGCAGAGCAGGCAGTTGAAGCGAGAGCAGCGCCTGAGCCTGTTGCCGTGCCCGCTGCGGGTGAAAGTGCCGCTGGTCCACCAGCCCGCAGGCAAACAGAGTGATATGCGGCTGGCGTGCATAACCGGAGTGCAGCAGCGGCGCAAGCTGTCGCTGCAGATCGGCGATCCGCTGCAGCCAGACGGGGCAGTCCACCGGCAGGGCCCAGACGGCATAGTGGCGGATGCCGCCATGCCATTCCGGGAAGTCACGCAGCTCGGTGGCCAGGGTGTGGGTGTCCGTGCCGCTCATTTGGCAAAACGCTCGGTGCCAACAATGCCTGCTGTCCGGTCAGAGGTCACCGACCCTGGCCCGAGTTGAACGCTCAATGCCCGAAACTGTCTGCATCCAGCATCTCCGGGTCGTCACGACCGAGCTGGTTCAGGGCATTCATCTCGGTCTCACTGAGACTGAAATCAAACACGTTCAGGTTCTCCGCCATGCGCTGCGGGTTGGCTGACTTGGGCGCAGTGGCAAAGCCCTGCTGTACCGCCCAGCGCAGCACGATCTGGGCCGGGGTGCGCTGGTGCTGTTCGGCGATGGCGGTAATCACCGGGTCGGCCAGCATGGCGTTGCCACAGCCCAGTGGGCGCCAGGATTCGGTGACAATGCCGTGGCGCTGGTGCAGCTCAATCAGGTCATCACGACGATGATAGGGATCCAGCTGAATCTGGTTCAGATGCGGCGTCAGACCCAGATCCAGCAGCCGCTGCAGGTGGGTCGGCTTGAAGTTGGAGGTGCCGATGGCGCGTACCAGTCCACGGTCCAGCAGGTTTACCAGTCCCAGATAGGCTTCGACAAAACGATCCTGATCCGGGTTGGGCCAGTGGATCAGCAGCAGGTCGATATACTCCAGCCCCAGCCGTTTCAGGCTGGCTTCGCAGGCGTCTTTGGCGCCCTCAAAGCCGTGCCACTCGCGGTTGAACTTGGTGGTCACGAACACCTGGTCACGCGGTACAGACGCGTTGCGAATACCCTCACCCACACCGCGCTCATTGTCATAGTTCTCGGCGGTGTCGATCAGGCGGTAGCCCAGTTCCAGAGCGGTGGTGACGGCTGCGGCGGCTTCGGCATCGTTCATGGGCCAGGTGCCCAGGCCCAGTTGCGGCATCTCAACGCCGTTGGCCAGCGTCAGGGTCGGGGCGGGGTTTACACTCATCTGCAACTCTCCTATGTCGTTCGTGTCGTTCAGGGGTGTTTTGAGGCCGATGTTACTACGCCGGTGGTTGCCGGCACTATCCGTGTACTGAAGCCAGGCAACCCACCGCGCAATGCATTCAGTTGATCACGGCTTGATGCGATAACCGGTGCGGAAGATCCACCAGACCGCCGTCAGGCAGATCAGCAGGAACAGCAACGTCATGCCCAGGCTCACGCCCATATGCACGTCGGCGACGCCGTAAAACGCCCAGCGGAAGCCGTTGATCAGGTAGACCACCGGATTGAACAGGGTCAGGGTTTGCCAGGGCTCCGGCAGCATGTTGATCGAGTAAAAGGCGCCACCGAGGAAGGTCAGCGGCGTGATCACCATCAGCGGGATCACCTGCAGCTGCTGAAAGTCGTTGGCCCAGATGCCGATGATGAAACCGAACAGGCTGAAGGTCAGGGCGGTCAGCAGCAGGAAAGCCAGCATCCAGAAAGGATGGGCGATGCTGTAGTCGACGAACAATCGCGCCGTGAGCAGAATCAGGGTGCCGATGATCAGCGATTTGGTCGCCGCGGCACCGACATAACCGGTGATGATTTCAAGCGGTGACACCGGTGCCGACAGCACCTCGTAAATGGTGCCGGAGAACTTGGGGAAGAAGATGCCGAAGGAGGCGTTGGAGATGCTCTCGCTCAGCAGTGACAACATCAGCAGACCGGGAATGATGAAAGCGCCGTAGCTGATGCCGTCGATTTCGCCCATGCGTGAGCCGATCGCCGTACCAAAGACGATGAAATACAGCGAGGTGGACAGCACCGGGGAGATGACGCTCTGCATCAGCGTGCGTCGGGTGCGGTTCATCTCGAATTTGTAGATGGCGCGTATGCCGTTGAAATTCATTGGGCTTGCTCCGGTCGGTGGACGAGGCTGACGAAGATCTCTTCCAGTGAACTCTGTTGCGACTGCAGGTCCTTGAGATCGATACCCTCGGCACTGAGGCTGCGCAGCAGCTCGGCGATACCGCTGGTTTCATGATGGGCGTCGAAGGTGTAGGTCAGTTGGCTGCCGTCTTCGCTCAGCGTCAGGTTGTACTGGCTCAGGGCGGTCGGCAGGGCCTCCAGCGGCGTCTGCAGATGCAGGTGCAGCTGTTTCTGCCCCAGTTGCTGCATCAGCGTCTCCTTTTCTTCCACCAGCATCAGTTCGCCGCGGTTGATGACGCCGATGCGGTCGGCCATCTCCTCGGCTTCCTCGATGTAGTGGGTGGTCAGGATCACGGTCACGCCGTTGTCGCGCAGTCCGCGCACGATCTCCCACATGTCACGGCGCAGCTCCACATCAACGCCGGCGGTCGGTTCGTCGAGGAACAGAATGCTCGGCTCATGGGACAGAGCCTTGGCGATCATCACCCGGCGTTTCATGCCGCCGGACAGGGCGCGCATCATCGATTTGCGTTTGTCCCACAGCGACAGTTGGCGCAGGATCTTCTCGATGTAGGCGGGGTCGGCGGTCTTGCCGAACAGGCCGCGGCTGAATGACACCGTATCCCAGACGGTTTCAAAGGCATCGGTGGTCAGCTCCTGGGGCACCAGACCGATCAGACTGCGTGCCCGGCGGTAGTCTTGAACAATATCGACGCCATCGGCCAATACTCGGCCGGAACTGGCGTTGACCAGGCCACAGATAATGCTGATCAGAGTGGTTTTGCCGGCGCCATTGGGGCCGAGCAGGGCGAAGATCTCGCCGCGGCGGATCTCAAGATCGACCGACTTGAGCGCAGTGAATCCAGATGCATAGGTCTTGCCGATGCCCTGGATCTGAATGATTGGTTGCACGGATACTCCTTGTTATCGGCAGACGTTACCACCTGAGTGTAGCGCGGGAGGATGTTCAGTCGTACGCTTTAGACCGGAACTCTTTAGACCGGAACACTTTATACCGGAGACAAACAGGACGGGTGTGCCTGCTTACGCAGCAATCGGGAATCTGGGCCACCCCGCCGAGCCAAAAGGCCCGGGCGGAGTGGCGAGAGGGCAGGCTTAGGCCTGAAACAGGAAGTTGGCGATCAGCTCCTTGCCGCCTTCGGTGGCGAAGGATTCCGGGTGGAACTGGATGCCGTGGATCGGATGCTGCTTGTGCTTCACGCCCATGATCTCGAAGTCGCCACCTTGATGAATGCGAGCGTGATCGGTAAAGCTGTCCACAGGCAGATCACCCACCACGGCGGTCACATCCAGACACTCCGGCAGGCTTTCCGGCTCGGCCATCAGCGAGTGATAGCGCATGATTTCCAGCTGATCCGGGGTGTTGGCGAACACCCCCTCGGCGGTGTGGCTGATCGGACTGATCTTGCCGTGCATCGGCAGCGGCGCCTTGACCACCTTGCCGCCGAATACATGCACGATCCCCTGCATGCCCAGGCAGACACCGAGCAGCGGAATCTGCGGCCCCAGTTCGCGGATCACCTCGGCGCAGACGCCAAAGTAGGCCGGATCTTCAGGCGAGCCCGGCCCTGGCGAGATGATAATGCGATCCGGCGCGGCCGCGCGCAGATCGGCCAGGGTCACCTCATCGTTGCGCTTGACCACTATGTCGAAGCTGTCCAGACGACCCCGATGCTGCTTCGTACTGAGAATCTCGCCTATGTACTGGTAGAGGTTGTAGGTGAAGGAGTCATAATTGTCGATGATATAGACCTTCATGCCTTGGCCTCCGCGCTGAACTGGTCCAGAACCTTCTTGGTGCCGGCAAACTTGCGCCGGATCTCTTCGTATTCGTCCTCCGGGTTGGAGTCGTAGACGTTGCCGCCGCAGGTCTGTACGTAGGCGTTTTCGCCGTTGGCGAACACGGTGCGGATCGGGATGGCGAAGGTGCAGTCACCGTTGAACGAGAAGTGGCCCACCGCGCCACCGTAGGGACCACGACCGTCCGATTCCAGATCATCGATGATCTTCATCGCTTCGATCTTGGGCGCACCGGTCAGCGTTCCGGCAGGAAAGTTGCTTGCCAGTGCGGAGAACATGTCGTGATCTTCAGCGATGATGCCGACAATCTCGCTGGAGATGTGCTGCACATGACTGAAGCGCTTGATATCCATCAGGCTGCGTACCTTTACCGTACCGAAGCGCGCCACGCGACCGATGTCGTTGCGGTGCAGATCGACAATCATGTTGTGCTCGGCGATCTCCTTCGGATCGTTGAGCAGGGTGCGGGCGTACTGGGTGTCTTCCACCTCGTTGGCACCGCGCTTGGTGGTACCGGCCAGCGGGAAGGTTTCCATCTCGCCCTGACGCAGGCGGAACAGCAGTTCCGGGCTGGCGCCGATCAGCTTCTGTTCGCCGAATTTGACGTAGTACATCTGCGGCGAGGGATTCACCTCACGCAGCTGCTCGTACAGGTTGATGCTGTCGCCCTCCAGGCGGAAGCGCTTTTTGAAGCCCACCTCGCACTGGAAGATCTTGCCGTCGATGATGTCCTGCTTCACCTTCATCACCGCGGCGGCGTGCTCGGCCTGGGTCATGGTTTCACCCATCGGCGTTACCGTCAGCGGGCCGTTCTGCACGGCAGGCTCGGCCAGAATCTGCTCGATCATCGCCATACGGCTGTCATCGTAGTGGAAATAGATCACTTCGCCGGTCATCTTGTCGAGAATCAGGCCATCCTTGAACACGCCGAAGCGGAACACATCGAACATCTCGCTGTGCTGCAGCTTCAGGCTCGGCTCGAAGTAGTTCATGCAGTCGTAGCCGATGTAGCCGGTCAGGCCACCGGCATATTTCCGCGAAATAATGTTCTGCGGCACGATTTCGCGCAGCAGGTAATAGGGGTTCTCGCTGGCGTAGCTCTCTACCGCGCCGTCACGGCCCTGCACATGCAGCTCGCCTTCGGTGGCCCAAAGGATCTGCTCCGGATCAAAGCCGATGATGGAGTGGCGGGAGATATGGCTCTCCTCGCCCAGCGACTCCAGCATGAAGCAGTTGTCGAAGCGTTTCTCGATCTTCTTGAACAGACCAAAGAAGTCGATGTCCGCCGCCAGGGTCACATAATGTGGCTTGCGCGGCAGCGTGATGCGGGCCGGTTTCTGGCTCATGTTAGCCTCTGTTGCTGTTTGATCTTCAGGGCGCGTGCCCCGCGAGTGACGGTGGCGATGCCGACGCCGAGCTGTTTGGCGATCTCCCGCTGGGGCACACCGGCCTCCAGCATGCGCAGAATCTGCAGCCGGTTGCAGACCTCGGCCAGTTCCGCCGGGGTCAGCAAATCGCGCAGAGCCTGCTCAAGGGAGTCTCGTTCCCGCATTTCAAGCAGGTGGTCGAGCAGCTCATTTAAATAGGTTGTATTCATGTACTAGTACGGTATCAGAACGCCGGTTGGGGTCAACTGAAATTTGGCGTGGCGGGCGATGGGCATTGAGTGCTGGCAGCGTTGGACCGGCTCGGCGTAGGATACCGGGACAATTGGCTAAAGCTTAACTATGATCGTGATTGGAATTATCAATTTTATATGGTTATAAGCTTATTCTATTGTGTTCTCAGTGGTGGCGCAGCAGCGCCAAATGGATGACAACTGGAGAAATAAAGATGGCACTTCGTAT
>CAYMHL010000048.1:0-3977 GCA_964390205.1 uncultured Marinobacterium sp.
GTGACGCTGCAGTCGGCGGATGACAAGCGGCACTATATGCAGGCCTTCGTGGAGGCCAAGAGCCGCAATCCGGCCGTGGATGAGGCACTACAGTTGCACATGCCGCTGGTGGTTGCGCGTCTGAATGCGCTGTTCAGCGCCCAGTCCTTCGAGGAGCTGCAGAGTATCGAGGGCAAAAAAGCCCTGCGCTCAGAGGCAACGGCTCTGGTTCAATCGATCATGCAGGAAAAGATCGGCGAGCCCGGCGTCGAAACCGTTCTCTTTACCAACTTTGTCATGCAGTAGGATGAACTAGATGTCGGTCAAGGATCTGCTCTCCCAGGACGAGATCGATGCGCTGCTCCACGGTGTGGATGATGGCGATGTCGATACCGATGAGGGGGGAGGTGACGAATCCGAGGGTGGCATCCAGCCCTATGATCTGGCCAGCCATGATCGCATCGTGCGTGGGCGCATGCCCACGCTGGAGATGATCAACGAGCGTTTTGCCCGCCATACCCGGATCAGCCTGTTCAATCTGCTGCGCCGTACCGCCGATGTCACCGTGGGTGGCATCCAGGTGATGAAGTACGGTGACTATATTCATACTCTCTATGTGCCGACCAGCATGAGCCTGGTCAAGGCGCACCCGCTGCGAGGTACGGCCCTGTTCATCATGGACGCCCGGCTGGTGTTTCGCCTTGTGGATCAGTTCTTTGGCGGTGACGGCCGTCACGCCAAGATCGAGGGGCGCGAATTTACCCCGACCGAAACCCGCATCGTACATAAAACCCTGCAGCAGTTGTTCGAGGACCTGGAAGATGCCTGGCGTTCGGTGATGCAGCTGAAGTTCGAGCATGTGGGTCATGAGGTCAACCCGGCCATGGCCAACGCGGTCAATCCTACGGAGGTGGTCGTGGTCAGCACCTTTCAGATCGATCTTGAGGGCGGCACCGGCGAGCTGCATGTGACCATGCCCTATGCCATGCTGGAGCCGGTGCGTGACCAGCTGCTGTCCGGCGTGCAGAATACCGAAGAGCAGAAGGACGAACGCTGGCTGCGTGCCCTGCGGCGTGACATCATGATGGCGACCCTGGAGCTGGATCTGAAGGTTGCCGAACGCGAGTTGACCCTGCGTGATGTGATGGAACTCGAAGCGGGCGATATCATTCCCATCGAGCTGTCCGACAGCCTGGAGCTCAATGCCAACGGCATCCCGCTGTTCAACTGCCAGTTGGGTACCTCGCGCGGCAATCTGGCAGTGAAAATCAAGGATACCATCAAGCGACCGGGCTCTGACTGAGCCGGCCTGCGGAGAGATACAACGTGAGTGACGAGAACAACAACCAGGACCAACAGGCTCTGGCCGATGAATGGGCAGCGGCGCTGGAAGAGCAGACCGGTGAGGCAGGCATTGATGCCGATGCCTTGCTGGATGATGTTCAGGCGCAGTCGGCGCGACCGGCGCAGAGCGTTGATCTGGATGAGCTGAAGGATGATTCCGTTCCGGTGACCGACCCCAAACTGGATGTCATTCTGGATATTCCGGTCACCCTGACCATGGAAGTGGGCGGTACCGAGATTGCCATTCGCAACCTGCTGCAGCTGAGTCAGGGCTCGGTGATCGAACTGGACCGGGTGGCGGGTGAGCCCCTGGACGTCAAGGTCAACGGTACCCTGATCGCCCACGGCGAGGTGGTGGTGGTCAACGATCGTTACGGTATCCGTCTGACCGACGTCATCAGCCCTCAGGAACGTATCCGGCGGTTGAAATGAAGCGACTGCTTGCGCTGCTGCTGATGCTGCCTAATTGGGTGCTGGCCGAAGAGCAGGCCGCACCACCGCGTGCCGATCTGCCCGATCCCCTGTCCTGGAACAGTCTGCTGCAGCTGGGCCTGGGACTGTTGCTGGTGGTGGGGCTCATCCTGCTGCTGGGCTGGCTGGTCAAACGTGTCAACGGTGCGACAGCCTCGGGGCAGGGAATGAAGGTGCTGGCGGCGCTGCCGCTGGGTCAGCGTGAGCGGGCGGTGCTGGTGCAGGTAGGACAGGAACAACTGCTGCTGGGGGTCGCCCCCGGCCGGGTCAATTTGATCAAGCATTTTGATACCCCTGTGGTCGACTCCGAAGCGGTGCGCGGTGCCCAGTTTGCCGAACGCCTGCAGCAGGTGCTGGGGCGAGGAGGTCGCGAACAATGATGCGCCTGCTCGCGTTTCTGCTCCTGCTGCTGCCCTCGGGGTCCCTGCTGGCAGCGGATACCGGCATTCCGGCGGTAACGCTGGTCACCGGCGAGGATGGTACCAGCAACTACAGCGTCACCATCCAGATTCTGGCGCTGATGACATTGCTGACCTTCCTGCCGGCCATGTTGATGATGATGACCTCCTTTGCCCGCATCATCATCGTGTTCGCCATTTTGCGGCAGGCGCTGGGGCTGCAGCAGACGCCGTCCAACCAGATCATCATCGGTCTGTCGCTGTTTCTGACCCTGTTTATCATGTCGCCGGTACTGGAAGAGGTGAATACCCGCGCCGTCCAGCCCTACATGGCCGAGGAGCTGGCACCGCTGGAAGCCTTTCAGGCCGCGGGTGTGCCCTTCCATGATTTCATGTTGCGCCAGACCCGGGAAAGCGACCTGAATCTGTTCATGCGTATTTCGGAAACGCCGCCGGTAGAGCGTGCCGAGGACATTCCGTTTACCATCCTGATTCCGTCGTTCATCATCAGTGAACTGAAAACCGCCTTTCAGATCGGTTTCATGCTGTTCATTCCCTTTCTGGTGATCGATCTGGTGGTGGCCAGCGTGTTGATGGCGATGGGTATGATGATGCTGTCGCCGATCATTATCTCGCTGCCGTTCAAGATCATGCTGTTCGTGCTGGTGGATGGCTGGGCCATGGTTGTGGGTACTCTGGCGGCCAGCTTCGGCGTATAGGAGGCGTGTAATGGATCCAGGCTTGACGCTCGATCTCTTTGGCCAGGCGCTGTGGCTGATCGTAGTGATTGTCGCCGTGATCGTCGGCCCCGCACTGGCGGTGGGCTTGATCATTTCCGTGTTTCAGGCCGCCACCCAGATCAACGAGCAGACGCTGAGCTTTCTGCCGCGCTTGATCGTCACTTTGCTGGCCGTCATGTGGGCCGGTCCCTGGATCGTGACCCGCATCTCCGATCTGTTCAACTACCTGTTCCTCAATATCCCCCGCTTGATCTCCTAGGACGGTCATGGAAGTCAGCCTGCTGCAGATCGAATACTGGGTGAACGCCTTTCTCTGGCCACTGTTCAGGGTGATGTCCTTTTTCATGGCGATGCCGATCATCGGTACCCAGATGCTGCCGGCACGTCTGCGCCTGGGGTTGGCGCTGGCGGTTACGGTGCTGCTGGTGCCGGTGCTGCCGCCGATGCCGGAGTTCGACAGTCTGTCGCTGCAGAGCTGGATTCTGATTGCCCAGCAGGTACTGATCGGCAGTCTGCTCGGGTTCTCGGCCAATATTTTGCTGCAAAGCTTTGTTGCCGGCGGTCAGTTGATGGCGATGCAGATGGGTCTGGGCTTCGCCTCCATGACCGACCCGGCCAATGGCGTCAATGTGGTGATCGTGGCGCAGATCTATCTGATGCTGGTGATGATGCTGTTCCTGGGCATGGACGGCCATCTGGTATTGATCGAAATTCTGGCGCAGAGCTTCTATGTGCTGCCGGTGGGTGAGGGCAGTCTCAGTCAGGCCACCCTCTGGCAGATGGCGCTTTCCGGTGGCTGGCTGTTCATGGCAGCGCTGTTGATGGCGTTGCCGGCGGTCACGGCGCTGCTGGTGGTCAACTTCGCCTTCGGCATCATGACCAAGGCGGCGCCGCAGCTGAATATCTTTGCCATCGGTTTTCCGTTCACCATGCTGATGGGGATTTTTATCGTTTGGGCCAGTCTGTCCGGCTTTTTCAGTCACTATCAGGTGTTTGCCGCCGAGTGGCTGGATACCGTTGCCAACCTTTTGGCCATGGAGGGCTA
>CAYMHL010000048.1:4077-15933 GCA_964390205.1 uncultured Marinobacterium sp.
ATCAAGCGCATGTTCTCGCTCAAGGCGCTGATCGAGCTGTTCAAGGCGCTGGCCAAGTTTCTGCTGGTGGGGTCCTTTGCCATTATGGTGCTCTGGCTGGATCAGCCTGATCTGATTGCTCTGGCACGGGAGGCGGTGGAGCCGGCCATCGCTCACTCGCTGCAGATACTGGGTTGGTCCTTTCTGGTGATGAGTCTGTCGCTGATTATCATCTCGCTGATCGATGTGCCCTTTCAGCTCTATGACTACAACAAGAAAATGAAAATGACGCTGCAGGAGGTCAAGGACGAGATGAAAAACACCGAGGGCAAGCCCGAGGTGAAGGGACGTATCCGTCAGCTGCAGCGTGAAATCGCCCAGCGCAAGATGATGACCGAGGTGCCCGAGGCCGATGTGGTGATCACCAACCCGACCCACTATGCGGTGGCGCTCAAGTATGACCAGCAGGGCGGAGGTGCACCACGCGTGGTGGCCAAGGGCGCGGACTTTGTCGCCCTGCGCATCCGTGAGATCGCCGAGGAGCATGATGTGCCGCTGTTGTCGGCGCCGCCACTGGCCCGTGCGCTCTACCATGCCACCGAGATCGGCGACGAAATTCCCGCCGGGTTATACCAGTCGGTGGCCCAGGTACTGGCCTATGTGTTCCAGCTCAAGCGGTACAAACAGCGCATGGAAGAAGCGCCGACACCGCTGCGTGATGAGGATCTGGAGATTCCTGATGAGTTCCGTCGCGACGAAACCGAGTGATTGGCGAGTTTCTTGCATGAACCTGTCTGAACCTGTTTGAATGTCAAAAAAACATCGGCTGCAGCGTTTTTAATACCGTTTGAATCCAAGGTTCAAGCGGATATGGTTTTTTTGTTGTTTTTTTGACGCTTAGGAGTGAGTGTGGAGCGCGAAGTCATCCTGAACAATGTCCGCGGACTGGCGCAGGGGAATCTGGGGATTCCCCTTTTGCTGCTGGTCGTTCTGGGCATGGTGACCTTGCCGGTTCCCCCCTTCCTGCTCGATACCTTCTTTACCTTCAATATTGCCCTGTCGATCGTGGTGCTGCTGGTCAGTATCTATGCGCTCAGGCCGCTCGACTTTGCCGTGTTTCCTACCATTCTGCTGGCGGCAACGCTGATGCGACTGGCGCTGAACGTAGCCTCGACCCGAGTGGTGTTGCTGGAAGGCCATCAGGGCGGCGATGCCGCGGGCAAGGTGATCCAGGCGTTCGGTGATGTGGTGGTGGGTGGCAACTATGTGGTCGGCTTCATCGTCTTCCTCATTCTGGTGATCATCAACTTTGTGGTGGTCACCAAGGGGGCCGGCCGTATTTCCGAAGTCAGTGCCCGCTTTACCCTGGATGCGATGCCGGGCAAGCAGATGGCGATCGATGCCGACCTGAATGCGGGCCTGATCAATCAGGACGAGGCCCGTGATCGTCGCCGTGAAGTGACCCAGGAGGCCGACTTCTACGGTGCCATGGACGGTGCCTCCAAGTTTGTGCGCGGTGATGCCGTGGCCGGTATTCTGATTCTGGTCATCAACCTGCTGGGCGGTCTGGGCATCGGCATGGTTCAGCACGGGCTGAGCTTTGAAATGGCACTGCAGTTTTACTCGCTGCTGACCATCGGTGATGGTCTGGTGGCGCAGATCCCGTCGCTGTTGCTGTCCACGGCCGCTGCCGTGATGGTGACCCGTGCCAACTCCTCCGAGGCGATGGGCACTCAGGTGTTCCGCCAGATGTTTGCTTCGCCGCGTGCACTGAGCGTGGCGGCTGCCATACTGTTTGTGATGGGCATAGTGCCGGGTATGCCGCATCTGGCGTTTCTCAGCCTGGCGCTGGCGGCGGCAGGTGGTGCCTGGTGGATCAATCGACAGGAGCAGCGCAAGGCAGAGGCTGCGGCCGAAGAGGCGCAAACCGCTGCACCTGCGCCGGTGCCCAGCGAAGAGCAGAAGGAACTGGGCTGGGATGATGTGATGCCGGTCGACATGATTGGCCTGGAGGTTGGCTACCGGCTGATTCCGATGGTGGACAAGATGCAGGGTGGCCAGTTGTTGGGGCGGATCAAGGGTGTGCGCAAAAAGCTGTCGCAGGATCTGGGCTTTCTGGTGCCCTCGGTGCATATTCGGGATAACCTGGATCTGCTGCCGGGTGCCTACCGCATTACCCTCATGGGGGTGATTGCCGGCGAGGCCGAGATCTATCCGGATCGGGAGCTGGCGATCAATCCGGGGCAGGTGTTTGGCGACCTGAACGGCATCAACGTCAAGGATCCGGCGTTCGGTCTGGATGCGGTCTGGATCGAGAAAAGCCACAAGGAGCATGCGCAGACGCTGGGCTATACCGTGGTGGATGCCAGTACCGTGGTGGCAACCCATATCAACCAGGTGCTGCAAACCCATTCCCACGAACTGCTGGGGCATGAAGAGGTGCAGCATCTGCTGGACTTGCTGGCCAAGTCCTCGCCCAAGCTGGTGGAAGAGCTGGTACCGAAAAAGCTGTCGATCAGCGCCCTGCTGAAGGTGCTGCAGAACCTGTTGATGGAGCAGGTGCCGCTGAAGGATTTTCGTTCCGTCGCCGAGGCCCTGGCCGAAGCGGTGCAGCGCACTCAGGACCCGCTGGCGCTGACCGCGGCAGTGCGGGTGGCGCTGTCGCGTTTGATTGTGCAAACCATTAATGGCTCCGAGCCGGAACTGGCGGTGATTACGCTGGAACCTCAGTTGGAACAGATGTTGCTTGGTTCCATGCAGCAGGGGCAGGATGAAGGGCTGGTGCTGGAGCCGGGTATGGCCGAGCGGCTGCAGCGTTCACTGGCCGAGACGGCACAACGGCAGGAGATGGCCGGCAAGCCGTCGGTGCTGCTGGTGGCGGCACCGGTTCGCCCCTTGATGGCAAAATTTGTCCGCTATGGGGAACATCAGATTCATGTACTCTCCTATCAGGAGATTCCTGAAAACAAGAAAGTCACCATCGTAGCCACAGTAGGTGGGCAAAATGGCTAGGGTTTGGCGACAGGCGGCCGATAAGGGAAGGATATGAAAGTCAAACGTATCTTTGCACCGGATATGCGTCAGGCCATGCGTCGGGTTCGAGAAGAGATCGGCCCGGATGCAGTCATCATTTCCAATCACCGGGTGGCCGGTGGTGTTGAAGTGGTGGCGGCCAAGGAAGATGAGTATGAGGCAGCGCAGGCTGAACTCAAGCGCAACCGTGCCGCGCGCCCGGCACCCGATCGTCGCGAGGAACAGATTCGCATCCTTACCGGTGCCCACTCGCACCAGTCCGAGCAGGCCAGTCGCAACGCCGCGCTTGAAGCCGAGCTGAACAAGACCCGTGCCCGCATCGCCGAAGCCAGTCGGCGCATGACCGAGCCCGAGGTGCGCGCCGATCGCAATGTCAATCGCCAGATCAACGACGAGGATGATGAAGATCTGCGCTCCATCCTGGCTTCGTTGAAAGCGCGCAACCGCCGTCGTGGCCTGCCCCCCGAACCGACACCGCCGGCGGCTGCCTCCAGACCGGCGACGCGTCGCGAACCGGTATTCGAACCCGAACCCATGATCGCCGATGAAGACCCGGCGCTGCGCAGCATGCAGCAGGAGATTCAGGAGCTGCGCCGCATGCTGCAGCAGCGCAGCGAGCAGCCGGTCGCTCCTGCGGCACCTCTGGAGCCTTCGCATCGACAGGTTGCCAAGCGACTGCAGCAGCTGGGATTGGGGACGGCACTGGTGCGTCAGCTGATGAACGGTGTCGAGCCTGAACTGACCGTGGATGATGCCTGGCGCAACGTGTTGTCACGGTTGGGGGATGCCCTGCCGGTACTGGGTGAAGAGTTGATCGAACGCGGTGGCATGATCATGTTTGTCGGCCCTACCGGCGTGGGCAAGACCACCACCATCGGCAAGCTGGCCGCACGCTATGTACTCCAGCACGGCAGCTCCAGTGTGGCGCTGGTGACCACCGACTGTTTCCGTATTGCAGCCCATGAGCAGCTGAAAACTTTCGGCCGTATTCTCGATGTGCCGGTACGGGTCGTGGATGAAAATCACAGCCTTGAAGAAGTGTTGCAGAGCCTGAGAAACAAGCGTCTGGTGCTGATCGATACCGCCGGTATGAATGCATCCGACCCTCAGGGGCAGCTGCAGATGCAGATGTTGTCCGGGGTCACGTTAAGGCTGAAAAAGCTGCTGGTACTCTCCTGTTCCAGTCAGCTGCAGTTGATGCGCAACGCCTATGATACTTATGCGGAACTGGGTCTGCAGGGCTGTGTACTGAGTAAAACCGATGAATCCGGCAGTCTGGGCGAGGCTCTGACGCTGGTGGTCGAGAAGCAGTTGCCGATCGCCTATGTCACCGACGGACAGAAAATCCCGGATGATATCGGTATCGCCCAGCGCAACGATCTGGTCAGTCGTACCGTGGTCATTGCCCAGCGCAGTGTGCGCCCGGATGAGCGCCTGGATCATGACGATTCGCTGTTCGGGACGGGCTAAGGAGTTGTTGATGAAAGAAACCCATCCCGTCAAGGTAATCGCTGTCACCGGTGGCAAGGGCGGTGTTGGCAAGACCAGTGTTTCGGTCAATCTGTCGGTCGGGCTGAGTGAAATGGGCCGCCGGGTGGTGTTGATGGATGCCGATCTGGGGCTGGCCAACGTGGATGTAATGCTGGGCCTGAGGCCGCAGCAGAATATCGCCGATGTGCTGACGGGGCGCTGCTCCCTGCGCGAAGTCATGGTTCCGGCGGGAGATAATTTCTGGATTGTACCCGCCGCCTCCGGGACCCAGGAGATGACGGCGCTGAGTGCCCATGAGCATGCCGAACTGATTCATGCCTTCAACGATATCGCCGATGAGCTGGATGTGCTGGTGATCGACACTGCAGCCGGCATCTCCGACTCGGTGGTCAGTTTTGTGCGCGCGGCACAGGAGGTGCTGGTCGTGGTCTGTGACGAGCCGACATCCATCACCGATGCCTATGCGCTGATCAAGCTGCTGAACCGGGATTATCAGATGACCCGCTTCCGGGTGCTGGCCAATATGGTCAGAACGGATACCGAAGGGCGCAGCATGTTTAACAAACTGTTGACGGTCACCGACAGATTTCTTGACGTGACGCTTCAATACGTTGGCTCAATCCCTTATGATGAATCGGTTCGCAAAGCCGTACAAAAGCAAAGGGCTGTGCTCAGAGCTGCACCCAAGGAGAAGGCGGCTCTGGCCTATCGTCAACTAGCCAACAAGGTCGACAGCTGGCCAGTCAGCAACAGCCCCAGAGGACATCTGGAATTCTTTGTCGAACGGCTCGTGCAGGGCGCGCGCCTACCCTGAAAGAAGCAACTATGTACAACGTATTGGAGTTTAAGTCGGGTCAGGAGCTGATTCAGGAGTATACCCCGCTGGTGCGGCGGATTGCGCATCACCTGATGGCGCGCCTGCCCAGTCATGTTGTGCTGGATGATCTGCTCCAGGCCGGCATGATGGGACTTCTGGAAGCCGCCAAGCGCTATGATGCCGGCAAGGGAGCCAGCTTCGAGACCTACGCCGGGATCCGTATTCGTGGTGCCATCATCGATGAGGTGCGCCGGGGAGACTGGACGCCGCGCTCGGTGCACCGCAATGCCCGCCGTGTCAGCGAGGCCATCGCCGAAATCGAGAAACGTACCGGTCGGGACGCCAGTGATCGCGAAGTGGCGGCCGAACTGGGCATCGGCATGACCGAGTACCAGGCCTTGCTGCAGGATTCGCTCGACAGTCGGCTATTCAGTTATGATCAGCTGACCGAAGCGACCGACGACGCACCGACCGAGCAGTTCTCGTCCGCCGAGCCGGATCCGCGCCAGTTGATCGAGCACGACGGTTTCAAACAGGCACTGGCGCAGGCGATTGGCAGTCTGCCCGAACGTGAGCGACTGGTGCTGTCGTTGTATTATGACGAAGAGCTGAATCTCAAGGAGATCGGTCAGGTGCTGGGCGTCAGCGAGTCGCGGGTCAGCCAGATTCACAGCCAGGCCGCATTGCGACTCCGAGGGCGTTTGCGTGACTGGCGTTGAACGGTATGATCGGTTGGCCAGAGTATCCTTTGGAGATGTTTTCTGAATTGGGGGACGTGTCTTGAAAAAAGACATCAAAATACTTGTTGTAGATGATTTTTCTACGATGAGGCGCATCATCAAGAACCTGTTGCGCGATCTGGGATTTACCAATGTTGATGAAGCGGACGACGGCAAGACCGCACTGCCGATCCTCAAGCAGGGGTATGTGGACTTCCTGATTACCGACTGGAACATGCCGGAGATGACCGGTATCGATCTGCTCAAGGCGGTGCGTGCCGATGCTTCACTGGCACATATTCCGGTGTTGATGGTAACGGCAGAGGCCAAGCGCGAGCAGATCATTGCGGCCGCTCAGGCCGGTGTTAACGGCTATGTAGTGAAACCCTTTACCGCTGCTGTGCTGAAGGAAAAGATCGACAAGATCTTTGAACGTATCGAAGGCTAACAGCTTGAGCGGGGATTTTTGATGTCAGCGCAAACAGCCAGCAAAGTGGATTTTAACGGCTTCGACGAGTTTCTGCGTGACCGTGCCCGTACGCTGGTTGCCGAACTCGAAGCCGGCAACTTGCCTGCAGCGATGGGGCTGATCAATGAGCTTCAGTACGCTCGCCACCAGGTGTTCTACAACGAAGTCGGCCATCTGACCCGTGGGCTGCATGAGGCGATCAAGGCGTTCTCCAGTGATATGGGTGAACGCATGCCGGCGGAGGGCGATGAAAGCCTGGCCGCGATCGGCGATGCCTCCGATCGTCTGAACTATGTGATTGAACTGACTGAAAAAAATGCCCATGACACCATGGACAGGGTGGACCGTTCCCTGAGCCTGGTGGACAAGCTTGATCAGCAGAGCGAACGCTTCAAGGAACTGTTGTTGCTGGTCGGACAGCTGGAAGGGGATTTCGAAGCCCTCAACGGCACCTACGACCGTACCTGCGAACTGAAAAACCAGTCGGAAAACACCATCGCCGAGCTGCGCACAACCCTGACCGATATTCTGGTATCACAGGGCGTGCAGGACATTGCCGGCCAGTTGATCCGCCGGGTGATCACCCTGGTCACTCAGGTCGAGGGTCAGCTGGTCAAACTGATGGATATGGCCGCCAAGGTGGAACAGTTGAGCAGTCTTGAAGCTGCGCCCGTAGCCGCTGAAAAGAGCCAGCAAACACCATCACCGGCAGGTTCCAAGGCCGCCGGGAAGAAGGATCCTATTCAGGCGGAGGGCCCCCAGCTGCCGAAGGGAAATCAGGACGCGCTGTGTAACCAGGACGATGTTGATGACCTGCTGTCCAGCCTGGGATTTTGATAGGAGCTCGTTATGAGTTTGGATGTCGATCAGGAAATTCTGGAAGATTTTCTCGTAGAAGCCGGAGAGATTCTGGAGCAGCTGTCCGAGCAGCTGGTGGATCTTGAGCAGCGCCCCAATGACAAGGACCTGCTGAATGCGATCTTCCGCGGATTCCATACCGTCAAGGGCGGAGCCGGATTCCTGCAGCTGGATGCGATGGTAGAGTGCTGCCACAAGGCAGAGAATCTGTTTGACCTGTTGCGTAATGGCGAGCTGAGTATCAGCTCCGAACTGATGGATGTGGTGTTGCAGGCGCTGGACGCCATCAATGCCATGTTTGAATCTGTGCGGGGTGGTCAAGAGCCCACACCGGCATCGGCCGCCTTGCTGCAGGCACTGGCTGACTTTGCCGACGGCAATGCGCCGGCTGCGTCCGCGGCGCCTGCGCCTGCGGTTGCCGCGCCCGTGGCTGAGCCGCGGCCTGAAATCACTGAAGCTCCGCCGGCAAACCCCAATACCCCCATGGACGACTTTGAAATGTTGCTGGGGGATCTGGCGGACAGTCATGCTCAGGCACCTGGTGCTGCTGCCGAAGACAGCGCCGGTGATGATGACCTGATTACCGAGGACGAATTTGAAGCCCTGTTGGATGAGCTGCATGGTCCCGGCAAAGGGCCGAGTGCTGCCGACGAATCAGCCGCGACTGCAGCCGTCGGCGGTGGCGAGGACCTGATTACCGACGATGAATTTGAAGCCCTGCTTGATGAGTTGCAGTCGGCGGGGGCGGGTGCCTTTGCACACACACAGCATTCAGGAGAGAGCACACCGGCACCCGTTGTAACACCTGCGCCTGCTGCGGCCAGTCCGGTAACACCTGCTGCGGCCGTGTCCAAGGCAGCACCGGTTGTGGACGAGTCTGCGGAGAGTCGTGATGCCAAGTCCAAGCCGGCGGCAGGCAAGCCGGCGGCCGAGAGCAACGTGCGCGTGGATACGCGTCTGCTCGACAAGATCATGAACATGGTCGGCGAACTGGTGCTGGTGCGTAACCGTCTGGTCCGCCTGGGCGGTTCTCGTGAAGACGAGGAGATGGCCAAGGCGCTGGGCACGCTGGATATGGTCACGGCCGACCTGCAGACCTCGGTCATGAAAACCCGCATGCAGCCGGTGAAAAAGGTGTTTGGCCGCTTCCCGCGCCTGATCCGTGACCTGTCGCGCAACCTGAAGAAGGAAGTGCGTCTGGAGCTGCGCGGTGAAGAAACCGATCTGGACAAGAACCTGGTCGAAGCTCTGGCCGACCCGCTGATCCACCTGGTACGCAACGCCGTGGACCACGGCATAGAATCACCGGAGCAGCGTGCCGCCACCGGTAAGCCTCGTGAAGGCCATGTTCTGCTGTCGGCCGAGCAGGAGGGTGATCACATCCTGCTGATCATTCAGGATGACGGCGCCGGCATGGACCCGGAAGTGCTGCGCAACCTGGCGGTCAAGCGCGGCATGATGGATGTGGAAGCCGCCCGTCGCCTGACCGATCAGGAATGTTTCAACCTGATCTTCCAGGCCGGCTTCTCCACCAAAACCGAAGTCTCCGATGTCTCCGGTCGTGGTGTGGGCATGGATGTGGTCAAGACCAAGATCACCCAGCTCAATGGCACGCTCAGCATCGATTCCATCCTTGGTCAGGGCACCCGGATCGCCATTCAGGTACCGCTGACGCTGGCGATCATGCCGACGCTGATGGTGATGCTGGAAGGCCAGGCGTTTGCGCTGCCGCTGGTCAACGTCAACGAAATCTTCAACCTGGACCTGACCAAAACCAACATTGTCGATGGTCAGCAGGTGATCATCGTGCGTGATCAGGCCCTGCCGCTGTTCCACCTCAAGCGCTGGCTGGTACAGGGCCAGGCGGGTGCGGCACTGCCGAATCAGGGGCATGTGGTGATCGTTAGCGTGGGCACCACCCGGGTCGGCTTTGTGGTTGACCAGCTGGTGGGCCAGGAAGAGGTGGTGATCAAGCCGCTGGGCAGTATTCTGCACGGCACACCGGGCCTGTCCGGCGCCACCATTACCGGTGACGGCCGCATCGCCCTGATCATCGATATACCCAATTTGCTGAAACATTACGCATCGACCTGAAGCGGCAGGCGTAGATGAGGGATCTTTATGCCGGTTAAAGTGCTGATAGTCGATGATTCGGGTTTTTTTCGTAACCGCATCGAGGAGATGCTACGGGATGACCCGCGGTTGCAGGTGGTGGGCACTGCAATCAACGGCAGGGAAGCCGTGGAGCAGGTCAAGCGACTGAAGCCGGATGTGGTGACCATGGACGTGGAGATGCCGCAGATGAACGGCATCGAGGCAGTGCGCATCATCATGCGCGAAGCACCGACCAATGTGCTGATGCTCTCCTCCCTGACCCACGAAGGTGCCCGCGTCACCCTGCAGGCATTGGAGGCCGGAGCGGCCGACTACCTGCCCAAGGATATTCGTGCCTGGATGGACAAGAACAGCGGTGTGCGCGGCCAGTTGATCGATCGACTGGTGGCACTGGGCAGTTCCCGCCGTTTTCGTCGCAGCACGGCTCTGGAGCGTTCCTTTCCGGGCCGTGAACAGCCGGGTACGACGATGGTGTTTCGTCCCGATGACCCGGCTCCGTCCCGCCCTCAGCGCAGCACTTCTCGTACGCCGACGGCCGGCACCCCTTCGACGTCCGCCCGAAGCGGAACCCGCTCGATGACAGCACCTTCTACGCGATCTGTGGCAACGTCTGCCCCGGCAGCATCGACCCCGACGGCGGGTGCTGCAGCAGGCAATGTGCCGGCGACAACGCCCGCATCCCGCGTTCAGTTTCCTGACTGCAAGCTGGTGGTCATCGGTGCTTCTACCGGTGGCCCGGCAGCGCTGCAGAAAGTGTTGACCCAGCTGCCGGCGAATTATCCCTATCCGGTGTTGCTGGTGCAGCACATGCCCAAGACCTTCACCCAGGTGTTTGCCGAGCGGTTGAATCAGCAGTGTCAGATCAAGGTGAAGGAAGCCGAAGACGGTGACCGTCTGCAGCCCGGTCTGGCCCTGCTGGCCCCCGGTGGGCTGCAGATGATGCTGGACCCGCGGCAGAAGGATCGAGTGCGTATTCTGACCGGTGATGAGCGTCTGACCTACAAGCCCAGTGTCGATGTGACCTATGCTTCCGCGGCCAAAACCTACGGCAGCAAGGTGTTGGGCGTTATCCTCACCGGCATGGGGGCAGATGGCTGTGATGGCGCACGCCTGCTGAAGCAGGCCGGAGCGGCAATGTGGGCACAGAACCGCGACAGCTGCACCATCTACGGCATGCCCCAGGCTGTGGTCAATGCCGGTCTGGCCGATGCCATTCTCGAGCTCGACGACATAGGCCCCTTGTTGGCACAGCGCGGCTTGCGCTAAGGCACCTTCAGGCAGAGACAACAGGATCAAAGACAGATGCAGGTATGGGCAGTTGCTAACCAGAAAGGGGGCGTGGGCAAAACCACCACGGCGATCTCCCTGGCCGGACTTCTGGCTGAAGTCGGCTATCGGGTGTTGCTGGTTGATCTCGATCCGCACGGCTCGATGACCAGTTACTTTCGCTATGACCCCGATGAGCTGGACCAGAGCGTCTATGATCTGTTCAGTCAAACCCGAGTGGATGCCGACCGCGTGCGTGAGCTGATTTTCGACACCAGCCACGACAGCATCAAGCTGATCCCGGCTTCTACAGCGCTGGCGACGCTGGAGCGCAAGGCCGTGGCTCAGGAAGGCATGGGATTGCAGGTGGCCAAGGCGCTGCGTCACCTGAAGGCCGAATACGATTATGTGTTGATCGACAGTCCGCCGGTGCTGGGGGTGCTGATGGTGAATGCACTGGCCGCCTGTAACCGTCTGCTGGTACCCGTGCAGACCGAGTTTCTGGCACTCAAGGGGCTGGAGCGGATGGTGCGCACCATCCAGATGATCAACCGGGCGCGCAAGCACAAACTGCCTTTTACCATCGTGCCGACCTTCTATGATCGTCGTACCCAGGCGTCGGTCAACAGCCTGAGGGAGTTGCACGCACATTATCCGGAACACCTGTCCAATGCGGTGGTGCCGGTCGATACCAAATTCAGGAATGCCAGCCTCAAGGGGGTGGTGCCCTCGTCACTCGATGCCGGCAGTCGCGGGGTGCATGCCTACGCGCGTCTGCTGCGCAGCCTGCTGGAACCGCGAGAACAGGAGTGATCGATGGCGGATCAGAAAAAAGTCGTTTACGAATACCTCGAAGCCCTGCTGCAGGATCCTTACTTGTCGGATGAACAGGCTGACGAGCAGGCGGAAAAACAGACTGAAGAGCAAAGCCCGGCAGAATTGCCCCCGGGTTCTGTTGCAGGCAGTGATCAGATGGCAACGGACGCGCATCAGGCGAGTTCCTCTGATCAGGACTCGACAGCGCAGGAACCCGCCGAGACACTGACTGTTGAGCCTGAGCCTGAGCCTGAGCCTGAGCCTGAGCCTGAGCCTGAGCCTGAGCCTGAGCC
>CAYMHL010000049.1:0-15423 GCA_964390205.1 uncultured Marinobacterium sp.
ACAACGGTACACAGCACCTGAACACCGGCCATGGTGACCATGACGGCACCGGTCGCCTGACGGGCAACCTTGCCGGTTTCGATGGTGACTTCATGCTTGCCGAACTGGAACGTTTTGCTGATCGCTTGCACGATAAAAACTCCTTTGTGAGTTCATCCCGCGTGCTGACCAATCATTCCTCTTTTCAAGCCGGTACTCAGTTATTCACTCAAGACAGTGGATAAGTGAGTACAGGCTGGATGATTGTGTCGGCGATTACGGGGTTTGCTTAAAAATCGGGCTCAAGAGCCTGAATAAGACTGAGGCCATACAGTGTATGGCCTCAGAGGGGTACTGCTTAGCGACGCAGTCCGAGACGGCCGATCAGGGCCAGGTAACGGTCAGCGTCTTTGCCCTTCAGGTAGTCCAGCAGCTTACGACGCTGGTTTACCATGCGGATCAGACCACGACGAGAGTGGTGGTCCTGCTTGTGCGACTTGAAGTGACCCTGCAGGCCTTCGATGTTCGCAGTCAGCAGCGCAACCTGTACTTCGGTGGAACCAGTGTCGCCGGCGCCACGGCCGAATTCAGCTACGATTGCCGCTTTCTGTTCGTTGGAAAGAGCCATTATATATCTCCTCGTTAATATGCACACAGTACCTGGGTACTGCGGATTGATAGTCGCGCTGCACCGAGCATATTTTCAGTACAGCGTCAGTCAGCCCTAATGGCCGAACCGTTCAAACGGCACTCACCAGGCGTTTGGCCCTGAGTACTCCGTCGGCACCGATCTCGCCGATGCCCATGAAAAGTGTTTGGCCGGGACCAAAAATACGCAGCTCGCCCTGCAGCGAAGCGGTGTTGGTTGCCCGGAAACGTTGACCGACACGCAGACGGTCCACTTCTTCCTCTGTGAGCTCCAGCGCAGGCAGTTCTGCCACCGGGCTCCAGGCCGGTAATAATAACGCATCCAGCCGCTGATGTATGCTGTTTTCAGCTTCATCCTGACGGGGTTCAGCCAGGTTTTGCAGCTGTTCCAGCGTCATCATTTGATCGGCATGGAAAGGCCCTGTCTGCAGTCTGCGCAGCACGCTGACGTGAGCACCACAGCCGAGCAGCAACCCCAGATCCTCGACAATGCTGCGGATATAGGTGCCCTTGGAGCAGAACACCTCCAGATCCAGTTCACCCGGTCGCATATCCAGCAGACGGATCTCATGGATCCTCACCCGGCGCGGCTTCACCTCAACCTCGACGCCCTGACGTGCCAGCTTGTAGAGCGGCTGACCATTGAGCTTGAGCGCCGAGTAGACCGGCGGCACCTGCTCGATTTCGCCATTGAAGTGCTCGATCAGCAGCGCCTCGATCTGCTCGCGGGTCAGATCCTGAGGCACTGGCTTCTCTTCAGTGACCTCGCCTTCAGCATCACAGGTATCGGTACGCTGACCGAGTTTTGCCGTGGTCAGATAGCGCTTGTCCGAATCCAGCAGATACTGGGAGAACTTGGTCGCCTCACCCAGACAGATTGGCAACAGGCCGGTGGCCAAAGGATCCAGTGCACCGGTATGCCCCGCCTTGGCCGCGCCATAGAGACGCTTGACCCGCTGCAGAGCCGAATTGGATGACAGGCCCTGGGGCTTGTCCAACAGAAAAAGGCCGCTGATTGGGCGGCCTTTAGGTTTACGGGCCATAGCAATCAGTTCCCGTCAGTATCTTCGTCTGTATCCGCACGCTTGGCTTCCTGCTGCCAGGCCTTCTCAATCAGGCCATGCAGGTGGCGGCCACGTTCCACACTCTCGTCGAAGTGGAAACGCAGCTGCGGCATGACCCGCAGCTTGATGCCGCGGGCCAGCTCGGTGCGCAGAAAACCGGCTGCGTTGTTCAGGATGCTGGTGGCGTTTTTGATTGCCTCCACCTGTGCCTCGTCAGTCTGTTCACCAAAGGCCAGCACGGTGAAATAGATATCGGCATAGCCGAGATCCTTGCTCACCTTGACGTGGCTGATGGTGACCATGCCGAGGCGCGGATCCTTGATCTCGCGCTGGATCAGGGTGGCCAGATCACGCTGGATCTGGTCCCCTACCCGGTCGGTACGTTTGAAATCGCGTGCCATAGTGCTCCGATTACAGCGTACGCTGTACTTCAATGGTGTCGAACACTTCGATCTGGTCACCGACCTTCACGTCGTTGTAGTTCTTCACCCCGATACCACACTCCATGCCCTGACGCACTTCAGCCACGGCATCCTTGAAGCGACGCAGAGATTCCAATTCACCTTCGTAGATCACCACGTTGTCACGCAGTACACGGATACGCTTGTTGCGGTACACGGTACCTTCGGTAACCATACAGCCGGCAATCGCACCCAGCTTCGGTGAGCGGAACACGTCGCGCACTTCGGCCACACCGACGATCTCTTCGCGGTATTCCGGCGACAGCAGACCGGTCATGGCCTGTTTAACATCATCGATGATGTCATAGATAACGCTGTAGTAACGCAGTTCCAGCTCCTCGCGCTCAACCACGGCCTTGGCCTGGTTATCGGCACGGACGTTGAAGCCGATCAGGATGGCGGAAGAGGCCAGTGCCAGGTTGGCGTCGGTCTCGGCAATACCACCCACACCGCTGGACACGATGTTCACCTTCACTTCGTCGGTGGACAGATCTTCCAGTGACTGGATGATCGCTTCCAGAGAACCACGCACGTCCGCCTTGAGGACGATGTTCAGCGACTTCACATCGCCGGCCTGCATGTTCTCGAACAGGTTTTCCAGCTTCGCCTTCTGCTGGCGGGCCAGCTTGACTTCGCGGTACTTGCCCTGACGGAAGAGCGCCACTTCACGGGCTTTCTTCTCGCTGGACACCACGGTGAACTCGTCACCGGCATCCGGGGTACCGTCGAGACCCAGAATTTCCACCGGAATCGCGGGACCGGCTTCATCGATCGGCTTGCCGTTCTCGTCCAGCATGGCACGGACACGGCCGTAGTGCAGACCGGCCAGTACGATATCGCCCTTGCGCAGGGTACCGTTCTGAACCAGCAGGGTGGATACGGAACCACGGCCCTTGTCGACACGGGATTCAACCACCACACCCTGACCCGGCGCATCTTTAACGGCGGTCAGTTCAAGCAGTTCGGCCTGCAGCAGGATGGCATCCAGCAGCGCATCGATGCCTTCACCGCTTTTGGCAGAGACGTGGGCGAACTGAACGTCACCACCCCAGTCTTCCGGCAGTACGTCGCGCTGAGCCAGTTCATTCTTGACGCGATCCGGATCCGCTTCTTCCTTGTCGATCTTGTTCACCGCAACCACCAGCGGAACACCGGCCGCTTTCGCGTGCTGGATCGCTTCTTCGGTCTGCGGCATCACGCCATCGTCTGCGGCAACCACCAGCACCACGATGTCGGTCAACTGGGCACCACGGGCACGCATGGCGGTAAAGGCCGCGTGTCCCGGCGTATCCAGGAAGGTCACCATGCCGTTGTCGGTTTCGACGTGGTAGGCACCGATATGCTGGGTAATGCCACCCGCCTCACCGGTTGCAACCTTGGTGCGACGGATGTAGTCGAGCAGTGAGGTCTTGCCGTGGTCAACGTGACCCATCACGGTCACCACCGGTGCACGACCCACGCGCTCACCCTGAGCCGCCTGAACGCTCTCGATCAGCGCATCCTCGATGGCATTTTCCTGCATCGGAATGGCCTTGTGGCCCATCTCTTCGACCACCAGTACGGCGGTATCCTGATCCAGTACCTGGTTGATGGTTGCCATGGCACCCATCTTGAACATCACCTTGATGACTTCGGCGGCCTTGATCGACATCTTCTTGGCCAGCTCGGCCACAGTGATGCTTTCAGGGATGCTTACCTCGTGCACCACTGGTGCAGTCGGCCTCTCGAAACCATGCTGGTTTGGACCGGAGCTGCGGCCACGGCCTGCAGGTGCACGCTTGCCACCCTTGCCACGACGGTTGCCACGATTGCCATCCTGTTCACGGCCACTCTTGCCACCCTTGCCACGACGGGGACGCTCATCTTCGTCTGCACGACGGGATTTGTCCTTATCCTTGCGACGCGGGTTTTCGTGTACAGGTTCGGCCGCAGGTGCTTCTGCATCCGCGGCAGCCGGCGCAGCCTTGGCAACAGGCTCAACTGCTGCTGCGGGCTGCTTCGGCGCTTCCGCTGCAACAGCCGTTTCGGCTGCAGCGGCCGGCTGGGTTTCAACCGCCACTTCAGCGACCGGTGCCTGCTGAACCTGAGCTTCAACCGGCGTCTCGACCTTGGCTTCAGCCGCTACTGCTTCTTCAGCCGGCTTGTTATCGTCTTCCAGTACTGAGCGCTTCACATAGGTGCGCTTCTTGCGTACTTCAACACTGACGGTCTTGCGCTGACCGGAGGCGCTGGAAATTTTCAGCTGCGACTTGGTTTTGCGCTTCAATGTAATCTTGCTCGGCTCGGCGGCATCCGCCTTTTCGCCGTGGCTGCGTTTCAAATGGCTCAGCAGCGCCAGGCGCTCCTCTTCCGAAACGCTGGAGTCAACTTTCTTGCCTTTGATGCCGGCTTCCTGCATTTGCGTCAGCAGACGCTCAGCGGATACACCAACAACATCGGCAAGTTTCTTGACGGTTAATTCTGCCATATATGTGTTCTCCTCTTCCGCTGGCGTTTACTGCTCTTGTGCAAACCAGGGCGCACGAGCGGTCATGATCAGCTCGGCCGCCTTTTCTTCGGTCAGCCCTTCAATGTCCAGCAGGTCCTCGACAGACTGTTCTGCCAGGTCTTCCATGGTGACAATGCCACGGGATGCCAGCTGGAATGCCAGCGGTCGTTCCATACCATCCATTGTCAGCAGGTCTTCTGCCGGTTCCGCATCGCCCAGCTGCTCTTCACTGGCAATCGCCAGGTTGATCAGAGCGTCCTTGGCGCGCGCCCGAAGTGCTTCAACCAGCTCTTCATCAAAGTCTTCGATCTCGAGCATTTCGTCGACTGGTACGTAGGCGACCTCTTCCAGAGAGGTAAAGCCTTCACCCACCAGGATTTCTGCCAGCTCTTCATCTATATCCAGGTGCTTGACGAACATGTCGACAACGGCACCCACCTCGGATTGCTGCTTGTCGGCCGCTTCCGCTTCCGACATCACATTCAGTTCCCAGCCGGTCAGTTCACTGGCCAGGCGTACGTTCTGTCCACTGCGACCGATCGCCATGGCCAGTGCTTCTTCAGCCACGGCCACATCCATGGAATGACTCTCTTCATCCATCACGATGGAAGCGACTTCGGCCGGCGCCATGGCATTGATCACCAACTGTGCGGGGTTGTCATCCCAGAGGATGATATCCACGCGCTCACCGCCCAACTCATTGGATACGGCCTGAACGCGGGAACCACGCATGCCGACACAGGCCCCAACGGGATCGATGCGGCCGTCGTTGGTTTTCACGGCGATCTTGGCGCGGGCACCCGGATCTCGGGCCGCCGCACGGATCTCGATCACATCTTCCGCGATCTCCGGCACTTCGATGCTGAACAGCTCGATCAGCATGGCGTTGGACGTACGGCTCAGAATCAGCTGGGGACCACGGCCTTCACTGCGGACTTCCTGCAGTACGGCACGGACACGATCGCCCATACGGAAACTTTCACGCGGAATCAGATTCTCGCGCGGCAGCAAAGCTTCAGCGTTGTTGCCCAGGTCAACGATAATGTTGTCTCGGGTCACTTTCTTGACCGTACCGGCCACCAACTCGCCCTTGCGATCCTGGTACTGCTCGACCACCTTGGCGCGCTCGGCTTCACGTACCTTCTGCACGATCACCTGCTTGGCGGTCTGGGCCGCGATACGACCGAAGGCAACGGACTCAACCTTCTCCTCGTATACGTCACCCGGCTGCAGGTTGGCATCGATCTCATGCGCCTCTTCCAGTGTCAGCTCGGTACCCAGAGCCGGCACTGCATCATTGCTGACCACCAGCCAGCGACGCCAGGTCTCGTAGTCGCCGGTTGCACGATCAATTTCGACGCGGACATCCGCCTCTTCGTCATAGCGTTTCTTTGTAGCCGTGGCCAGAGCAACTTCTATCGCTTCAAAAATGACGCCCTTGGGCACATCCTTTTCATTAGAAACAGCTTCTGCAACCAGTAGAATCTCTTTATTCATACGACTGCCTCGCCAAACCTCAAACCGGTGTTAAAACTGGGGAATCACGTTCGCACGATCGATATAATCGATCGGCAACAAATACTCTTCATCATCGACGACCAGCAGAACTTCGTCACCTTCGACGCCGTTCAGCAGGCCCTTGAACTTGCGCCGTCCTTCAAACGGCACGCGCAAACGCAGCTGCACGGTATGCCCTGCGTAAGCCTTGAACTGTTCCAGGGTGAACAATGGCCTGTCCATGCCTGGAGAGGACACTTCCAGCAGGTACTGCTCCTGGATTGGATCTTCAACATCCAGAATGCCGCTGACCTGGTGACTGACACGCGCGCAGTCATCCACAGTTACGCCCTCAGGCCCTTCAATGAAAATACGCAGTGTGCTGTGACGACCGGCGGAGTTAAACTCCAGCCCCCAAAGCTCCAGCCCCAGCGCAGTTACGGCCGGTTCTATCAATTCCTGCAAGGCGTTAAGTTTGGCTGACACTGACGAAGACCTCGTTCTGGATATGCCTGAAACAAAAAATGGGCCACTTAGGACCCATTTCTGACGCGGCACCTGATGCCTGTTGATCACCTACGAAAAAGCCCCTAACAAGGGGCTTTTTCGTGAAGAAAGTGGTAGCGGGGGCTGGATTTGAACCAACGACCTTCGGGTTATGAGCCCGACGAGCTACCAGACTGCTCCACCCCGCATCAGAAACAGGTGCACATTATACACCACACCTGCCTTACTTACAAATGGTGCCGAAGGCCGGACTCGAACCGGCACGAGCATAGCTCACCACCCCCTCAAGATGGCGTGTCTACCAATTTCACCACTTCGGCTTGAAACTTATTCTGCAACCGGAATATCAGTATCCGACTGCGCCGCACGGCCACTTTCCAGCGCCGGCAGTTCAGACTGAACTTCCGCTGCAGATTCAATCACTTCTGCGGCCGGAATACCAGCATCACTTACACTATCCGCTTTCTGCTTGGCGAATACAGCCAGTGCAAAACTGGTTGCAAACACACCCGCAGCCAGCACAGCCGTCATACGACCCAGAAAACTGGTTGAACCCTGACTGCCAAACACCGTCTGCGATGCACCGCCACCGAAAGCAGCACCCGCTTCGGCACCCTTACCCTGCTGCAACAGCACCAGAGCAACAATCGCGGCAGCCAGCAGCACATGAACGATCAGAACAATACTTTCCATCATCGATACCGTTTAGCCGGCGACTGCCGCTGCACGGCAGATCGCGATAAAATCTTCAGCCTTCAATGATGCACCACCAATCAGGCCACCATCGATATCCGGCTGGGCGAACAGCGAATCGGCATTTGCCGCATTTACGCTGCCACCGTACAGAATACGTATTTCTTTGGCCGCGTCCGCTGACATTTCCGCCAACACGCTTCTGAGCGCTTGGTGAATTTCCTGCGCCTGCTCGGGTGAAGCCGTCAAACCTGTACCTATCGCCCATACCGGCTCATAGGCTACAACAACACGCTTCAGCTCATCCAGCGAAAGACCGGCAAGTGCCTGAGACAGCTGTTCGGTAACAACTGAAACAGCATTACCTGCTTCACGCTGCTGAAGCGTCTCACCGACGCATACAACGGGCGTCAAGTGCGCGACCAGAGCGGCCTTCACCTTCCCGGCAACATCTGAATCACTCTCACCGAACAGTGAACGCCGTTCCGAGTGCCCCAGAACCACCAGAGTGCAGCCCGCATCTACCAACATCTCGGCAGATACCTCTCCCGTATAAGCACCACTGGCGTGTTGACTCATATTCTGAGCCCCTACGGCAATCGCCGTATCTGCCAGCTGCTGTACAGCCGCCTGAACATACAAAAACGGCGGACATACGGCAACATCAACGCGCGAAAAAGCTCCACCTGTAATACCGGAAGCCAGATCTGCCAACAGCTCCGCATTGCGACTCTGAAGACCGTTCATCTTCCAGTTACCGATTACCAGTGCTTTACGCATCGATATCCCCTTACGAAAGAGGCGCATATAGTATCCGAGGCCCTGTCAGCTGGCAAGAGCCTTAAGCGATTTTTCAACACGTCCAGCCAGCTCACTGCAGAGGCGGTCCACTTCGGTACGATCTTCACCTTCGATCATGACACGAACCACCGGCTCGGTACCGGATGGACGCAGCAGCACCCGGCCGCGCTGACCCAGCAGAGACTCAACGTCCCGCACAGCAGCAACCACATCGTCCTGCTGCATGGGGTCCAGTTTGCGCGGCATGGCCACATTGATCATGGTCTGCGGCATTTTATGCATGCCCAACTTGAGGCTGTGCAGATCCTGGTCGCTTTCAACCATCGCCTTGAGCACCTGCAATGCGGCCACCAGGCCATCACCGGTAGTGGTCAACTGACCACAGACGATATGCCCGGAGCTTTCACCGCCCAACACCCAGCCATGCTGCTGCAGCTGCTCGATGACATAACGGTCCCCCACCCTGGCCCGGACAAAGGGGATATCCTTGCGTTTAAGCGCCTGCTCCAGACCAAAATTGGACATCAGTGTACCGACCACACCGCCAGTGAGTTCGTTCTGCTGCTGCAATGCCGTGGCAATGATGAACAGGATCTCGTCACCATCAACCACTTCCCCCTTATGGTCGACCATCATGATACGGTCACCATCGCCATCCAGAGCCATACCCAGATCAGCTTCTTCAGCCAGCACAACTTTTTGCAGCCGTGCCGGGTCCGTCGCCCCGCAAGCCTCGTTGATATTGACACCATCCGGGGATGAAGCAATCTCGATCACGTCTGCACCCAACTCGCTCAACACCTTGGGTGCCACATGGTAGGTGGCGCCATTGGCACAATCGAGGACAATACGCATGCCCTTGAGGCTGAAACGGTTGTTCAGTGTACCCTTGCAGAACTCGATATAACGTCCGGCGGCATCTTCGATCCGGCGGGCCTTACCCAGTTCGGCAGAAGGAACGGTGGTCATCGCCAGGTCCATCTGCGCTTCGATTGCCTGCTCGACACTGTCCGGCAGTTTGGTGCCGTCACCGGAGAAGAATTTGATACCGTTGTCCGAATAAACATTGTGCGAGGCACTGATCACAATACCGGCATTGGCTCTGAAGGTACGGGTCAGATAGGCGATCGCGGGCGTTGGCATCGGCCCAGTGAGCAGCACATCAACGCCGGCTGCAGACAGCCCGGCTTCCAGGGCAGATTCGAACATGTAGCCGGAGATGCGGGTATCCTTGCCGATCAGGATCTTGCTGCGCCCCTCACGGGCAAACACACAGCCGGCGGCCCAACCCAACTTGAGTACAAAGTCCGGGGTGATCGGAAACTGACCTACCTCGCCACGAATACCATCGGTTCCAAAATACTTCCTGCTCACCGTCATTCTCCTGCTGTTTCGTTGATGACCGCTTCGGTCATGCGCACCACGTCTACGGTCGGGGCGACATCGTGCACACGTATGATTTTCGCCCCCTTGCTGACGGCCAACGCCACCGTCGCCAGACTGCCGTACAGGCGCTGATCAACCGGCTTGTTCAGGGTCAGCCCCACCATCGACTTGCGAGAGGTGCCGACCAGCAGCGGCGTCCCCAGCCCTTGCAGACGTTCCATCCGGTTCAACAGCTGCAGATTATGCTGCAGGCTCTTGCCGAAGCCAAACCCCGGATCGAGCAGCAGACGATCATCGGCAATGCCTGCTTCACGGCAGCGCTGCTGCTGGAACGCCAGAAAATGCTCCACCTCCTCGGTCACATCTTCGTAATGCGGCCGCAGCTGCATGGTTGCAGGGCTGCTGCCCTGCATGTGCATGACACAGAGCGCCAGATTCGTTGCGGCCGCAACCTCGAAGGCCCCCGGTCGGGAGAACGAACGCACATCATTCAACAATCCAGCCCCCGCATCGGCGGCTGCTTTCATCACCTCGGGGGCGCTGGTATCGATTGACAGCACCACGTCCAGTTCACGACTCAAGCGCTCAACGACGGGAATGACGCGGTCCAGCTCCTCTTCAACCGGAACAGGCTCGGCTCCCGGACGGGTGGACTCGCCACCGATATCGATCAGGGTTGCCCCTTCGTCAACCAGGCGACTGGCTTTCTGCAACGCCATCTCCACCGACAACTGGCGATCACGGTACACACTGCCGCCATCGGAGAAGGAGTCCGGTGTTACGTTGAGAATTCCCATGACCTGCACGGTCGATAGATCGAGTTTGCGCCCGGCGCACTGCAATACCGTCATTGTCTCTGTCCACTCCTGTATTCGAATCTTTCGCCCCGATTCCGGACACAAAAAAACCGGCCACCCGGGCCGGTTTCATGATACCAGATCAGCGCTTATCCGCGGTCATCCGGACGCTGCCAGGGGTTCTGGCCGCCCTTGCCGCTGTCATCAGCATTGTCGTCCCTATCGTCGTCATCCGACTCGGCCTGAGGGCCATGCGCTGAAGGCGTCTGCGGTTCCTCGGGCTCCTCCGGAGGACGCTGCTTCATTTCCTGCATGTCACGTTCGGCCTGATCGGCACGCTCCTGAGCCTCAACCCAGCCATCCGGCGGGGTGACGTCGGTGCGGGCCATCAGCTGATCAAGCTGTTCAGCGCCAATGGTTTCATACTTCATCAGCGCTTCCGCCATGGCATCGAGAATATCGCGGTTGTCCTCAAGCGTTTTCTTGGCGCGGGCATAGCACTCATCGATGATCTTTTTCACCTCGGCATCGATACGACGCTGAGTTTCTTCCGACATCGGCTTGGCACCCTGACCCATACCGCGACCGAAGGGATCATCATCTTCATCGCCGTACAGCAATGGCCCCAGCTCTTCACTCAGGCCCCAGCGGGTCACCATATTACGCGCCAACGAAGTCGCCTTCTGGATATCATTGGACGCACCGGTGGTAACGCCTTCCTTGCCCAGTGTCATCTCCTCGGCCAGACGACCGCCATACAGCGAACAGATCTGTGAAATAATCCACTGACGGCTGTGACTGTAGCGATCTTCTTCCGGCAGGAACATGGTCACACCCAGCGCACGACCACGCGGAATGATCGATACCTTGTAGACCGGATCGTGCTCCGGCATGACGCGACCAATAATGGCGTGGCCCGCTTCATGGTACGCCGTATTCAGGCGCTCCTTGTAGGACATCACCATGGATTTGCGCTCGGCACCCATCATGATTTTGTCCTTGGCCTGCTCGAACTGCTCCATACCGACGGTGCGACGGTTGTTGCGTGCAGCAAACAGCGCCGCCTCGTTGACCAGGTTGGCAAGATCCGCACCTGAAAAGCCCGGCGTGCCTCGCGCAATCAGTTCCGGCTTGACGTCATCGCCCAACGGCACCTTGCGCATGTGTACTTTCAGAATCTGTTCACGACCACGGATATCCGGCAGACCTACATGCACCTGGCGGTCAAAGCGGCCGGGACGCAGCAGCGCCGGATCCAGCACGTCCGGACGGTTGGTCGCGGCGATCACGATGATACCTTCGGTACCCTCGAAGCCGTCCATTTCCACCAGCAACTGGTTCAAAGTCTGCTCGCGCTCATCGTTGCCGCCCCCCATGCCAACGCCACGGTGGCGACCGACCGCATCGATCTCGTCAATGAAGATGATGCAGGGTGCGTGCTTCTTGGCCTGATCGAACATATCGCGCACACGAGACGCACCCACGCCCACGAACATCTCGACAAAATCGGAGCCGGAAATGCTGAAGAAAGGCACGCGCGCCTCTCCGGCAATGGCTTTGGCCAGCAGGGTTTTACCGGTACCCGGAGAACCTGCCATCAATACGCCACGGGGAATGTGACCACCCAGGCGCTGGAACTTGCCGGGATCACGCAGGTAGTCCACCAGTTCCTTGACCTCTTCCTTGGCCTCTTCAACGCCGGCCACATCATCAAAGGTGGTCTTGATCTGGTCCTCGGCCATCATGCGCGCCTTGGACTTGCCGAACGACATGGGACCACCCTTGCCGCCACCACCGCCCTGCATCTGGCGCATGAAAAACATGAATACGGCGATAATGACCAGAATCGGGAAGGACGCTACCAGCAGCTGGGTCCAAATGCTCTGGCGCTCCGGCTGCTTGCCTTCAATGACCACATTGTGCTGCAGCAGATCATCGATCAGCTTGGGGTCCTGAACAGCCGGGCGCACTGTCTCGAAGCGCTCGCCGTTGCTGCGCTGACCGACGATGGTATAGCCATCGATGGTGACTTTCTCGACTCGATCCGCCTGCACTTCGGCCACAAAGTCGGAGTAGCTCAGCTTGCCACCCTCGCTTTCGGCACTGAAATTGTTGAAGACTGTGAGCAGCACTGCCGCGATCACCAGCCACAACACCAGATTTTTTGCCATATCGTTCAATGGAACACCCTCTGTTCTCTCAATTCTGTCGGCCGTTTGTGATTGCCACTGTTACTGAATCAGCACCGCTGCGCAACCTGTTTTATCATTGTACGCACGTATACGCGCATCCGAGCAGACACTTGTTCACAACCCGTGCCCTGATTTTGATTGGCTGGAAGCCAAAATGTTCCTTACAGCACACATTGATCGGGTTGTCACAACATCCTGTCGGCAGTATCACCACTGTCGACGCTACTCAGTCCCGCAGGACTCAGGTAAAATAGCTGTTTATTTGATCAACGGGGCTACTCCCCCAATCAAGAGGCACCATATTCTAGTATGAGCTTGACGCCTGAGCAAAAGAAGCATTTCCGCACCCTGGGCCACAACCTGAACCCGATCGTCATGGTGGCCGGTAACGGACTGTCCGAAAACATCCAGCTGGAAGTGGACCGTGCGCTTGAAGACCACGAACTGATCAAGGTGAAATTTTCCGTTGGTGATCGCACCGTTAAAAAGCAGATGATCCGTGAGCTTTGCGCCATCGTCGAAGCGGAGCTGGTGCAGGAAATCGGCAATATCGCGCTGCTGTACCGTGCAGCCCGTGAACCAAATCCCAAGCTGTCCAACCTGATGCGCTGAATGCAGGACATAAAAAAACCGCCGATTGCTCGGCGGTTTTTTTGTCTAGGCGATGGCTCAGAGATGAGCCACCGCGGCGATTTCATACTCGGTCATACCTGACGGCGTCTGCACCGCAGCAATGTCCCCTTCCTCCTTGCCGACCAGCGCACGCGCGATCGGTGAATTAACGGAGATCTTGCCTTTCTTGATGTCTGCCTCATCGTCACCGACGATTTGGTAGCGCACCTCTTCTTCGGTATCGATATTGATCAGCTCAACCGTGGTGCCGAAAATCACCTTACCCGTGTGCGGAATCTCAGTGACATCAATCACCTGCGCCTGGGACAGCTTGTACTCCAGCTCACGGATTCGGCCTTCGATGAAGCCCTGTTGCTCACGTGCCGCATGGTATTCCGCGTTTTCCTTCAGATCACCATGTTCACGCGCTTCAGCAATCGCCGCAATGACCGCAGGACGCTGAACCGACTTGAGGTCGGCCAGTTCTTCCCGCAGCATCTTTTCACCGGCAACGGTCATCGGCACACGTTTCATTCTGCCACTCCTGCATGCAGGTCCTGCAGACGGCGGACCGTTTTCTCTTCACCGTATTTCAGTGCTTCGGCCGTAGCCGCTGCACCCGCCAGCGTTGTGGTGTAAGGCACCTTGTGCTGCAGAGCAGAACGACGAATCTCGGCAGAATCAGCGATCGCCTTGCGACCTTCAGTGGTGTTGATCACATAGCTGATTTCGCCGTTCTTGATCATGTCGACGATATTCGGACGACCTTCAGCCACCTTGTTGACCTTGGTGACAGACAGGCCTGCCTGTTCCAGCAATGCAGCCGTACCGGCAGTGGCAACCAGGGCAAAGCCCAACTCGGCCAGGTCCTTGGCGACCGGGACTACAGCGGCCTTGTCGACATCACGCACGGAGATGAACGCCTTGCCCGTGGCGGACGGCATTTTCTCACCCGCACCGATCTGCGCCTTCATGAAGGCTTCGCCGAAGGTTGTACCAGTACCCATGACTTCACCGGTAGACTTCATTTCCGGGCCAAGGATAGGGTCAACACCCTGGAACTTGTTGAACGGGAACACCGCTTCCTTGACGTTGAAGAACTTGGGCACAATCTCTTCAGTGAAGCCCAGCTCCTGCAGAGTCTTGCCGGTCATGACACGTGCAGCGATCGCCGCCAGGGAGGTGCCGATGCACTTGGAAACGAACGGCACGGTACGGGACGCACGCGGGTTGACCTCGATAACGTAGATTTCACCGTCCTGGTAGGCCAGCTGTACATTCATCAGACCCACTACACCCAGTTCCAGCGCCATCTTGCGCACCATTTCGCGCATATCGTCCTGAACATCGGCTGCCAGGCTGTACGGCGGCAGAGAACAGGCAGAGTCACCGGAGTGAACGCCGGCCTGTTCAATGTGCTGCATGATGGCACCGATCACCACGGTCTTGCCGTCGCTGACCGCATCGATATCGACTTCAACGGCAGCGTTGAGGAAGTGATCCAGCAGCACCGGCGCATCGTTCGACACCTGTACAGCGCTGTTCATGTAGCGACGCAGCTCGTCTTCCTTGTAGACGATCTCCATGGCACGACCACCCAGCACGTAGGACGGACGCACCACCAGCGGGTAGCCGATCTTGCCGGCTTCCACGATCGCTTCTTCGAGACTGCGCACAGTCGCGTTTTCCGGCTGCTTCAGACCCAGGCGCTTGAGCATCTGCTGGAACTGTTCACGGTCTTCGGCACGGTCGATCGCTTCGGGGCTGGTACCGATGATCGGCACACCGGCCTGCTCCAGCGCCACCGCCAGCTTCAGCGGTGTCTGACCACCGTACTGAACGATCACACCCTTGGGCTTCTCGACATGGACGATTTCCAGCACGTCTTCCAGCGTAATCGGCTCGAAGAACAGACGGTCGGAGGTGTCGTAGTCGGTGGACACGGTTTCCGGGTTACAGTTGACCATAATGGTTTCGTAACCGTCTTCACGCGCGGCCAGCGCTGCATGCACGCAGCAGTAGTCAAATTCGATACCCTGACCGATACGGTTCGGGCCACCGCCGATGACCATGATCTTCTCACGGTCAGACGGATTGGCTTCGCACTCTTCCTCATAGGTTGAGTACATGTAGGCAGTATCGGTGGCGAATTCAGCCGCACAGGTATCCACGCGCTTGAACACCGGGCGCACGTTCAGGCTCTGGCGGTGCTTGCGGAAGGACTTTTCGCTTACACCCAGCAGGGTAGCCAGACGCGCATCTGAGAAACCCTTGCGTTTGAGGCGGTAAATCTGATCC
>CAYMHL010000050.1:0-15370 GCA_964390205.1 uncultured Marinobacterium sp.
GTTATTGCTGGAACGACTTCTGCTGCAGTGGTCCGATCTGGCAAGAAAAACATAGGAGTGTTGAGTTCATGTCCATCATACCGCGTATCAGTCACGGTATTCTTTCACTGACCATCGACAACAAGGAAAGTCTGTATAAAGCCTACATGCCCTATATCACCAACGGCGGGCTGTTTATTCCGACTACCCGCACCTATCAGTTGGGTGAGGAGGTGTTCATGCTGCTGATGCTGATGGATGAGCCGGACAAGGTGCCGGTCACCGGCAAAGTGGTCTGGGTGACGCCGAAGGCGGCGCAGGGTGGACGTACTCCCGGTATCGGCATTCAATTGTCTGCCGATGACTCGGCACTGGTACGCAAGATCGAGACCTACCTGGCGGGCATGTCCGGCACTGGCCGCCGAACCAACACTTTGTAAGATTTCAGAGAGCCAATGTTAATAGATTCGCACTGCCATCTCGATATGCTGGACCTGAGCCGGCATGACAACTCGCTGGACAACGTGATCAACGCCGCCCGGGAACGTAATGTCGATAAAATGCTCTGTGTCTGTGTCGATTTAAACAACTTTGACAGCATGTATCAGACGGCCGAGCGCTTTGACAATGTCTGGTTTTCCGCCGGCATACACCCGCTTCATGTGGCCGAGAGTCCCTTTGATCGCGACCGTCTTGCAGGCATTGCGGCTGACCCTCGCGTGGTTGCGCTGGGTGAGACCGGGCTGGACTACTATTATTCCACCGATACCCTTGAGCAGCAGCATGAGAGCTTCGCAGGACACCTGCAGCTGGCCGGTGAGCTGGATCTGCCGGTGATCGTCCATACCCGTGATGCCCGTGAAGACACTATTCGTTTGATTCGGCAGCATGGCAATACCGAATCCGCCGGTGTGCTGCACTGCTTCACCGAGTCGCTGGAGATGGCAAAGTCGGCACTGGATCTGGGTTACATGATCTCTTTTTCCGGCATCATCAGCTTTCGCAATGCAGCCGAACTGCGTGAAGTCGTCAAGGCGGTTCCCCTGGATCGCATGCTGGTCGAGACCGATTCACCCTATCTGGCCCCCGTGCCCTACCGTGGCAAGCAGAACCAGCCGGCTTACGTAGCGGAAGTGGCTGCCTGTGTGGCCGAGTTGAAGGGCATCAGCGTGGAGCAGGTTGCCGAGCAGACTACGGCCAACTTCCACCATCTGTTCAAGCGCACCCGCGCCAGCTGATCCGCATGTACTATCAACCGCCCGTTGACTATATCGAACCGGTATTTCGTCCGCCGAGCGAAGCCGATTCGCTCATTCTGCAGGTCACCAACGGCTGCAGCTGGAACCGCTGCACCTTTTGTGACATGTATACGGACGAACAGAAAAAATTCCGTCCCAAACCGGAAGCCGATGTACTGGCTGAGATTGAACGCTGCGGCCAGGTGATGCCCTGGGTGCGACGTGTTTTCCTGGCAGATGGTGATGCCATGGCGCTCTCCGTTCGTCGCCTGAGCGCCATCCTGCAGGCCATACGCACGCACCTGCCTCAGGTCAGGCGCGTTTCCGCTTATTGCCTGCCCGCCAACCTGAAGCGCAAATCGGTCACTGAACTTGCTCAGCTGCGTGAATTGGGCCTGACGCTGATCTATATGGGTGCGGAAAGCGGCTGTGACCGGGTGCTCCAGGCATTCGACAAGGGCGAGACGTTCGACTCTACCGCCGACGCCCTGATCAAGGCGGGGGAGGCCGGCATCAAGCGCTCGGTGATGCTGATCAACGGCGCCGGTGGTCAGCGCTATTCAGAGCAGCATGCGTTGCAATCTGCGCGCCTGGTCAATCAGGTGCAGCCTGAATATCTGGCCACTCTGGTGCTGTTCTTTCGCCGTGATGCCGAAGCGAGGGTTAAAGCAGGGTATGCAGGCGAGTTTCAACCCCTGGATGCTGAGGGTCTGTTCCGTGAGATGCACACCCTAATCGGTGCAACCGAGCTTGAGCAGACCATTTTCCGCAGCGACCATGTGTCCAATCGCCTGGTGCTTAAGGGCACTTTGGGTAAGGACAAGGCAAGGATGCTCGCTGAAATTGAAGCGGCCATCGGCTATGCGGCCGAACACAGCATACCGCTGTATCAGGACAGCGGATTCTGAGAGCCATCCGGCACAGCCTGGATGACTCAGGGCGAGGATCAGTAACCGTTGAGCAGTTCCTCTTCCGTCAGCGGGGTAATGCTGAGCAGCATTTTGGTCAGATCCAACAGAATGATCAGGATGTTGTTGTAGTAGCACACACCCTGCACAAAGCGCTTGGTCGAGTCGTCACCTGAAACGCTGGGCGCGCGATCAACATCGTTGTGTGGCAGGTTGATCACCTCATCCACGCTGTCCACCACCAGGCCAATCACTTCCTGCTCGTTGAATTCAACCACGATCACGCGGGTGTCGTCATCATAAGGCGCCAGGGGCAAGCCGAACATCTGGCGAGTATCGATCACGGTCACCACGTTGCCGCGCAGATTGATGATGCCCAGAATAGAGCTGTCGGCACCCGGTACCGGGGTGATTTCGCTGAAGCGCAGCACTTCCTTGACCTGCATGACATCAATGCCATACAGCTCGTTGTCGACACGGAATGTGGCCCACTGGTGATAGACAACCTCTTCCTGCTGGCTGCGTCGACTACGATCGGAATCGGCCTTCTGCCCATCCTGCAATGTTTTCAGATATTCAGCTGCTGCATTCATGCTCATTGCGTTAATCCTGTGTCATCCAAGTTGCCAACCATCCCAGACCGGCTTCTGTCTGGTTTTTGGGGACGTATTCAAGACTGATATGGCCCGCGTAATCCTGAGCCTCAAGTGCCTTGAACAGGTTGGTAAAGTTGATTTCGCCGGTTCCCGGTTCATGACGTCCGGGAACATCCGCGATCTGTATATGGCCGATTTTGTCTGCATTGCGCTGCAAAGTCGAGATCAGATTACCTTCCATGATCTGCATGTGATAGACATCATACTGCAGCCGTGTTGAAGGCAGCTCGAGCCGCTTGATCAGCTCGTATACCTGAGCGCTTCGATGCAGGTAAAAGCCTGGCACATCCTCAGTGTTGATCGCTTCAATCATCAGCTCTATACCGGCCTGATGGCAGCGCTCGGCAGCCAAGGTGAGATTTTGGGCCAGTGTTTGCTCAATCAATTCTGCTGACATATCGGCAGGGGGTACACCGGCGAGGCAGTTGATTTTGTCAACGTTTAACCGTTGCGCCCAGTCCAGTGCTTGATCGAGGGCTGCGGCAAATGCCTGCTCACGTCCCGGCAGACAGGCAAGCCCGCGCTCACCGGCCTCCCAGTCACCCGCGGGGATGTTGATCAGCACCAGTTTCAGCTGATGGGTCTCAAGCTCCTGCCGAATCTGCTCCGGCGTCAGTGAATAGGGGAACTGGATTTCAACCGCATCAAAACCGGCCGCCCGGGCAGCGGCAAAGCGCTCAATCAGCGGGCGCTCGGTGAACAGAAGGCTCAGGTTGGCGGCAAATTTCAGTCTACTCATTACAGACAGTTATCCGGTTTGGGCAGGCCCGCCAGGCGCGCGACTACCTTGGCCGGGCTGCCAGGGAACAGTTGCATCAGGTAGATGCTGCGGCCCTTTTCCTTGCCCAGTTTCGCGGCAACGGCCTTAACCAGCGGTCGCATGGCGGGGGAGAGCTGATACTGCTGATAGAATTCGCGCAAAAGATAAATAATTTCCCAGTGCGCGTCTGTAAGGGTCAGCTGTTCTTCGCTAGCCAATTGCTGAGCCACTTCCGGGGTCCATTGGCTCAGGTCGTACAGGTAGCCTTCCTCATCAAGGGCAATGCGTTGCCCATTCACCAGAAGTTCCATATCAGAACCAGCTCACAATCGGATGATGTTTTACCGTCAGCTCGACAAAACCGGCGTCATCCACTTCGGTAAGATGGCAGGCGTCTATACCTCGAGCCTGACGATCGGGAGCCAGCGCGACCACCCGGGCGGGAATGCGTGCCAGATCGGCACGATGCTGAGGCAGCAGCCAATAGGTCGCATCCTCAATCAGCAGCAGTACATCATCCTCAGCCAGCGCGGCGCTGCAGCTGAGAAAGGTATTACGATCACTGGGGGAGGTATTAAGAATATGCAGCGTCATACCGTCAGCACCATGTCATGGCATTTGATCAGAGTCTGGAGTTCCTGATTGTCCAGAGCCCGGGGAGCCGGCTCCAGTCGCTGGGCTTCCAGTCCGTGCAGCGCCAGGCTGTGCAGACTGGTATACACCTGCTCGATATCATAGAGCGGCAAAGCACTCAGCATGGCATTGAGGTTTTTTTCACCGATCAGGCCGCTGTTTTGTCCAGGCAGGAGCTGGAGAACACCGTCATCCAGCAGCAGCAAGGATACCGAGAGCTCAAAGACGGCACCGCTGAGGGCGATATCCAGCGCCTCGCGAGCGGCAGACGAACCGTAGGGGCCTTTGCGGCAGATCACCAAAACGGACTTGCGCTTCATCGTTGACCTCCGAAGGTGATCACGCGATCGGAGTGCAGGCCTGCTTCAATCAGCTGCCCCAGCCCGGAAAGTTCAAAGCGCTCGGCCAGGTTCTGGCTGCTTTTCTCGTACCGTTTGGCTTCACCGGTGTCCAGTACGCCACGGCGAACGGCTGCAGCAATGCAAACCACCATATCAAGCTGATGCTCGCTGGCCAGTTGCTGCCACTGCTGCGGGATATTCTGCTCATCCCGGGGCGGAGATGCCAGTGCGTTGGCGTTGTAGACGCCATCACGGTAGAAGAAGACGCGGTGGATACCATGCCCGGCTGCCAGTACCGCTTTGGCAAAGCGCAGCGCGGTGCCGGCTGCTGCAGACTGATAGGGCGCTGCGTGTACGACAAGGGTGTAAATCATGCTGCCCGAAACCTTGAATAAAACCCTGAATGAAAAAAGCCCCGCAATCTTAACAGATTTGCGGGGCCCGGGTGTGTCAGTCTGAGGTTTATCAGTTCGAAGCTTAGTCGTCGCTAAAGGCACCCACCAGGCTCAGCAGATGAACCAGCAGGTTGTAGATGCTCAGATAAAGACCCACCGTCGCCATGACGTAGTTGGTGTAGCGACCGTTCACAATATTGCTGGTGTCATAGAGGATGAAACCGGACATCAGCAGTACTACAGCGGCGGAGAAGGCCAGCTGGATGCCGGAGATATCAACCCCGAACAGCGGCAACACGAACAGGGCGATCATGGCCACAATCAGGATCATGGAGCCGGCGGCCAGGAAGCCGCCCATGAAGCTGAAGTCCTTGCGTGATGTCAGCACATAGGCGGACAGGCCGAGGAAGGTCACAGCGGTCATGCCCATGGCGGTCATTACGATCTCGCCGCCGTTGGGCAGGGCGAGGTAGTGATTCAGGATGGGGCCCAGACCAAAGCCGAGCAGGCCGGTAAAGGCAAAGGTCAACGGCAGGGCGGCTGCGGTGTTCTGCTTGCGGTTAATGACGAACAGCAGTACGAAGCTGAGCAGTACGCTGCCCAGATATACCATGAACGGTGGATTGATCGCCATGGAGACTCCGGCTGTGACAGCACTGAATACCAGTGTCATGGCCAGGAGCATGTAGGTGTTGCGGATGACCTTGTTGGTCTCCAGTACCGCCTGTGACGAGCGGGCTTCCATCGTGCGTGTGTTATTCATCATGAACCTCTTCGATTATTTCCTTCTGCCAGCAATGATGCGGGTTTACAGCGTTTTTTCAATACTTTTGGCCGTTTGACTTCAAAAAGATTCCCAGTAGAATTTGCCCTTCCTCCTGAGACTGTCCTTCCCGTTACGAGTTCCCCGTGTCTGAATCCACTACGCTCGATATTCTGTACGAAGACGAATACATTATTGCCGTCAACAAGCCTGCCGGTCTGCTGGTACACCCAAGCTGGATTGCACCGGTGCGTACGCCCAACCTGCTTGCCCTGCTGAAGGCGCGTTATCCGGGAGAAACCCTGCACACCATCCACCGACTGGATCGGGCGACCTCAGGCGTGATTTTGTTTGCCCGCGACAAAACCGTGGCGCAACGGCTGCAACAGCAGTTTATCGATCGCACGATCAAGAAAACCTATTTGTGTGTTGTGCGTGGCTGGACTGAAGAGGAGGGGCTGATCGACTATGCTCTCAAGCCCATCCATGACAAGCGTGAAGATCAGCGTGCCAATCAGGACAAGGATGCTCAGGAGGCCGTTTCCGCCTACCGCCGGCTGGCAACGGTGAGCCTGCCGATTCCGGTCGGACGTTACCCGGAAGCCCGCTATTCACTGGTTGAGGTCAAGCCTACCACCGGTCGCAAACATCAGATTCGGCGCCATATGAAGCACATCCTGCACCCGATTGTGGGAGATACCAAGCACGGTGAAGGGCGCCACAACCGCCTGTTCCGCGAGCATCTGGATCTGCATCGCATGCTGCTGATGGCAACCGCCCTGGAGTTTATGCATCCGATCAGTGAGCGTAAGGTTCAGATAGAGGCGGGCGTCGGTGAAGAAGTAGAGCGACTGTTCAAGGGATTTGGCTGGGAAGAGGGCTACCCGGTTACCGCCAGGGTGATTCAGCAGTAACCGGTTGTGGAGCGGGACGGCCTGTCAGGACGGCCTTTCAGGACCACCTGTCAGGAAAGCCAGTTGTCCGGATCATTCTCGTCGGCAAAGACCTGCGGCCACTCGTCGCGATGGTTCAGCATCTCGCGGGCGATCGCTTTGGCACCTTCCAAATCATGACTGGCCGCCCAGCCGCACTGGAGTTCGTTGCACGCGGGGACTTCGGTCGCGACCAGCACATCCTCCAGTGTACGAGCGAACACATCAAGGATTTCGTTGTAGTCATCGTGGTTTAGCACTGACAGGTAAAAACCGGTCTGGCAGCCCATGGGGCTGAAATCCAGCACGCAGTCGAGATGGTTGCGGATCATCTCGGCGATCATGTGCTCCAGCGAGTGCAGCGACGGCATCGGCATGTGTGCCTGGTTGGGCTGGCAGAAACGCACGTCATACTTGTGGACGCGGTCTTTCAGGCCTTCGGTAACGCCGACCAGGCGAACATAGGGGGCCACGACCTTGGTGTGGTTGAAGTTAAAGCTTTCGACGTTCATCAAAAAAACCTTTGGGATTAAATACTTGGAAGCACCATCTCATAGTGTGCATGAAAAATGGATGCGCGGGGCTTAAAGTATTGCGTTATCTTAGCAAAGGCACGCATGAAAAACAGGGACAGCTGCAATAGTCATGGCGAAGCCGGTCCTGCTGCTGTAAGCTTGACGGCCTAACAGACCCTGTCTCTAAGACTGTTCCCGGACTAAGCCCTGCGCATATACAGGCGCCTCCTTTCATAACCAAGAGATCACTGAATGAGTTTTGCCTCACTGGGGCTTTCCGCTCCATTGCTCAAGGCTGTTGCTGAACAGCAGTACACCACCCCGTCTCCCATTCAGCAGCAGGCCATTCCTGCCGTTTTATCCGGCCAGGATGTCATGGCAGCGGCACAAACCGGTACCGGTAAAACCGCCGGCTTCACGCTGCCAATACTTGAGCGACTCAGTCAGGGAGCCCCGGTCAAGGGCAATCGGGTGCGTGCTCTGATTCTGACACCGACCCGTGTACTGGCGGCGCAGGTCGCTGAAAGCGTCGCCGTTTACGGTAAACACCTGACGCTCAAATCCGCTGTCGTGTTTGGCGGCGTCAAGATCAACCCGCAGATGATGAAGCTCAGGGGCGGTGTTGACGTATTGGTGGCGACACCCGGTCGTCTGCTCGATCTGTATCAGCAAAATGCCGTCCGTTTTGACAGCGTAGAAACCTTTGTACTGGATGAAGCCGATCGCATGCTGGATATGGGCTTTATCAACGATATCCGCAAGATCATCAAGCTGCTGCCTGCCAAGCGCCAGAATCTGATGTTCTCGGCTACCTTCTCGGACCCGATCCGTCAGCTGGCCAAAGGTATTATCCATGATCCGGTAGAAGTATCGGTTACGCCTAGCAACAGTACAGCCAAGACCGTGACTCAATATGTATACCCGGTCGACAAGAATCGAAAGCCCGCTTTGCTGCTGAAGTTGATTGAAGATCAGCAGTGGCAGCAGGTGCTGGTTTTCACCAAAACCAAGCACGGTGCAAACCGTCTGACGCGCTATCTTGATGAGGCAGGTGTCAGTGCGGCGGCCATTCATGGCAATAAGAGCCAGGGTGCGCGTACCAAGGCGCTGGCAGAATTCAAAACCGGTGAGATACGGGCGCTGGTGGCAACCGATATTGCGGCGCGCGGCCTGGATATCGATCAGCTGCCGCAGGTTGTCAACTTCGAGCTGCCGAATGTGGCGGAAGACTATGTGCACCGTATCGGTCGTACCGGTCGTGCCGGTGCCAGCGGTCAGGCCATCTCCCTGGTCTGCGCTGACGAAAGCGACCTGCTGGGCGGTATCGAACGGTTGACAAGCCAAACCATCGAGCGTCGCATGATTGAAGGATTTGAACCTGTCCATCCTTTGCCGGACAATGCGCAGCGACCGGGTGGCCACAGCAAGCGCAAGCCTCATCACAAGCGGCATCAGGCCGATCGACCGGAGCACCGGGACGGGCAACGTCCGCCGGCTGCCAGCAAGCCCGCGCGTCGTCGACGCCCGCGTCCTGCCAATGCAGGGCCCAAAGCGGTCTAAACGCGATCTGCAGGCACAAAAAAAGCGATCCTGGGATCGCTTTTTTTCGTTCAGCTCGATGTAAAGGCTTACAGAGCGACGATGTTCTCGGCCTGAGGACCTTTCTGGCCCTGAGTCACGGTGAACTGTACTTTCTGGCCTTCCTGCAGGGTTTTGAAGCCGCTGCCCTGAATGGCGCTGAAGTGAGCGAAAACGTCCGGGCCGTTTTCCTGCTCGATGAAGCCGAAGCCCTTAGTTTCGTTGAACCATTTTACAGTGCCGGTAGTAGTAGACATGCTATCTTTCCTAAATCTAAATTTTTCGGGCAAGCCCGAGAGAAAATGCTCTAAAAGTGGTGCGTTATCTACTCTAAAAGGCTCAGTACGAGTCAACGACAGAGTCAACGACAATGCGGGACTTCGAAATGCACTCTGGTAAATATCTTCTTACTTAAAAAGCGAGTTCATTTTATAGGGTTGCCGACAAGTGTCAAACATTATTGAGCGCCCCATACCTTAGTATCAGTACATGATACGTATTTGGTATTATTAGTACAAAATCCTTTATCGAGCAAAGAATCCAAAAGCCCGTACGGGAAAGAATTGCCAATTGACTTAACCGTGGTAGCATGCGTTTTCGCATACAATCACGCCAAAAGTACACATAACTAATGACAATAAACACTTCATTCTCAGAGCAGCTTCAGGATCTCGATCGCCCACCTCGTGTCGCCTTGATCGGTGCCATGGATCAGGAGGTGGAGCTGCTGAAAAACAGCCTTGAAAACCTGCAGACGCAAACGCTGTCCGGCTTTGATTTTTATACCGGTACGCTGCAGGGGATTGAGATCGTTTTGCTTAAATCCGGCATCGGCAAAGTCAATGCCGCCATCGGCACAACCCTGCTGCTGCAAACCTTTGCCCCGGACTGCGTGATCAACACCGGCTCGGCAGGTGGCTTCGACAGCCGTCTGAACGTAGGCGATGTCGTCATTTCGGATGAAGTACGTCATCACGATGTGGACGTGACGGTATTTGGTTATGAGCCCGGTCAGGTTCCCGGTCTTCCGGCCGCTTTTACTGCTGATCCCTTGCTGGCTCGCATGGCCGAAGAATGTATTGCACAGTTGCCGCACACTCATACAGTGCGTGGCCTCATTGCGACCGGTGACAGCTTCATGAATTGCCCTGAACGTGTCGCCCATACGCGAACGCTCTTCCCGAACATGCAGGCGGTTGAAATGGAAGCTGCAGCCATTGCGCAAACCTGCCACCAGTTCAAGACACCTTTTATCGTCATTCGCGCCCTGTCCGATATCGCCGGCAAGGAATCGAACCTGTCGTTTGAGCAGTTCCTGGAAACGGCAGCGAAGCACTCGGCGCAGATGGTAATGGCCATTGTTGAGCGGATAGCGGAATACAAGAAAAAACTTTAAGTAGGTTTTGTAATTAATTGTTTTAAAGGAATAAGCATGATCACATCTTTCTACCCGCCATTGCGAACGCTGATGGGTCCCGGTCCCTCCGATGTTCATCCTCGCGTACTTGCAGCGATGGCCAGGCCTACCATTGGGCATCTGGATCCGGCCTTTGTCGGCATGATGGATGAGATCAAACAGCTGCTGCAGTACGCACTGCGCACCGAAAACCCGCTCACCATGCCTGTATCCGCGCCCGGCTCGGCGGGAATGGAAGCCTGCTTTGTCAATCTGGTAGAGCCCGGTGATAAGGTCATCGTATGCCAGAACGGTGTTTTCGGTGGCCGCATGAAGGAGAACGTTGAGCGTTTCGGCGGCATCGCCCTGATGGTTGAAGATGCCTGGGGTACGGCGGTAAGTGTCGAAAAAGTACGCGCTCTGATGGAGCAGCATGACGACATCAAGGCGCTTGCTTTCGTGCATGCAGAAACGTCAACAGGTGTCCGTTCCGATGCCCGTGCGCTCTGCCGCCTGGCGCGGGATTATGGCTGCCTGTCTATCGTTGACGCTGTGACTTCACTGGCGGGCATTGAGCTGGAAGTGGATCAGTGGGGCATCGATGCGCTCTATTCGGGCACCCAGAAGTGCCTGTCCGCACCGCCTGGTATTTCACCGGTAACCTTCAGTGAGCGTGCGCTGGAAAAGGTTCGTCAGCGCAACAGCCGAATCCCAAGCTGGTTTCTCGACAAGACCCTGGTGATGGGCTATTGGGGAGGGGGTCAAAAGCGCGCCTATCACCATACTGCGCCGGTTAATGCTTTGTATGGCCTGCATGAAGCACTGGTCATGCTGCAGGAAGAGGGTATCGAGCATGCCTGGCAGCGCCATGCTCTTCATCATCAGGCGCTGCGTGACGGCCTGGAAGCCATGGGGCTGCAGATGTCGGTAGCGGCCGATGTTCGCCTGCCGCAGTTGAACTCAGTGACCATACCTGAAGGTGTTGACGATACCGGGCTGCGCGGTCAGCTGTTGAACAACTATGGCCTGGAGATCGGAGCCGGCCTGGGCACGCTGGCCGGCAAGGTGTGGCGTATTGGTCTGATGGGCAGCTCCTGCACGCGTCGTCATGTCATGCTGTGCCTGGATGCGCTGGAAAATACCCTGCTGGAGCAGGGCGCAGAAATTCACAGTGGTCGGGCATCGACTGCGGCGGCGGCGGTTTACAGCCAGCAAGCGGTTTAAAACAGCATAAGGAGGTTTCCTGTGGCAAAGGTTGCATTTATCGGGCTCGGTGTAATGGGGTTTCCAATGGCCGGTCACCTGGCCCAAGCAGGGCATGAGGTCTGTGTCTACAACAGAACCATCGAAAAAGCCCAGCGCTGGACACAGGCGTATGGCGGCACCCTGGCAGCCACGCCTGCAGAGGCTGCGCGGGAAGCTGAATTTGTGTTCACTTGCGTTGGCAATGATGATGATTTGCTGGAGGTAACGCGCGGAGAAGGCGGTGTACTACGTGGGATGCAGTCCGGCAGTGTGCTGGTCGATCACACCACTGCATCTGCGGATGTGGCACGCACCCTGGATAAGCTGACGCAAGAGCAGGGCGTTGGCTTCCTTGATGCGCCGGTTTCCGGTGGTCAGGCTGGGGCTGAAAATGGCGTGCTCAGTATCATGATTGGCGGCTCTGAGGCCGACTACGAACGCCTGACGCCGGTGCTGGGTGCCTACGCCCGCTCTCACAAGCTGCTCGGTCCTGCCGGCAGCGGCCAGCTGGCCAAGATGGTCAATCAGATTGCCATTGCCGGTCTGGTGCAGGGACTTGCGGAAGCGGTCCATTTTGTTAACCGCTCCGGCCTCGATGGCGAAGCGGTGTTTGATGTCATTCAACATGGTGCCGCCGGTTCCTGGCAGATGATCAATCGTCATAACACCATGCTAAAAGGTGAGTATGACTTCGGTTTTGCCGTCGACTGGATGCGCAAGGACCTGCAGATTGCGCTGAACGAGGCCCGTCGCAACGGTGCGCGCCTGCCGGTGACAGCGCTGGTTGATCAGTTCTATGGCGACATTCAGGCCGGCGGTGGTGGTCGCCTGGACACTTCAAGCCTCCTGAAAAGGCTTGAGAAAGAGGGGTAAAGCTTCGATAATGCTGCGCCTTGTGTACCCCAACCAGAAAGAACGATTACAACCGAGGTAGTTCCATGTTCGATATCGACAAGTACAGCATGATCTCTTTTGCTCCGAGCATTCTGATCGTTGCGGCCATGCTGGTGATCACTGCATACGGCCTGCGCTTCATGAAGCGTGAAATGGCCAAGGATGCCGCCAAGGCCCAGCAGCAGAAATAAGCCTGCACCGTGCCGGATGCTTTCCGGCACCTGTTTTCCCCCATCGTGCTCAAGGAGTTGTTATGACCGTCAACAGCCGATCCAGATTGGATTCCGCCGCCCCTGTCATGGAAAAAGAGCGTCACCCGCTGCTGTCGGACAACGATATCAACACTATTCTGGTCAATGGCGCCCAGATTTCGCTGAGCAAGCTCAGACGAGCCCGCTCCTTTGATGCGCGACTGTATTACTACGCCGAGATCGGTGTCTACCTGGAAGTTTCACTGTCCAGGGGTGCCGGTATTCTGGATACGACCCGCGAGCAGCTGCAGCGCATTCATACTGAAGCGACCCATCTGCACATGGATGCCAACAAAACGCTCAATGCCGTAGGCTGACAGCCTGATTCAGCCTCTGCCCGTGACCGAGTTTGACAGCAAAGCCTTTCTTAAGGGATTGACGCAACGCCCCGGCATCTATCAGATGTATGACGAGGCGGACAAGATCCTGTATGTCGGCAAGGCCAAAAATCTGCGCAATCGTGTCAGTAGCTATTTCCGTTCCAGCGGCCTGAGTCCCAAAACACAGGCGCTGGTGGCGCGCATACGCCGGATTGAAGTCACGGTGACCGGCAGCGAAACCGAAGCCCTGCTGCTGGAACAAAACCTGATCAAACAGCAGCGACCGCCGTACAACATCCTGCTGCGGGACGATAAGTCCTACCCCTACATATTCGTATCGGATCGCGACGCCTTCCCGGCAATTCGCTTTCGTCGCGGAACAGGTCGGCAGAAAGGGCGCTATTTCGGTCCTTATCCCAGTTCGGGTGCCGTAAAGGAAAGCCTCAACCTGCTGCAGAAGGTATTTCGCATTCGCCAATGCGAAGACAGCTTCTTCCGTAATCGTTCTCGTCCCTGTCTTCAGCACCAGATCAAACGCTGTACCGCGCCCTGTGTTGGACTGATCTCGGAAGAGGAGTATCAGCAGGACGTGAGCAATGCCATGCTGTTTCTGCAGGGGCGTAACCATGAAATCATGCAGGTTCTGGGCAGTGATATGGACGCTGCCGCGCAACGTCTGGATTTTGAGCGCGCCGCCCAGCTGCGTGATCAGATCAGCGCTCTGCAACAGGTACAGGAGCAGCAGTTTGTATCCGGCCAGGCAGGCGATGCCGATGTGTTTGGCTGCGCTGTTCAGCCAGGCGGTGTGTCGATTCATGCGTTGTTTGTTCGTGCCGGGCGTGTCATCGGCAGCAAGGCCTATCACCCCAGGGTATCGATCGAGGACAGTGCCGAAGAGGTGCTTGCCGCCTTCGTTGCCCAGTTTTATCTGTCCGGTCCGCGGGAGATTCCGCCCCTGATCATCACGGCAAGCGAAATCACCGATGCAGACTGCATCCAGCAGGCGCTGGAACAGAAGCGCGGCAGAAAGGTCGCCGTACAACACAAGGTGCGTGGCGACCGTGCGGGTTGGCAACGTCTGGCACAAACCAACGCAGAACAGCAGCTGAGCAGTCATCTGGCGAGCAAGCAGAACATCTACAACCGCTTTCTCAGCCTGCAGGATGCGCTGTCGCTGGATGCGCTGCCTGCGCGGCTGGAGTGTTTTGATATCAGTCACAGCTCGGGTGAGGCAACGGTTGCTTCCTGCGTGGTATTTGATCGCGAGGGACCGAAAAAGTCGGATTACCGCCGTTTCAATATCGATGGCATCACACCCGGCGATGACTATGCCGCCATGCATCAGGCGCTGACACGACGCTATACCAAGGTAAAGAAAGGGGAGGGCGTCTTGCCCGACCTGCTGATCATCGACGGTGGCAAGGGCCAGGTGGCTCAAGCCATGGATGTACTGGAGCAGCTGCAGATCAATGAGATCACCGTGATTGGTATCGCCAAAGGCCCTACGCGCAAGGCGGGGTTTGAAGTGCTGATCAAGGGTGATACGGGAGAGGAAAGCATTCTGGCGTCGGACTCTCCAGCACTGCATCTGCTGCAGCATATTCGGGATGAATCACACCGTTTTGCCATCGCGGGTCATCGCGCCCAGCGCGGCAAGGCTCGTCGTCAATCGAAACTGGAAGAGATTCCAGGCGTAGGGCCCAAGCGCAGGCGAGAACTGCTCCGTCATTTCGGCGGATTGAAAGAGGTTGAACGTGCCAGTATTGAAGAAATCGCCAAAGTCTCTACTATAAGCCGAACGCTTGCACAGGAAATATATGCAGCGCTCCACCCCGAAAGCTGATCAGGATGTAACGGGATACTCATTTGTACACGATCAAACTACCCAATTTGCTTACTCTGCTGCGTATCGTCCTGATACCGGTTTTTATACTGGTGTACTATTTGCCATACAGCTGGGCGCCCTGGCTGGCCTCGGGCATCTTCGGCCTTGCGGCCATTACCGACTGGTTTGATGGCTACCTGGCTCGCCGCCTGAATCAGAGCACTCCGTTCGGTGCATTTCTTGATCCTGTTGCCGACAAGTTGATGGTTGCGGCGGCACTGGTTGTGCTGGTTGAGGCATTTGCATCACCGCTGGTCACTGTGCCTGCCATCATTATTATCGGTCGAGAAATTGTTATTTCGGCCCTCAGGGAGTGGATGGCAGAACTGGGTAAGCGTGCCAGCGTTGCGGTCTCCAATATCGGCAAGATCAAGACCACATTGCAGATGATTTCCATCCTGATCCTGATTGCAGCACCCCTGGAGTCAATGCTCTCGTGGGCCGGTATTCTGGCACTCTACGGTGCCTCCATTCTGACGCTCTGGTCCATGCTGATCTATCTGCGTGCCGCCTGGCCTCATCTCAGTGAAGATATCTAAGTAAGTGGTTAATATTTAAGCAGTTTTCAGTAATTTTTTAAGCAAAAGAGTTGACAGTCAAAAGGACCGCTATATAATACGCCCCATTGTTGAGACGCGGGAATAGCTCAGTTGGTAGAGCACGACCTTGCCAAGGTCGGGG
>CAYMHL010000051.1:0-15269 GCA_964390205.1 uncultured Marinobacterium sp.
GGCAATGTAGCTCAGTTGGTTAGAGCAACGCATTCATAATGCGTGGGTCGCAGGTTCGAGTCCCGCCATTGCCACCATTATTTGCAGGGGTATCGCCAAGCGGTAAGGCACTGGATTCTGATTCCAGCATGCGGAGGTTCGAATCCTCCTACCCCTGCCATCTTGTTGGTTTACTCTCTCGCATCTTCCTTGAAACCCTGTCCAAACAGCTGACATCCTGCTGCCGAAACCGTAAGCTAACAACCCTACAGCGACTCAGGTTTACAGGTACGTAGATGAGCGGTTCAAGCGACGAAATTCTGCATGCTCTGGCCCAGCGCGGTCAGGAAGACAGCCAGCACCCCACGATCAATATTCTTTTTGTTCACTGCGACAGCAGCCTCAGCGATCGCATTCTGAGTCAGCTCAGAACGGCGCGTTTTGCGCCTCGTGGCGAGGCAATCCATCACCACAGCGAACTACAGCACGCACTGGACAAGCGTTCCTGGGACCTGCTCATCTTTGCCCAGAAACAGGATTACCTCACCGGCCTGACGCCCGAGGATACCATCGAGCTGCTGCACCACCTGGACCGCGACCTGCCCGTGCTGCTGCTGACCCCCGGATCGGAACTCATCGACCCGACTCACTGGCTGGGCAAGGGTGCTCAGGCCGTGGTGTGCGAGCACAATACCGAACTGCTGCTGTTGCTGCTGCGCCGCGAGTTTGAAGCCCTGAACATGCGCCGGGAGCTGCGCAGTTCCCGCAGCCAGTTGAACCATCTTCAGGAGCGCTGTGAGCGTCTGGTGACACACTCCTCTCTGGCCATCTGCTATATCCAGGACGGCTTGATCCAGTTTGCCAATGCCAGTTTTGCCGAGCTGTTCGGCTACGACAGTGATCAACAGCTGCAGGAGCACTCGCTGCGACAGCTGCTGCAGGCCGACTGTCGCGACGACCTGGACCTGTTGCTGCATGACAGCCTGCAGAACGGCAGCCGCGTACAGCGGACCCTGACCGTGGAACGCCCTGACAAGACCGAATTTGAAGGCCTGTTTACCATTTTCCCGGCCCCCTACCGGGGCGAGAACCATTTGGGTATCGAGGTGACCACCGACCTCTATGAGGCCGATGAGGTGCTGCGTGATCGACACCCGGGGACCGGCCTGATCACCCAATCGGCCTTCATGGACGCACTGGAAACCGCCGGCCAGAATGCCCATCGTGGCGGCCAGGACCGCAGCCTGCTGCTGCTGTCACTGGACCACCTGGATGTGATTCGTGGCGAGGTCGGCAGCGAAGGCGTGGAGCTGATCCTGAGCAATATCGCCGCCATTCTGAAACAGGACGTCAATCGCGCCCATTTGGTGGGTCATCTGGACGACGACAGCTTTGCCATCCTGATGCACAACGCCGACCCGGACAAGGCGGTTGCACTGGGCAACACGCTCTGCCACACCATCAGCAACCATGTCTGCGATATCCAGCAGACTGCCATTCACACCACGGTGTCCGTGGGCGTGGTCATGGTCAACGACAGCTCTCCATCCGCCCCGGAGATGATTGCACGCGCACGCCTGTCAGCGGATGCGCTGCGCCATGGCAACCGCCCCGGCAACGGCGTCAACCTCTACCACAGCGAAAAGACACGGCTTGCCGTAGCGGATGAAAAGATGGGCAAACGCCTGCTCAACGCGCTCAAGCTGGACCGCTTCCGTCTGCTGTTTCAGCCGGTTGTACCCCTGCGCCTGGACCCTCCGGCACCCTATTACGAAGTGTTGCTGCGCCTGATCAGTGACAGTGATCGCCAGCTCTCGCCGGATCTGTTCATCGCACCCAACATCGAGCCTTCCGTACTGGTTGAAGTTGACCGCTGGGTGATCAAAAAGGCGCTGGCGTCGCTCGAGCAGATGCCGGCGGCGGCCCGCACACACCTGCTGATCAATCTTTCCGGTGCCTCTCTGCGTGCGCCCGAGCTGCTGGACTGGCTCTATGATCTGCTGCGGCTTTCGCGGGTACCGGCCGAGCTACTGGTTTTTCAAATCAGCGAAAGTGATGCTGCCGTCAGTCTGATGGAAGCCTGTGTGTTTACTCAGGGTCTGAAACGTTTGAACTGCCGGGTCTGTCTCAAGCACTTCGGCAGCTCACCGAACTCCGAACATGTGCGCCGGGAACTGGATGCCGAATACGTCAAACTGGACGGATCCTATGTTCAGGATCTGGGTAATCGCAATATCAAGCTGGATCAGCTGCAGGGCCTGCTTGCGCCACTGCAGTCACAGCGCAAGCTGATCATCGCGCCACTGGTGGAGAATACTCGGGTGATCAGTGATCTGTATACGGCGGGCGTCCATCTGATTCAGGGCTACTACCTGCAACCCCCGCGGGAGCAGATGGACTACGATTTCTTCAACGAGGGCCAGTCCTGAGCGGACCGGCCCGAGAAAGTCACAGCAGGCTGTCGCGGTCGCGGAAGCCGATCAGGTAGAGGATACCGTCCAGACCCAGGGTCGAAATCGCCTGCTTGGCACTTTGACGCACCAGCGGCTTGGCACGGAAGGCGATGCCCAGACCGGCAATCGATAGCATCGGCAGGTCGTTGGCGCCATCACCTACGGCAATGGTCTGCTCAAGACGCACGCCTTCGCGCTCGGCGATTTCACGCAGCAGCTGTGCCTTGCGCTCACCGTTGACGATCTCGCCGGTCACCTCACCGGTCACCTTGCCATCCTTGATGTCCAGCTCGTTGGCGTAGACATAGTCGAAGCCCAGTTTCTGCTGCAGGTAGCGACCAAAATAGTTGAATCCGCCGGACAGAATGGCGGTCTTGAAGCCCAGCGCCTTGAGATGTCCCACCAGCTCACTGGCACCTTCGGTCAGCGGCAGGCGCTCGGCGATGCGCTCCAGCACCGAGGCATCCAGTCCCTTGAGCAGCGCCACACGGCGGCGGAAACTCTCATTGAAATCAATCTCGCCGCGCATGGCCGCTTCAGTGATCTCGATCACCTGCTCACCCACACCCGCTTCCTTGGCCAGCTCATCGATCACTTCCGCTTCGATCAGGGTGGAGTCCATGTCGAACACCACCAGACGGCGATTGCGGCGGTAGATGTCATCCTTCTGGAAGGCGATATCCACATCCAGATCGCTGGCAGCCTTGAGAAACTCCTCGCGCAGCGCTGCGGCATCTGCCGGCAGACCACGAACGGAAAACTCGACACAGGCACGGGTGCGCGGGCAATTTTCGTCCTGCAGCGAAATACGGCCCGAGAGGCGGCTGATGTTGTCGATATTGAGACCGTGATCAGCGGCAATGGCGGTTACCCGGGCGATATGCTCGGCGCTGATGCGACGTGCCAACAGGGTGATGATATGGCGCGACTTGCCCTGCGCCTCGACCCAGTGCTCGTAGGCATCATTGTCGACCGGCTCAAAGCGCACCTGCATGTTCATTTCATGCGCCTTGAACAGCACATCACGCAGCAGTGGCGAGGATTCCAGCTCGGTCGGCACCTGAATCAGTACACCCAGTGAAAGGGTGTTGTGGATAACCGCCTGACCGATATCGAGGATATTGATATGGTAGCGGGCGAGAATACCGGTGATAGCCGAGGTTACGCCCGGGCGGTCGTCACCGGATAGTGTCAGCAGGATGATTTCGTTCATCGCACCCTTCCGTTAAATGAGGCATCGCTGGTAAAGCCAGCACTGGGCTGCAATTATATCAGAGGGAGTACCGCCCCCGCATTGCCGCCGCCGTCAATCTATCGGGATACTGAGGGTCCGAAGTACCGCATCGGAAAGCACTGTATGGAGAGCTCTGTATTGGAAGGTACTGTATTGGAAAATAGCCTGCTGGAGGGTCTGTTTACCAGCCTCAGTCCTTCGCCTGCCTTGCTGTTGCTGCTGATCGCCCTGATCGCCCTGCTCGAGTCACTGGCGTTTGTCGGCCTGCTGCTGCCCGGCGTTGCCCTGCTGTTTGGCCTCGCCTTCGCCGCCGGCTCTGCTGCAGTGGACCCCCTTGCCTGCCTGTTGGCCGGTTTTGTCGGTGCAGTCCTGGGTGATGGCATCAGCTTCCTGCTGGGTCGAAGCGCAGCGCCTCGCCTGCGGCAACTTCACTGGGTTCAACGCCATTCTGACTGGCTGGACAGGAGCGAGGTTTTTTTCCGCCGCTGGGGCGGGCTCAGCATCGTCACCGGCCGTTTCGTCGGCCCCATACGTCCCATCATTCCTTTTGTCGCCGGCAGTTGTGGACTGCCGCCGCTCAGGTTCATGGCCTACAATTTTTTATCGGCCCTGGGCTGGGCACCGGTTTACCTGTTGCCGGGCTATCTGACCGGCCAGGGCGTTCACCACTTGCCGAAAGAACTGCTCCCGCTGCTCTGGAGCCTTGCATCGCTGGCGTTTCTGTTGCTGCTGTTGCAGCAGGTTCATCGCCAGCTGCACCCCGAGCGCAGCCTTTACCGCTACTGTCGCGAACACCTGCCCGAAGGCTGGCAACCGGCACCTCTGCTGATGCTGATCTTTGCGACCGGACTCTTTCTGGCAGCGGCACTGCTTAGCCTGACGCCCGCCGGCGTCTGGCTCAACCAGCAGCTGTTGACGCCACTGCACCAGTTCGGTCAGTTGTTACCACTCTGGGCACTGGCGATCACGCTGCCGGGCGATCCCGGGCTGTGTGCGGCACTTGCACTGATGAGCGCCCTCTACGGGCAGTGGCGTTATCAACAGAAACAGGGATGGGGCGTATTGCTGGGGGTGGGCTTTGTACTGGGCCTCAACTACCTGCTCAAGCTGAGTTTTGCCATTGCACGTCCGGAGGGCGCAGCGCTGGATACCTTCAGTTTTCCCAGTGGCCACGCCTCAGCCATCACGGCGCTGGTCGGCTTGAGTGTGGTCTGGGTGGCCCATAACCGCCATCATGCCATTCGCCACCTGTGCTACCTGTTGGCCACACCGGTGGTACTGCTGGTGGCACTGTCACGGCCCATGCTGGGGGTTCACTGGCCGCTGGATGTGATCGCCGGTTGTGCCGAGGGACTGGCCGTAGCGGCCCTTTATCGACTCTGGCTCTACCGGCATCCGGCTCAGCGGCACGTGCCGCTGGCCTGGCTGGTACTGCTGCTGGGATCGGCCATGCTATACAGCGGGGTGCGGCTGAGTGACGCCGCACAGCTGTATTTTGGCTAAGCAGCCTCAGTCCTTGCGTGGCTGACGCGCACGCGGCGGATGCTTGGGCTTGTGGGCCTTCTTGCGCTTCTGCGTGGGCGCAGCCTTGCCGTCAGTGTGGGCATGGCCATGCCCTTCAGGCTTTTTTGAGCGACTGCGTCCCCGCTTGCGGCTCGGACGGCCATCTTCGATCTGCCCCTTGGCCAGACGTTCGCGCTGGGAGGGCTTCTTCGGCTTCGCCTCTGCCAGTTCACCGGCCAGTTCGAAATCGATCTTGCGCTCATCCAGATCAACCCGCACCACCTGCACCTCAAGCCGATCACCCAGCTTGAACACGCGACGGGTACGATCGCCTACCAGACGCTGTTTCGCCGCCTCGAAGTGATAGTAATCACTGGGCAGTGCGGTGATGTGGATAAGTCCTTCCACATACAGATCTTCCAGTTCGACGAAGACACCAAAGCCCGTCACGGCAGCAACCACACCCGGATAGACCTCACCGATCTGACTCTGCATGTATTCACACTTGAGCCAGGCCACCACATCGCGAGTGGCATCATCGGCACGACGCTCGGTCATTGAGCAGTGTTCGCCCAGCGCCAGCATCTGTTCCAGACTGTAGCCGTACTTGAAGGCTGAATCGGCGACAAATTTCTTCGGCCGCTCCACGCCCTTGGCCTTGGCTTCACCGTGAATGGCACCCCGGATGGCCCGGTGTACCAGCAGGTCCGGATAGCGACGGATCGGCGAGGTAAAGTGGGTATAGGCCGGATACGCCAGACCAAAGTGGCCGTGGTTGTCCGGACTGTAGACCGCCTGCTGCATGGATCTCAGCATCATGGTCTGGATAATGTGGCGATCGGGACGGTTTTCGATCGCTTCCGCCAGCTTGAGGTAGTCCTTGGGCTCGGGGCTGTCACCACCGGGCAGGTTCAGACCCAGCTCGCCGAGGAAGGAACGCAGGTTCTCCAGCTTGGCTTCCTTGGGACCGTCATGGATACGGTAGAGCGCAGGCTTGCCGTACTTGGCCAGGAAACGCGCCGTGGCCACGTTGGCGATCAGCATGCACTCTTCGATCATCTTGTGTGCATCGTTGCGATGAATGGGCACGATTTCATCGATCTTGCGCACCTGATCGAAGATGATCCGGGTTTCCACGGTATCGAAATCGATCGCACCACGGTCATCACGCGCCTTGCGCAGCGACTTGTAAAGCCCATGCAGCTGCTCGATATGCGGCAGCACTTCACGGTACTCCTTGCGCCAGTGCTGATGTTCTTCATGGTCAGGATCAACCATGGCACCAACCTTGGTATAGGTCAGGCGCGCCTTGGAATTGATCACCGCTTCGTAGAACTTGTAACCGGACAGTTTGCCGGCACGGCTGACGGTCATCTCGCACACCATGGCCAGCCGATCCACATTGGGGTTCAGCGAGCAGAGGCCGTTGGAGAGCAGCTCCGGCAGCATGGGAACGACAAATTCGGGGAAGTACACCGAGTTGCCACGCTTTACCGCTTCGCGATCCAGCGGCGAGTCCGGGCGCACGTAATAGGACACGTCGGCAATGGCCACCCAGAGGCGCCAGCCACCAAAGGTTTTCTTCTCGCAGTAGACGGCATCGTCGAAGTCCTTGGCGTCCTCACCGTCGATGGTGACAAACGGCAGGCTGCGCAGGTCGAAGCGGTTCTGCTTGTCTGATTCGCGCACTTCCGGGTCAAGGTCACCGATCTGCTGATGCACCTCTTCGGGGAATTCGTCGGGAATCTCGTAGTTGTGGATGGCGACCTTGATCTCCATGCCCGGTGCCATGCGGTCACCCAGCACCTCCACGACTCTTGCCCGTGCCGGCAGTTTGCGGGTCGGATGCTGAATGATCTCCGCTACTACCAGCTGGCCGTCTTCATACTCCAGCCCGGTGGTCGGATCGGGGATCACCATCACCTGGTTGGTAATGCGCTGGTTCTCGCAGATCAGGGTGCCGAAACCGGCGTTGCCGTCAAAGCGGCCCACCAGCTTGGTGGTGCAGCGTTCCAGGACTTCAACGATTTTGCCTTCACGGCGGCCGCGCTGATCGATGCCGATCGCCTGTACCAGTACGCGGTCACCATCGAACACTTCGCGCATGTTGCGCGGACTGAGGAAAAGGTCATCGCCGCCGGCATCCGGCTTGAGAAAACCAAAGCCGTCACGATGGCCGATCACCCGACCGGGGATCAGGTCCATCTTGCGAATCAGGCCGTATTCGCCCTTGCGGTTGGAGATCAGCTGGCCGTCACGGCACATGGCGATCAGACGGCGACGCACGCCCTCGATGCCTTCTTCATCTTCGATACCGAGTTCACGGCAGAGCAACGGGTGGCTGATCGGTGCCCCCCATTTTTCCAGAAAGTTCAGCAGAAAATCCCTGCTGGGGACCGGTTGGTCATACTTCTCAGCTTCGAGCTGAGCGTTGGGGTCCTTGTCTTGCCAATTTTTAGTCATTCATTATCCAATATTGTCTGTACCAGCCCTTAGACTGCCAGAAGCGACTTTCATTCAGAATAGTCGAGTAATGCTTAAAAAATAAAGCCGGCAGTGCCGGCTTTACAAGTATCAGGGCAGTTCTTCTGCCTCTTCGCCCTCTTCCTTCTGCGGCGGCAGCAGGTCTTCACGACTGACACCCATCAGGATCAGCGCGTTGGCTGCCACATAGATCGACGAGTAGGTACCGATGAGTACCCCCACCAGCAACGCCATGGCAAAGCCATGGATCATCTCGCCGCCGAAGTAGAACAGCGCGACCAGCACCAGCAGCGTGGTCAAGGAGGTCATCAGCGTACGGCTCAGCGTCTGGCTCAGCGACGCATTCAGTACCTCAATGGCGTCTTCCTTGCGCATGATGCGGAAGTTTTCGCGGATGCGGTCATAGACCACGATAGTGTCGTTAAGCGAGTAACCGATGACCGCCAGCACGGCCGCCAGCACGGTCAGGTCGAACTCAACCCCGAGCAGGGAGAAGAAACCCAGTACCACCACCACGTCATGCACCAGTGCCACCACGGCACCGAAGGAAAACTTGAGCTGGAAGCGGAACGCCAGATAAACCATGATCATGAACAGCGCCAGCAGCATGCCGAGGCCGCCCTGTTCACGCAGTTCTTCACCCACCTGGGAGCCGACAAATTCGTTGCGACGCAGCTCCAGTGTCTGATCGGTATTGACCTGAAGCGCAGCAAGTACGCTGTCACCCAGCTGGGGATCATGATCTGCCTGCAGACGGATCAGCACATCGCGCGGCGAACCGAAGGTCTGTACGGTCACGTCGGCGAAGCCTGCGTCCTGCAGCTGGCTGCGTACCTGTTCCAGGTCCGCCGCTTGATCATAGCCGATCTCCACCAGACTGCCACCGGTAAAGTCGAGGCCGAACTTGAGGCCGTTGACCGCCAGCGAACCGATCGACACCAGCATCAGGATCAGGGAGAACGCCAGCGCCAGCTTGCGAATCCCCATGAAGTTGTAAACTGTTTTTGCATTGGCCATGGGGTGCTCCTCAGATCATCACTTTCTTCAGCGTGCGACCGCCGTACACCAGATTCACCAGCGCACGGGTCACCACCAGCGCGGTAAACATGGAGGTCAGGATACCCACCGACAGGGTCACGGCGAAGCCCTTGACCGGGCCGGTGCCCATGGCAAACAGGATCACCGCCGCGATCAGCGTGGTGATGTTGGCATCCAGAATGGTGGTAAAGGCCCGACTGAAACCGGCGTGGATCGCCGACTGCACCGGCAGGCCGCTGCGCAGCTCTTCCTTGATGCGCTCGAATATGAGCACGTTGGCATCCACCGCCATACCCACCGTGAGGACGATACCGGCGATACCCGGCAGCGTCAGCGTGGCCGACATCAGTGACATCACCGCCAGCAGCAGCACCAGGTTCAGGGTCAGGGCGATGTTGGCCAGCAGACCAAACACCTTGTAGTACACCAGCATGAACACCAGTACCAGGGCAAAGCCGATCTGCACCGACAGGGTACCCATCTTGATGTTCTCGGCACCCAGGCTCGGCCCTACGGTACGCTCTTCAACGAAGTAGATTGGCGCCGCCAGCGCACCGGCGCGCAGCAACAGCGCCAGCTCGGACGATTCCTGAGAACTGTCCAGACCGGTGATACGGAAGGAGTTGCCCAGCGTACTCTGAATGGTGGCCAGTGAGATCAGCCCCTTCTCGGTGTAAGGAATGCGCTTTTCCACCCGCTCGCCATCAACCGTCTGCACCAGAGTGCGCTGCTTGTGCTCGACAAAGAGCACTGCCATGCGACGCTGAATGGCATTACGGGTGACACGGCTCATCATCTGACCGCCCTTGGCATCCAAAGTGATGGACACCTGGGGCATGCCGTTCTCATCAAAGGCAGCCTGAGCGTTGGCAACACTGGAGCCGGTGATGATGACGTCCTTCTCCAAGGTAGCCTTGCGATCCGGGTTGTCACGGAAGCCATGGATTTCGGTGTCGGCACGGCTGGCATCCGGCAGCGCTTCGAGGCGGAACTCCAGGTTGGCGGTCTTGCCGATAATGCGCTTGGCGGCGGCCGCATCCTGCACGCCCGGCAGCTGTACCACGATACGGTTACGGCCCTGACGCTGCACCAGCGGCTCGGCCACACCCAGCTCGTTGACACGGTTGCGCAACGTGGTCAGGTTCTGTTTGATCGCATAATCTTCAATTTCGCGAATGGTCTGCTCGGTCAGATTGACGTAGAGCCAGGCATCGCCATCTACTTCAACACTGTCGACCAGAAACTCCTGATAGGTGCGCAGCAGCAGACTGGAGGCACTGTCACGGGTCTCGGCATCCACGAAACGGATCGCCAGACGACCATCGTCCAGATGCTCGACCACACGGTAGCGCAGTTTTTCCTCACGCAGCTTGGTCTTGATCTCGCTGACATAGACATCCAGACGCTGGCCGACCGCCTGTGCCATGTCCACTTCCAGCAGGAAGTGCACACCGCCGCGCAGGTCCAGGCCCAGCTTCATCGGTCCGGCACCCAGGCTGTCGAGCCATTCCGGCGTGGTCGGTGCCAGGTTCAAGGCGACGACATACTCGCTACCCAGTTGATCCGCGATCGCCTCCTTGGCCGCCAGCTGGGCGTCGGAGCTGGGCAGGCGCACCAGTGCCACGCCATCCTGCTGCATCTCGGTGCCTTTCACCTCGATGCCGGAGGTTTCCAGTGCGGACTGGATCCGGGTCAGGGTGCCGGCATCGACTTCAGTGGTCCGAGTCCCGGAAATCTGCACGGCATAATCATCGGGATACAGGTTGGGGGCTGCATACAGGCCGGCAATGACCAGCACCAGCAGGATCAACAAATTTTTCCACAGGGGGTAGCGGTTGAGCATCGTGCTCCTTCCTCACCAAAAACGAAAGCGCCACCTGAACAGTGGCGCTGGATCACTCAATTCAGGGGATCAGATACCCTTGATCGTGCCCTTGGGCAGTTCCGCTGCCACATGTGCTTTCTGGAACTTGAGCTCGGTACCTTCGGAGACTTCCAGCACCACGTAGTCGTCGGTCAGGCGAGTCACCTTGCCGATGATGCCGCCGGCGGTGATCACTTCATCACCCTTGGCCAGACCCGCGATCAGGTTTTTGTGCTCTTTGGCACGCTTGGCCTGGGGGCGCCACATGAAGAAGTAGAAAATCAGACCAAAGCCGACCAGAAACAGGATGTTGAACATGCCCGCATCGGGTGCGCCTGCAGGGGCGTCAGCGGCCAGCGCCGGAGAGATGAAAAAGCTCATTCAGGTTGTACTCCAGGTTACGGTAAAAAAGTTACAGTCATGTGTTGGTTTCACGCCGTCAGCGGCGGCGTTTCCTGCCCGCGCTGACGATAGAATTCGTCTACAAAGTCGCTCAATTTACCCTGTTCAATAGCGTTGCGCAAACCAGCCATCAACTCCTGATAGTAGTGCAGGTTGTGGATGGTATTGAGCTGCGCACCGAGGATCTCGCGACACTTGTCCAGGTGGTGCAGATAGGCACGACTGAAATTCTGACAGGTATAGCAGCTGCAAGTTTCATCCACCGGCGCGGTATTGGTCTTGTTGGCCGAGTTGCGGATCTTGACGATGCCGTTGCGGGTAAACAGGAAACCGTTGCGGGCGTTGCGGGTCGGCATCACGCAGTCGAACATATCGACGCCGCGGCGCACCCCTTCCACCAGGTCTTCCGGCTTGCCCACGCCCATCAGATAGCGCGGCTTGTCCTCCGGCATTTTCCACGCCAGATGATCCAGTACCCGCTTCATGTCCTCTTTCGGTTCACCCACTGACAGACCACCGATGGCGTAGCCGTCGAAACCGATTTTGGTCAGTCCTTCGAGCGACTCATCACGCAGGTCCTCGTACATGCCGCCCTGAATGATGCCGAACAGCGCCGAGGGGCTGTCGCCGTGGGCATCCTTGGAACGCTGTGCCCAGCGCAGTGACAGGCGCATGGAATCCGCCGCTTCCTTGTGGGTCGCCGGGTAAGGGGTGCACTCATCGAAGATCATGACGATATCCGAGCCCAGCTCGCGCTGCACCTGCATGGAGCTTTCCGGCGTCATCAGCACCTTGTCCCCGTTCACCGGCGACTGGAAGGTCACGCCCTCTTCCGTGATCTTGCGCAGCTTGCCCAGACTGAATACCTGAAAGCCGCCCGAGTCGGTCAGAATCGGGCCTTTCCACTGCATGAAGTCATGCAGGTCACCGTGCTGCTGCACGATCTCGGTACCAGGACGCAGCATCAGGTGAAAGGTGTTGCCCAGAATGATCTGCGCCCCCGTAGCTTCGATATCGCGCGGCAGCATGCCCTTGACCGTGCCATAGGTACCCACCGGCATGAACGCCGGGGTTTCCACCACGCCCCGCGGGAAAGTCAGGCGGCCGCGGCGCGCCTTGCCTTCGGTGGTGAGGGTTTCAAACTGCATAAAACATTCTTTTCTCACGGGGACTCCTCGTCCGTCGCCTCGCGACGGGTCAGAAACATGGCATCGCCATAACTGAAGAAACGGTAACGTTCGGCCACAGCCTCGGCGTAGGCATCCATGATCGCCCGGTAGCCGGAAAAGGCGCTGACCAGCATCAACAGGGTCGATTCCGGCAGATGGAAGTTGGTGATCAGTGCCTCCACCGTGCGGTAGCGGTAGCCGGGGTAGATAAAGATATCGGTGTCGCCGTAGAACGGCTGGATCTCGCCGGACTGGCTGGCGGTTTCCAGACAGCGCACGCTGGTGGTACCCACGGCGATGACACGGTTGCCACGCGCCTGCGCCGCTTTCACCGCTGCACAGGTCTCCTCGGACACCTCGATATACTCGGCGTGCATGTGGTGGTCCTGAATATTGTCCACCTTGACCGGCTGGAAGGTACCGGCCCCCACATGCAGAGTGACGAACGCCTGCTCAACGCCCATCGCCTTGAGCTGCTCCAGCAGCGGCTGGTCAAAATGCAGCCCTGCCGTCGGCGCGGCCACGGCGCCGGGCTTGCGGTTGTAGACGGTCTGGTAACGTTCGCGGTCGGAGAGCTGATCTTCACGCTTCATGTAGGGCGGCAGCGGCATGTGACCGTGCTCTTCCAGCGCGCTGACCAGGTGTCCGGTCAGGTTGGTGAACCGCACCTGAAACAGGTTCTCCTGACGGCCGGTCACCTCGGCTTCCAGCCCGCCTTCGAGCACCAGCGCCGTCCCCGGTTTGGGCGCGCGGCTGGAACGGATATGCGCCAGCGCCTCGCTGTCGGAGGTGACACGCTCAATCAGCATCTCGATCTTGCCACCGCTGGCCTTCTGGCCGAACAGTCGCGCCGGGATCACGCGGGTGTCGTTGAACACCAGCAGATCACCGGGCTGCAGCAAGGAGGGCAGATCAGAAAAGCGACGATGCGCGCGCTCGCCGCTGTTGCCGTCGACACAGAGCAACCGACTGGCACTGCGCTGCTCCAGAGGGTAGCGCGCGATCAGCTCCTCCGGCAGCTCAAAGTAGAAATCTTTTACCTGCATGGGACTCAAACTGGAAACCTGATGGAAAGGCTGAATTCTACCTGAGTAACAGCTTTTTATCAGTCCTGATTGACGAACCGGCAAAGACAAATATAATATGCGCCTTCACTAGCGCGGAGCCCGCCATCTTCAGGCCCCGTGACACAGTGCCAGCGTGGTGAAATTGGTAGACACAGGGGATTCAAAATCCCCCGCCTTAACGGGTGTGCCGGTTCGAGTCCGGCCGCTGGTACCACTACAAAGCCGGGTTCCCATTGCTCGCAGCCTCTAAAGCCACAAAACCTTTTTCAGCTTCGCAATAATCGCTTCCCGTGTATCCTCTCCAGCCTTATCAAGATTAAGCACCCGCCATTTTACAGCGGGAAGCCGATCGAGACCGTCCAGTCCAATACGATCCCATCGCCGCTTCCAGCCTGGCTTCGGTGAACTTCATATCCTTTTCCCTGTAATGTCCGGCCGCGCCCCTGCCCGCGCCTCTCCATCAGTGTTTGCCTTTATCCGTCAGCTGTTGGGTATGCTCGATAAAGTCGTCAAAGTCACTTTCCTGGCCTGCCAATGTTTCACGACGCCGGGTTTCGTACTGGTCATATTCCGCCTCGGCCAGCTGTTTTGCCACGGCAGCCGATACTTTTCCACCATCCTGCAGAATCTCATGCTCGTTGAATTCAAGGAAGGCGTCCAGCTTGTTGGCCCAGTCCTGCATGGTCATCGGCCGCTGCCGGGCGGCCTGGCTCTCCGCATAGTCGAGATACATGGTGACGATACGGTTCAGGGCCGTGATCTCATCCTGAGTCAGGTAGTTCTTGGCGACGGATACATCCTTTTTGCTCACCCGGGCACCGGACCAGCTGGTGAGCCCCATATTGGGCTTGCTGCTGTCCGCCCGCTCTCGGATCAGCTCCGGCGCGGTATGACCGTGGATCGCCCAATGCAGCTTGTTCTGCACGGTCGCGAAAAAGCGTTTACTCAGCTGGGCGTTTTTGTTGTAGTCCACCGCTGTGGCATAGATATCGGTGATCTTCTGGTAGAAGCGTCGTTCCGATGCACGGATATCCCGAATCCGCGCCAGCAGCTCATCGAAGTAGTCCGCACCCAGATCCCGGTCGGGATTTTTCAGGCGCTCGTCATCCATGGCGAAGCCCTTGATCAGGTACTCTTTCAGCACCCGCGTGGCCCACTGGCGGAACTGAATACCCCGGTTGGATCGGACCCGATAGCCGACCGCCAACACCGCATCCAGGTTGTAGTGATCGAGCAGCCGTTCCACGTCTCGCGTGCCCTCCCGGGCAACTGTTCGGAATTTCCGAATAGTTGAATCCGGCTCAAGCTCACCTTCTTCGTAGATATTTTTAAGATGCTCGTTAATCGTGGGTGGCGACTTTTCGAACAGCTCGGCGATCTGACGCTGGGTCAACCAGAGGGTGTCATCCACCACTTTCAGTTGCAGCCGGATCGAGCCGTCTTCAGAAGTAAATATCTCCATCGGCAAGGGGGCTTGGCGCATCGGGTTCTCCTTTTTGTGATCGGCCTTCCCTGGCCGGTGCGTGAGTCCCGGTGGCATTGCTCCGGGATGGCTGTTTCTTGTGCGTTTGGCTTAATTCATCGCTTCTGCGATCTGATGCGCGGCATCTTCCCCTCCCTTCCGGGCGTCAGGAAGCGGTCTTACGCGCTATTCGATAAGACTGAGTACGATGTGCTTGTACTCGGAGGACTCGACGCTGCCACGCAGCTTGTTGGCGGCGTCCCAGAGGGTCTCTTCAAACCCTTTTGCGTTTTTGACAGCTGCTTTTTTTGCTGGTGCTTTTTTTGCTGGTTCAGTGGCCATGTGTACTCGTCGTCAATGCGTCCCTTTAATGACGTATAGAGTACCGCACCCTCGGGTTGGAATGAACGCAACCTTGTCCTGAATGCCACCACAATACATCTGAAATCTTGCATATCTGTTTTTTCATATATAAATTACAGCCAACGTGATTCAGGATTAAGTGCCATGAAGAAAGTTCTTTTTGTCTGTACGGCCAACTCCGCCCGCTCGCAGATGGCGGAGGCGCTGCTGCGCCAGTTCGCCGGTGATCGCTTTGAGGTGTTCAGTGCCGG
>CAYMHL010000052.1:0-14979 GCA_964390205.1 uncultured Marinobacterium sp.
GGAAAAAATCGCCCGTGGCCTTTCCGCGGGTCGCGTTCAGTCGGTTGCCGTGCGTCTGATCGTTGAGCGCGAGCGTGAGATTCGTGCCTTCATCCCGGAAGAGTACTGGGAAGTGCATGCCGATACCCGAGCGGCCAACGATGCGGCTTTGCGTCTGCAGGTGAGCAAGTTCGAGGGCAAGGCATTTCGTCCGCTGAATGCCGATGAGACCGAAGCCCACCTGGCACGTTTACGGGCCGGCAATCTGGTTATCGACAAACGTGAAGACCGTCCCACCAGCAGCAAGCCGTCAGCACCATTTATTACCTCGACTCTGCAGCAGGCAGCCAGCACGCGACTCGGTTTTGGCGTCAAGAAGACGATGATGCTGGCGCAGCGTCTGTATGAAGCCGGTTACATCACTTACATGCGTACCGACTCCACCAACCTCAGTGCCGAGGCGGTGGCGGCCTGTCGCGAGTTTATCCAGGCGAATTACGGTGACAAATACCTGCCCGAGCAGCCGGTCAGCTACAGCAGCAAGGAGGGGGCTCAGGAAGCGCACGAAGCGATTCGTCCTTCCGATGTGACTCTGACCGTTGAACAGTTGAAAGGCATGGAGCCGGACGCCCAGCGTCTGTATGACCTGATCCGCCGGCAGTTCATGGCCTGTCAGATGACTCCGGCGCTTTACACCAGCAGCCGCATTCACGTCAGCTGTGGCGATTATGAATTGACGACCAAAGGTCGCATTCTTCGCTTTGACGGCTATACCCGCGTGTTGCCGGCGAAAGGCCGCAGCGACGAAGATATTATCCTGCCTGATGTTAAACAGGGTGAAACGCTGGCACTGGTCGAATTTGAACCCAAGCAGCACTTTACCAAGCCGGCACCGCGATTTACCGAAGCCAGTCTGGTCAAGGAGCTGGAAAAACGCGGCATCGGGCGGCCTTCGACCTATGCTTCCATTATCTCCACCATACAGGATCGGGGCTATGTGGAAGTGCAGGGGCGTCGCTTCTACGCCTGTAAAATGGGCGATATTGTCACCGAACGCCTGAACGAGAATTTCTCTGACCTGATGGATTACAGCTTCACCGCTCGCATGGAGCAGAAGCTGGATGAAGTTGCTCAGGGCGACATCGACTGGAAAAACCTGCTCAATGATTTCTATCGCGGTTTCACCGGTAAATTGAGCGAAGCTCAGGGTGATGAACACGGCATGCGCCCCAACACCCCGACGCTGACGGATATTCCCTGCCCTGAGTGCGGCCGTGCCATGATGATCCGTACCGCCAGTACCGGCGTGTTCCTGGGTTGCTCCGGCTACAACCTGCCACCGAAGGAGCGTTGCAAATCCACCATCAATCTGATTCCGGGCGATGAAGTGGTCAGCGTGGACGGCGATGACGAGGAAGAGTCCCGCATCCTGCGCAACAAACACCGCTGCAAGCTATGCGATGCGGCGATGGATTCCTATTTGATCGATGAAAAGCGCAAGCTGCATGTCTGTGGCAACAATCCTGACTGCAGTGGTTTCGAGGTTGAAGAAGGCAGCTTCCGCATCAAGGGCTATGACGGTCCCAGTATTGAATGCGACAAATGTGGCGCCGAGATGCAGCTGAAAACCGGCCGTTTCGGCAAGTTCTTCGGCTGCACCAACAGCGAGTGTAAAAATACCCGCAAGTTGCTGAAAAACGGCGAGCCCGCTCCACCCAAGATGGATCCTGTGCCGATGCCTGAGCTGCAGTGCCAGAAGGTAGAAGATACCTATGTCCTGCGCGATGGTGCCAGCGGTCTGTTCCTGGCGGCGAGCAAGTTTCCGAAAATGCGTGAAACGCGTGCGCCGCTGGTGAAGGAACTGATTCCGCACCGGGATGAGATCGATCCCAAGTATGACTACCTGATGGATGCGCCGCAGCAGGATCCCGAAGGTAATCCGGCGATCGTGCGCTTCAGTCGCAAGACCAAGGAGCAGTACGTCATGTCCGAGGTTGAAGGCAAGGCAACCGGCTGGAAAGCCTTCTTCAGGGATGGGCGCTGGCAGGAGGAGCAGGGCAGCAAACGCTGACCTGCACGCAACTCAGGGACCAATCGAGAGTTTTAACGATGAGTGATATCTACGCCGTTCGTACCAATCAAAAACTGAATTTCGCCCGGCTGCATATCAAGGCACTGGTGCAGGCTCAGCAGACACCACAGTGGAGTCAACACCCGCGGATTGAGTCCTACCATGAGTCGGTGCTGTTCTTTCTGGCCAGTGGCTACACCTCATTGCTGCGTGAAATTGCTGAAAACTACAACCTGAGAACAGATCAGGTGTTCAGTTTTGCAGACTTGATTGAACAGCTGGAAGCGACGGGGCAGGAGTCTCCGGAAGCGCGTGAACTGGAAAATCTGGAGCAGGATCCAACCAGTTGGCTGCATAAGGTACTCAAAGCCTATCAGTCCTGTTGGGATGCAACGGATCACAAGGCCACATCGGCTGCCAAAGGCGCCAGTGTGTCGGAAATTCATGTGTTGCAGATCAATCCTGATCACGCCGAAGATGATGCTGTACTGGGTGAGTACAATACATGGCTGCAGGCGTTCCGCGAATTATTGGAGCGCCTGAGGGCCAATATGCAGGAGTGGTAAGCCTGGGTCAGTGACGGACCAAAATGGCCTGAGCATTACCCTGAGTGGCAGCCAGGTCAAGTTGGTGCAGAGGCGTCGTGCGGCCGGCTTCACACCAGGCAATCACGGTGTGTGAGGTTCCGGCCGACAGTGCTTGACGGCAGAGCTTGAGCGGTTCGTGTTTGCCGTCTCTGGCGTGCAGCAAAAGAATACGCCCGGTCAAGGCGCCTGCCTCAATCAACAATTCTCGGCTCAAATCCGCTGGAGGGTTGATCAGTGCCAGCCAGCGGTTGTTGTGGCTCAGCTGTGTAATCATGGGCATAAGCACCGGGTGCAGTGAAACGCGACTGTTGTGCAGCAAAATCTCGGTTACACGGCTGGCATCATTTCGGCTGGCGTCCCGCTGTACGCTGTCTTGAGCCGAGATGTCACAGAAAAACGGTGCATAATCGATGGCAGGCATGGTTCAACCTCTTCAGTGACCTTGCCGAATAACTCCCACCCCCAACCCTTCGATGATCAAATCCTGCTCGGACAGATCGATTTCGATCGGGGCAAAGTCTTCGTTTTCGGCAATGAGAAATACTTTGTGGCCATCACGCTTGAAGCGTTTGACCGTCACATCGTCACCGATCCTGGCAACAACGATCTGCCCATCCCTGGCATCGGGTGTCTGATGAACGGCCAGAAGGTCGCCATCCATAATGCCGATGTTCTTCATACTCATGCCCTTCACTCTGAGCAGGTAGTCTGCACGAGGGCGGAAAAAATCGGCTGAAATCGCACACTGATCCTCGACATGTTCCTGAGCGAGAATAGGTTCGCCGGCAGCCACTTGGCCGATAATGGGCAAACCCTCGCCGGTAGTGCCTTCAACGTTCTCGGGCAATTTGATACCCCTTGAAGTGCCCTTGGTCAGCTCGATGGCACCCTTGCGGGCCAGTGCCTTGAGGTGTTCTTCGGCGGCATTGGCAGAACGAAACCCCAGGTCACGCGCAATATCAGCCCGTGTAGGCGGGTAGCCGGTTGAGTTGATGTGCTGCTTGATGCACTCCAGAACCTCGGTTTGTCGTTTAGTCAGTTTCATGGCGGCCACTACTTAATCGATTTACTGTGATTTTATACAGTGAATGCGTGTGGTCAAGCATTATCTGTCTAAATATCCAGTATCTTGTTAAAATCGCGCCACTGAACATGAATGGGGGCAGGCTGTGCTGAGCGACGCACAAAAACAGGAGATACAGGGGGCGTACAGCCGCTTTCTCAAGAGTCGGGGGCTAAAGGCGCGCCCGGCTCAGAAGCAGATGGTGGCGGCCGTGGCGCGTACGCTCGCAGCGGCCGACGCAGCAGAACACAACCGCGAGGAGCGCCCCGTCGTTGGCGTGGTTGAGGCCGGCACAGGTACGGGTAAAACCATCGCCTATCTGCTGGCGGCTATACCCCTGGCCCGTGCCGGCGATCGACGACTGGTGCTGTCGACTGCGACAGTCGCGCTGCAGGAGCAGCTGATCAACAAGGACCTCCCGGAAGTAGAGCAGCACGCTGCCTTGCCGATGAAATATCGTCTGGCCAAGGGGCGTGGGCGTTACCTGTGCCTCAATAAGGTGGAAAATCTGCTGGAGCAGCAGGGCGTGCTGGGACAGATGGCACTCTATGAGGACGAGGCGGCGGAGCAGCTTGAGCCTGGCGTGTTGGCGCGCTATCAATCCTTAATGGACGACTATGCATCCGGACGCTGGGATGGTGACCGAGATGCGCTCAGTGAAGAAGTCGATGATCAGATCTGGCAGCCCCTGACCAGCGACCACATGCAGTGCAGCAATCGCCGCTGCTTGAACTTCAGTGCCTGTCCTTTCTACCGTTCCCGTGATCGGCTGGAAGAAGCCGACGTCATCGTGGCCAATCACGACCTGGTGCTCGCTGACCTGGCGCTGGGTGGCGGTGCTATCCTGCCGGAGCCGGAAAAAACCATCTACATTTTTGACGAAGGCCATCACCTGGCCGATAAGGCGAGTGGCCATTTTGCTTTCGGTACACGTTTGGACAGCAGTCGGCGGATGTTGCGTTCGGCGCAGAAGCAGCTCGCACAGATGCTGCAGGATACCGGCTCTGCGGTCCAGCTGGCCGATCCCGTTGAGCGTCTGCACCGCCCCTTTGACGATATGAGTCTGGCACTGGAGCAGCTGGAAGTTCTGTTGCGGCCGATGATGAGCGCCCATTCCGGCGATCGTTATCGCTTTGCCGGTGGCAAACTGCCAACACCGTTGATCGAGCCCAGTGCCATGCTGGCCCACGCTGCCGATCGTGCCCAGCAGCACCTGGAGCAGATCGTCGATGTGCTCAAGGAAGCGCTTGAAGGCGGTTTGGCGGATATTCCCCGGGCCGCGGCCGAGCGCTGGTTCCCTCAACTGGGCAGTCTATGGGGGCGGGTGCAGCATATTGCCTGGTTGGCGCACAGCTACGCCCGTGAGGATGCCGAGGGCAAATCACCCACGGCGCGCTGGATCAATCGCCATGAGTCACCCTCGGGTGATGATCTGGAGCTGCGCAGTGCGCCGGTATCGGCGGCCGATACCCTGTCGGAACATTTGTGGCAGGTGTGTCATGCGGCCATTCTGACCTCGGCAACGCTGACGGCGCTGGGACGCTTTGATCAGTTGTTTGCGTCCCTTGGACTGCCTGCAGACACCGATGCGATCCGGCTGGACAGTCCTTTCGACTATGCCAGCCATGGCGTGCTGCAGGTGCCCGCGATGAAAACCGACCCGGGTCAGCCCGAAGCGCATACTGACGAGGTATTGGAGCTGCTCAATCAGCAGCTGAAAACCGTCAGGGCCGGTCTGGTGCTGTTCAGTTCCTGGCGGCAGATGCGCTCGGTGCTTGAACGTCTCGACGAATCCATTAAAAATAGTGTCCTGGCGCAGGGTGAATACAGTAAACAGGAAACCTTGAGGCGTCATCGGCAGCGTATCGATGATGGCCAGGCCAGCATTATTTTTGGTCTCGCATCCTTTGCCGAGGGCGTTGATTTGCCCGGGCACTATTTGACCGATGTATTTATCACCAAACTGCCGTTCAGTGTCCCGGATGACCCGGTCGATGCTACCATGGCGGAATGGATTGAAGCGCGCGGCGGCAATGCCTTTACTGACTGGACAGTGCCGGCAGCCTCCATGCGTCTGACCCAGGCGGTCGGACGTCTGTTGCGTACAGAGCAGGACAGCGGCCGGGTTGTGTTGCTGGATCGTCGTGTTGTCACGCGACGCTACGGCCGACAACTGTTAGACTCATTGCCTCCGTTTCGGCGCGAAATCAACCGTTAATCTGAATGGATCCGATCTTGAGTACTGAAGACAAACAGACCACAGCTGCAGCGGGCTCAGAACAGAAGCCCAATTCCAACCGTCCGCGCCGTCGTCGCCGCTCACGCAAGCCGCGTGATGCAGGCACTCAGCAGGGCAGCTGGACGCCGGTGATGTTCAAGGTGCCAGTGGTAGAGGGCAAGCGACGCTTTCACGATTTCGGTTTGCCGGACGTGCTGCTGCACGCCATTGCCGACCTTGGCTTTGAATATTGTACTCCGATCCAGGCGGCCACCATTCCGCATGCGCTGCAGGGGCGTGACCTGATCGGCAAGGCCCAGACAGGCACTGGCAAGACAGCCGCCTTCCTGATCGGCATCATGACGGATCTGCTCGACTTCCCGCTGGAAGGCGATCGCAAAAAGGGCGAGCCGCGCGCCTTGATCATTGCGCCGACTCGCGAGCTGGCGCTGCAGATTGCAGCCGATGCCGAGGGGCTGGGCAAATACACCGAACTGTCCGTAGTGTCCCTGGTGGGCGGCATGGATTATGAAAAGCAGCGCAAGGCATTGGCCGCCTGTCCGGTGGATATTCTGGTGGCCACACCGGGTCGACTGATCGATTTCGTTCGTTCCAAGGAAGTGGACCTGTTCAACGTCGAAGTACTGGTGTTGGACGAAGCTGACCGCATGCTCAGCATGGGCTTTATTCCGGATGTGCGCACCATCATCCGTCAGACGCCGCGCAAGGGCGCGGACCGTCAAACGCTGCTTTACAGCGCCACCTTCACCGATGATGTGATGCGCCTGGCCGAGCAGTGGACACTGGAACCGATCACCATCGAGATCGAATCCGACCACAAGACCACCGATAATGTGGCACAGAAAGTATTTCTGGTATCAAGCAAGGAAAAATACCAGCTACTGCGCAACTACCTGCGCGTTAACGGCATTGAGCGTGCAATCGTATTCGGCAACCGTCGCCATGAAACCCGTGCCCTGGCTGAGCGCCTGAGCAAGGATGGTATCAAGGCCGCGCTGATGTCCGGCGAGATTCCGCAGCACAAGCGCTTGAAAACACTCGAGGATTTCCGCAGCGGCAAGATTGAGGTGCTGGTGGCGACGGATGTGGCAGGCCGCGGGATTCATATCGACGGTGTGACCCATGTGATCAACTACCAGTTGCCGGAAGATGCCGACGACTACGTCCACCGTATCGGTCGTACCGGACGTGCCGGACAAAGTGGTACTTCCATCTGTTTCGCCTGTGAAAATGACTCTTTCCTGATTCCGGACATCGAGCGTGAAACCGGTGTCAAACTTGAGTGTATTCATCCGGATGCCGAGTTGTTGAAGCCGCTTGCAGAAGTGAAGGCTGAGCCCGCCAGTGACGAGTCTGCTGAAATGCCTGCAGTCAATGCACCTCAGGCTGGGGATGAGCAGGCGAACCAGGCGGCTGAAGAAACCACAGAGCAAACGGCTGCTGAAGCACCGGTTCAGGCCGATGCTGATGTTGAGCCGCCAAAAGCAAATGCCGAAGCAAACGCCGAAGCGGGTGCTGATGAAGCTGTCGATGCGGTGCAGGCTGAAACTCAGGACGATCAGGAAGAGCAGAAGGGCCGGACTGAAACGTCGGTTGAGACTGAGACGTCCGGCGACACACCGGTTGAAGCCCCGATTGCTCAGTCGGAGGACGCCCCCATGGAGCCGCCCAGACGCAACCAGGCTGAAGCAGCTGAGGCAAGCACGGATGAGGCAGAAACCACTGAACAAGCAGTAGCAGCAGCCGAATCCCGTCAGGATGAAGAAAGCGTTCGAGCAGAGAAATGAGTGACAAGCACAATCTGCAGCGGATCAGTTCGGTGCTGGCGATCATCGCCAGTGCCTTCTTCGCTGCCGTGGCAGTTGCCGGCTATCAGCGAACCGAGGATGTCAGTCAGCTGTTGCTGTTTCTAGGTCTGGCCGTACTGGCGTTTGCCGTCGTCAAGTTTCTGTTTTTCGGAATAGGTCGCCTGCTGGACAGGATCGACCCGTCCTGAGGAAAGCGCACATACGCTTTCATGCTCAACCTGAGGAGAAAATATGCATTCCCAGTCCCCTGTGGCCGTCCTGGGTGGCGGCAGTTTTGGTACTGTTCTCGCCAATCTGATGGCTGAAAAAGGTCTGCAGGTTCGTCTCTGGATGCGCAATGAGGCTTCGGTCAACGAGGTCAATGAGCGTCATCGCAATGAGCGTTATCTGCCGGGTCAGGATCTGGCTCCGACGCTGACGGCGACCACGGATCTGCAGCAAGCGCTTGACGGGGTTGAAGCGGTTTTTATCGCCATTCCAAGTGGGGCCTTCCGGCAGGTGGTGCAGCAGGCAGCGGTCTGGCTCAAGCCCGATCAGTTGCTGGTCAGTACCACCAAGGGGATAGAGGCGGGGACCTTCTGCCTGATGAGCCAGATTATCGAGCAGGAGTGTCCGCAGGCACGAGTCGGTGTGCTCAGCGGTCCCAATCTGGCGAAAGAAATTGCCCAGAAACAGCTGACGGCCACGGTCATCGCCAGCAGTGATGCCGAGCTGCGTGAACGGGTTCAGGCTTTGCTGCATACCTCCTGTTTTCGTGTCTATGCCAGTACGGATACCTATGGTGTCGAGCTGGGAGGCACACTCAAAAACATCTATGCCATTGCCGCCGGTCTCAGTGCCGCTCTGGGTATGGGTGAAAATACCAAAAGCATGCTGATGACGCGCAGTCTGGCCGAGATGAGCCGCTTTGCAGTCAGTCTGGGTGCCAATCCCATGACGTTCCTGGGGCTTGCGGGTGTTGGTGATCTGATTGTGACCTGCATGTCGCCACTGAGTCGCAACTACCGCGTTGGCTTTGCCTTGGGCGAGGGTAAAACGCTGGAGCAGGCGGTTGATGCTCTGGGAGAAGTGGCTGAAGGAGTCAACACGCTGAAGCTGGTCAAGGAGAAGGCCGAAAGCCTGGATATCTACATGCCGCTGGTCGCCGGGCTCTATGAGGTTGTATTCAATCACGCACCGGTGAAGCAAGTGGCCCGAGGCATGATGCTCAATGTGCAGAGCAGCGATGTGGAATTTGTCCTGCCGCGTCAGGAGTGTTGATGCGGCTGGTCATTCTGCGCCATGCCGAAGCAGAACCCGGCGCCGACAATAACCCGGATCGGCTGCTGACGCTGGTTGGCCGGCAGCAGGCTGACGTCATGGCGCGTCAGCTTGATCAGCTGCTGGGCAGTTTTCGAGTCATCAGCTCGCCCTGGCGGCGTGCTGCTGCCACTGCCACAATTTTGCGCGCGGGAACACCGTGCGATCTTGCCTCGGTTGCGCTAAAGCCTTCGGCTGCAGTACCCGATGCAGCCGCTGTGCTCGAGCCTCTGTTTGCTGGTGAATCCGCGCTGGTTATTGTTACTCACCAGCCGCTTTGTGGTCGTTTGATTCACTGGCTGACAGAAGGGCATGACCAACCACTTGCTGTTGCGCCCTGCAGCGGTGCTCTGCTTGAGCTGGATTGGCCTGCTGCCGGCATGGCGCGACTGGTTCGCTGGCTGGCTCCCGATCCCTTGTAATCATGAGGTCTGACATGGCTGCGGAAGAGCTGCGTTTTGAAGTCAATGGACAGTTAATGGCGGCACGCGCCACAGGCCCGGTTGATGGCCTGCCGGTGCTGGCGCTGCACGGCTGGCTTGATAATGCGGCCACTTTTCGAGCGTTGGAACCGCATTTGGGTGCCGTTCGCCTGGTGGCTCTGGATCTGGTTGGTCATGGCTTCTCTGCCCATCGTCCCGAAGCCATGCCGTACTACATCTGGGACAATGTGGCGGATGTGTTGGCGGTTGCCGATGAGCTGGGCTGGCAGCAGTTTCATCTGCTGGGTCATTCCATGGGAGCCGGGATAGGATCCTTGCTGGCTGGTACGATGCCTGAACGGGTGCTCAGCCTGGTGCTGCTGGAGGGGCTGGCGCCGATGGCGGATGAGCCGGACGAGCTGCCCGAGAAGATGGCACTGGCGATCCGGCGACGTCAGCACCGTGAACGCAGAGTTAAATTCTATCCTGATATCGAGTCAGCGGTGGCGGCTCGCATGAAAGGGCGTTTTCCGGTTACGGAACAGGCTGCTCGCTGGCTGGTCGAACGCTCTATAGTGCATACCCCTCAGGGGGTGCGTTGGCGCAGTGATCCCGCCCTGGTGTTACCATCGGTGTTGCGTCTGTCGGAGGATCAGGTGCGTGCGTTTCTGCGCAGGATTGAATGTCCGACGCTGTTGGTTATGGCCAGCGATGGCATAGTGACCCCTCTGCTTGATGAGCGCGCCGCCGTGATTCGAGGTCTCGAGCGTCTGACATTTACCGGCAATCATCATGTGCACATGGAAGCGTCGGCAGCCGAGCCGATAGCGTCTGCAATCAATGCATTCCACGCGAGGGTGTAACCCTCAAGGAGAGAAGAATGAAAGCTGCGCTGTTGTCCTTGTTGACCGCAATGCTAATGTCCCTGCCGCTGCAGGCGCAAGAGTCACCATTGCCGCAGGGGGTTGAGGCGTTTCCGCTGTCTACCGTGATCAGTCAGTCCCAGCGCAATGATCCTGATTACCGTCTTATGCTGGGCGGGATCGTCAAGATCAACGGTTTGGTGCGCAGTGATCGTGAACAGCGGCTACAGGCACAACTGACCCGGACCACTTGGCAGCTGCCTGCCGGTCATGGTCCCGATGCCGGCTTCAATTTCCTTCGCGACCAGCTGCTCGGCAAGGGTGCAAGGGTTCTGTTTGAATGTGCCGGGCGTCAGTGTGGTCCCAGTAGTCTCTGGGCCAATGATGTGTTTGGCCAGTCACGCCTGTATGGCGTCGATAATACCCAGTTTTACGCTGCTCTTACTTTGCCTGAAGCCCATTTGGCCTTGTATGCCGTGCGCAGAGGGAACGGCCGTGTCTTTCTCCATCTGGACCTGCTCGAGCACGAAAGTGCCGCCTCTACCGAGCTGGATGTGCGTTTGCGTGAGCAGGGCTACGTAGAGCTGCCGGACTGGCCGGACTCGCCCGATCGCACCGTTCAGGCGCTGCTGGATCTGCAAAAGACATTCCCTGATCGTGAGCTTTGGCTGGTTGTGCACTGGCGTAGCCAGGATCTGGATTTGAGCCTGCGCCAGTCAGAAGAAGCAGCGAGGCGCTTGATTCGGTTATTGATTGGAGAAGGCGGTAATGGCGCGCGCATACAGGGACGCGGAGTGGGTGCACTGGTGCCCAGTGTGCTGGGTGGCCGCAGTCAGGTAGCGGTGGTGGTGCTGAAAGAAGGCTGACAGAGGAGGGCTCTGCGCTCTCCCTGATGCATTGTTACGCTGATGTGTTGTTACTTGGATGTTATTGTTACTTGCTGACGAGTGCCATGAATTCGGCGCGGGTAGCCGGGTTGCTGCGGAAGGAGCCCAGCATCATGGAGGTCTTCATCGATGCATTCTGCTTTTCGACGCCACGCATCATCATGCACATGTGCTGAGCTTCGATGACTACGGCCACGCCGGCAGCCCCCGTGACGCTCTGAATCGCTTCAGCAATTTCTTTGGTCATGTTTTCCTGGATCTGCAGGCGACGGGCATACATGTCGACGATACGTGCCAGCTTGGACAGACCCAATACCTTGCCGTTTGGAATGTAGGCAACATGTGCTTTACCGATGAACGGCAGCAAGTGGTGTTCGCAAAGTGAATACAGTTCGATGTTCTGTACCACCACCATCTCGCTGTTGTCCGACGGGAACAGCGCATCGTTGACCACTTCCTCCAGGCTCTGGTTGTAGCCGCGAGTCAGGAAACGCATCGCCTTGGCCGCCCGGGTGGGAGTGTCCTTGAGCCCGTCACGGTTCAGGTCTTCTCCGAGCTGTTCTATGATCTGGGCGTAAGCTGTTTCCATCTTGGGTCCTCGGCTACTCGGCACATCTGGGGGAAAACGGCGTAAATTACTCGAATATGACACCCGGGTAAAGAGCGGACAGACCCTGAGGTGCCTACTTGCCGCCCAGCAGCTTGAGTCGCAGTGTTAAATTATTGCGTGAATCGGCATTGCGCAACGCTTCTTCAATGCTGATCTTGCCGTCCTGATACAGCTGCAGCAGGTTGCTGTCGAAGGTGTGAGCTGCACTGTTGCTGCTTTGGTCGATCGCTTCCTGGATGCGAGCGTATTCACCACGGGCGATCAATTTGGCGATATAGGGGGTGTTGATCAACACTTCGGTTGCCGGAATGAAGTGCCCATCCAGATTGCGCACCAGGCGCAGGGATACAATTGCCTTAAGGTTCAATGACAGGTCAGTGTTGATCTTGTGCTTGTCATCATCGTGGAAAAAGTTGGCAATATGTTCAATGGCCTGAATGCTGTTGTTGGCATGCAGGGTCGACAGGCACAGGTGACCGGTCTCGGAATAGCGCACTGCATGATCGGTGGTGACGCCATCGCGAATCTCGCCGATCACAATCACATCCGGCGCCTCGCGCAGGGCATTTTTCAGTGCGTTGGCATATGACAGGGTATCTACGCCGACTTCGCGCTGGTTGATCAGCGATTTCTTGTTGCTGTGCAGAAATTCAACCGGATCCTCAATGGTCAGGATATGACCACTGGCATGCTGATTGCGGTAGTCGATCATGGAGGCAAGGGTGGTGGACTTGCCGGACCCGGTGGATCCGACTATAAGGATCAGTCCGCTGCGTTGCATGACCAGGTGCTTGAGTACGTCGGGCAGATTCAGCGCCTCTATGCCGGGGATGTGACGGCGAATCATGCGAATGACCAGGGCTACATCGCCACGCTGGCGATACACGTTGATTCTGAAGCGGCCGATGTCCGCCACATCGTAGGCGAAATTCAACTCCATTTCGCTGTCGAATTTGAGTGCCTGGTGTTCGCTCATAAGGGACCGGGCCAGCTCTGCGGTGTCTTCTGCAGACAGCGGTTCGTCATCAACGACTTTGATGGCGCCTTCCGTTTTTATGTGTACCGGCGCATTGGAACTGAGGAACAGGTCAGATGCGCCTTGTTCGCTCATCAGGCGGAGGTATTTATGCAGCTCGATCATGCGTCTATTCCTGTCGCAGCGGGTGAGGTTCCGTTGACTCCTGATCTCAAGCATAGCCCTATCGGGGCAAGAGGTGCAGCAGAATTTTAACCCTGGAGTCAGCGTTCCCGCCGCAATAGAACATAGACCGCTCCGGTGCCGCCGTCCCTGGGTTGAGCCGAGCAGAAGGCGACCACCTGATTGAGCTGACGCAGCCAGTCGTTGACGCAGGATTTGAGCATGGCCGGCTGGCCCGGCTGGCTGAATGCCTTGCCATGGACCACGATCACGGCGCGCATCTGCTGGCGGGCAGCATCGCGAATAAACGTGCTGAGTTCGTCCCGCGCCTGATCGACCGTGTACCCGTGCAGATCCAGTCCTGCCTCCCAGGGGATATGCCCCTGACGCAGGCGCTTGAGCATGCGTAACTGGATGCCTGGGGCGGCAAACAGCAGTTCATCGTTTGAATCGATGATTTCGCTGGCTTCGGACGACAGGCCATCAATGACCTGTTCAATCTCCTGAGCGGCTGCCGCGCGACGATAGCGAGTGGCCTGATCGCGGGTCGGTCTGAGCTTTGGCTTCAGCTGAGTCGGCTCAACATGGCGATCATGCGTCAGGGGCTTTACGCCCTGCATGGCACTGCTGAAGTCGATATCATCGGAATCTGTATCAGTTGGATAAGACATGGCGTTCAACGGGGGTTTTCATTAACATAATCGCCCTTGAGCATCGAAACTTATTATCAGGCGATATATGAAGTCGGATCAAGCCGCGATTAGCGAGCATCTGTTTACTCTGCGTGATTACATCCGCTGGACACTGAGCGAGTTCAACCGTCATCAAGTCTATTTTGGTCATGGTCATGTCGCGGCCTGGGACGAAGCCAGCCAGTTGGTGTTGAATGCGGTGGACCTGCCCTGGGATACGGATCCGGCGGTGCTGGATGCCCGGTTGCTGCCCGAAGAACGGCTGAAAGTGCTGGATTATCTGCGTCAGCGTACCCTGGAACGGCGGCCGCTGCCGTACATTACCGGTGAGGCCTGGTTTATGGGGCTGCCGTTTCACGTCGACGAGCGGGTGCTGATCCCACGTTCGCCCATTGCACAACTGATCGAGCAGGGCTTCGAACCCTGGCTGCGACCGGGGGCTGTTGGGCGCATTCTGGATCTGTGTACCGGCAGCGGTTGTATCGGTATTGCCTGTGCCTACGCCTTCGAAGAAGCCGAAGTTGATCTGGCTGATATCTCCGCCGATGCATTGGAGGTGGCGCAACAGAACATCCAGCGCCATGAGCTGAGCGACCGGGTGCGTGCCTGTCAGGGTGACCTGTTTGCCGCTGTCCCTGGTCAGCGGTATGACCTGATCGTCAGCAATCCGCCGTATGTAGACGAAGATGATTTGGCGAGCATGCCCGCCGAGTACGCCCATGAGCCTGCGCTGGCATTGGGCTCCGGCCCCGATGGCCTGGATATTACCCGGCGCATTCTGCGCGAGGCCGGCGACTATCTCAGCGAAGACGGACTGCTGGTGGTGGAGGTGGGCAACTCCGAGGTTCATTTGATGGCCGCATTGCCGGAGCTGCCGCTGGTGTGGGTCGAGCTGGAGCAGGGTGGCAACGGCGTATTCGTGATCACCGCCGACGAACTGCGTGCGCATCGTCATTTGTTATGAATTCCGGTGTGGCCATTCAGGTCACCCCTGACAGTTATAGAGTACAAGCACTATGTCCGGTAACAGCTTTGGAAAACTGTTCACAGTTACGACCTTTGGTGAAAGCCACGGCCCCGCGCTGGGCTGCATCGTCGATGGTTGCCCGCCCGGAATCGCCCTCAGCGAAGCCGATCTCCAGGCCGATCTCGATCGTCGCAAGCCCGGTACCTCGCGCCATACCACTCAGCGTCGCGAGCCAGATCAGGTGCGTATCCTGTCGGGTGTGTTTGAGGGCAAGACCACCGGTACGCCGATTGGACTGTTGATCGAAAATACCGATCAGCGCTCCAAGGACTACTCCAACATCGCCGAAACCTT
>CAYMHL010000053.1:0-14709 GCA_964390205.1 uncultured Marinobacterium sp.
AGACTGTGAATTTTTTCTCCATCACCAGCGGGTCATGCTTGCCCTGCGGCTTGGTCCAAGTCGCCTGAGTCGGCACGCTGGCCATGGTTTCATAGCCATAGGCAACGGCTTCAAGGCCGCGATCCTGAGCGTGCGGACCACCGGCCTGGAACGCCATCATGAAACCCTGACCGGAAGTATGCATTACGGCATGGGCGATCTCGAAGCTGCGCTTGTTCAGACGATCCAGAATTTCCAGGCAGATGCCGGTACGGCCTTCAACACCCGCATCACGCCAGGCCTTGCGCGCTTCTTCCATCGCCGGCAGCAGCTTGTCCATATCCACGGTCGGGTACTGAATGTTCATCTCGATACCGTAAGGGGACACCTCGGCACCGGTGCGACCGCTGATACCGGGCATATCCAGCTCGAACGGCTTGTTCAGATGGGCCTTGAACGCGGCCTCGCCGTCTTCAGCGGCGGTTTCACCATAGGCACGGGGGCTCGGGTTCTCGGACCAGGGGCTGAAGTAGTCACGGCTGTGAATCGCTTTCAGTGCGCCGTCCAGTGTCGCTTTATGCTTGGCAAAAAGATTTTCGCTCATCAGAGTCTCCCGTTGTGCCTTGCGCCGATATGATACGGCGGTGACATATTCTGTTTATTGGGTCCAGATCAGGATCAATGTTTACCAGACGAAAGGATTATCTGGCTTACAGCCCGCGCAGTGCAGCGCGGCAGCATGATACTGACTATAGTAGTCTTGATCGTAAACCACACGATACAACAAACATTATGATACGAAAAGAACAATGTGTTCTGTAAATATTGTATCTCTTTTCGCTTTTGGGGTAATCTTGCCGAAACGGCAGGTGTGGCATGACCCCTCCACTATAACGGATTCGGAGATGGCTGCATCCCCCTGAGGCGGTGGCTGCAACACCCAAGTGCCCGTAAACGACCACTCGGCGGCAACGGGCAGAATAACAATACACAGATGACGGTATTTCTATGCAACACGAGTATCAGGACATTATTGTTTCCGAGATTTCGGGTGGCGTGCTGACCATCACCCTTAACCGCCCAGAGGCCTATAACGCCCTGCGCACCCAACTGCTCAGCGAGCTGGCAACCGTGCTTCAGCAGGCAGCCGCCGACGATGAAGTACGCGCAGTAGTGGTCACCGGCAGCGAAAAAGTGTTTGCCGCCGGAGCCGATATCAAGGAAATGGCGGCGCTGGATGCCGTCGGTGTACTCAACGATCCCCGTGTCCTCCACTGGCGCACTATCGCCCAGTTTCCCAAGCCCCTGATTGCCGCTGTAAACGGTTTTGCATTGGGTGGCGGCTGCGAGCTGGTCATGCATGCCGATATCGTGATTGCCGGTGACAATGCTCAGTTCGGTCAGCCGGAAATCAACCTTGGCATCATCCCCGGTGCCGGTGGCACTCAGCGCCTGATCCGTACCGTTGGCAAGTCCATGGCGATGCAGCTGGTGCTGTCCGGCGAGTTCATCTCGGCCACCCAGGCCCGGGATTTCGGACTGGTCAGCGAAGTGACCATTCCCGAGCGTTCTCTGGAGCGCGCCACCGAACTGGCACGCAAGATCGCAACCAAACCGCCCATCGCTGTACGTCAGGCCAAGGAAGTACTGCTCAAAGCCTATGAGACCACACTGGACAGCGGTCTGAGCCTGGAACGCAAGGCATTTACCCTGCTGGCGGCCACGGAAGATCGCAATGAAGGCATCGCTGCTTTCATGGAAAAACGTAAACCGAACTTCACAGGAAAATAAGACATGGCTTACGAAACGATTGAATTCGAGATTACCGATGGGGTTGCGGTACTGACCCTGAATCGTCCCGACCGGATGAACAGTTTCAACACCGAGATGCATGCTGAAGTTCGTGATGCGCTGAAACAGGTTAAAAAAGATGACAGCGTACGCTGCCTGCTGATCACCGGCAACGGCCGCGGCTTCTGCGCCGGACAGGACCTGAGCGATCGCAACGTGGATCCCAATGCCGAGATGCCCAATCTGGGCGAGTCCATTGAAAAGAACTACAACCCGCTGATCCGTACCCTGCAGGGTCTGGAAATGCCGGTTATCTGCGCCGTCAACGGCGTGGCTGCCGGTGCCGGTGCCAACATCGCTTTTGCCTGCGACATTGTACTGGCCGCCCGTTCGGCGTCTTTCATTCAAGCGTTCTGCAAGATCGGCCTGGTGCCGGACTCCGGTGGCACCTGGACGCTGCCGCGTCTGGTCGGCCACGCCCGCGCCATGGCCCTGTCCATGCTGGGTGACAAAATCAGTGCGGAACAGGCGCAGAGCTGGGGCATGATCTGGCAGGTGATCGATGATGAGCAGCTGAAGGATGAAGCCCTGTCGCTGGCCAAGCGTCTGGCGACTCAGCCCACCAAGGGTCTGGCATTGATCAAGCGTGCCATTCAGTCCAGCTGGGACAACAGCTTCGATGAGCAGCTGGATCTTGAGCGCGACCTGCAGACTCTGGCCGGTCGCACCGAAGACTACCGTGAAGGCGTCAAAGCGTTCATGGAAAAACGTCAGCCCGACTTCAAAGGCAAGTGATCCATGTTTGATACTAATTCCGTTATTGGTGTAATCGGTGCAGGTACCATGGGTGCCGGTATCGCTCAGGTCGCCGCCAAGGCCGGCCATCAGGTATTGCTGTTTGATGCCGCCGAAGGCGCAGCCGCTCGCGGTCGTGACGGCGTTGCCAAGGGCCTGCAGAAACTGGTTGCTCGTGGCAAGATGACGGCAGAAGCCGTTGAAGCACTGGTTGCACGCATTACCCCTATTGCGTCCCTTGAGGAAATGGCACCGGCAGCATTGGTGATTGAAGCCATCGTTGAACGGCTGGACGTGAAGCAGAGCGTATTTGGTCAGTTGGAAGAGATCTGCTCCGACAGCACCGTACTGGCGACCAACACCTCCTCCATTTCCGTGACCGCCATCGGCAGCACGCTGAAGCGTCCGCAGAATCTGGTCGGCATGCATTTCTTCAACCCGGCTCCGATCATGAAGCTGGTGGAAGTGATCAGCGGTCTGGATACACGCCAGGACGTGGCCGATGCCATTTACACCCTGTCCGCAAGCTGGGGCAAGCAGCCGGTTCACGCCAAGTCCACCCCGGGCTTTATCGTTAACCGTGTAGCGCGTCCCTTCTATGCCGAAGGTTTCCGCATCTCGCAGGAAGGCGGTGCCGATAACGCCACCATCGATGCGGTCATTCGCGAAGCCGGCGGCTTCCGCATGGGGCCGTTCGAACTGACCGACCTGATCGGCCACGACGTCAACTACGCCGTCACTTCTTCCGTGTTCGCGGCCTACTATAACGATCAGCGCTTCCTGCCCTCCCTGATTCAGCTTGAGCTGGTGAATGCCGGTCACTTCGGTCGCAAGACCGGCAAGGGTTTCTACGACTACAGTGAAGGTGCAGAGAAGCCGCTGCCGCAGACCGCCGAAGCGGCAGTTAAACCTGCCAGCGTCACCATCGAAGGTGACCTGGGTGTTGCCGAACCGCTGGTTGCTCAGTTTGAGGCGGCCGGTATTGAAGTGGTTCGCACCGATGGCGATGGTCGCATTCAGGTGGGCGATGCCACCCTGATGCTGACCAACGGTCAGTTCGCGACGGTCCGAGCCAGTGAAGTCAGCAACCGCAACCTGATTCATTTTGATCTTGCGCTGGACTATGCACAGGCAAGCCGCATCGCGCTGGCCCCGGCCGACAAGGCTGATGCCAAAGCCATTGCACAGGCTGTGGGACTCTTCCAGGCAGCTGGCAAGGCGGTCAGTGTTATTGACGACATTCCGGGCATGATCGTGATGCGTACCCTGGCCATGCTGGCCAACGAAGGCTTTGATGCCGTTAACCAGCAGGTCTGCAATGAAGAAGCCGTCGACATTGCCATGCAGGGCGGTGTCAACTACCCGCGCGGCCCTATCAGCTGGGCCAACGCCGTAGGCCTGTCGCGGATTTTGAACGTGCTGCGCAACCTGACTGCCAGCTACGGTGAAGACCGCTATCGCCCATCACCCTTGCTGCTGCGCAAGGTAGCAGGAGGTCGTCAGGCATGAGCGTCCACGAAATGACACCCGAGCAGCTGGCAGTTGCGTGCAGCGAAGCGATGCATACTACTGATTACGCCGCTCAAGGCCTTGAAATCAGCATTGACGAGACCCGCCCCGGCTATGCCCGTCTGAGCATGACCGTGCGCAAGGATATGCTCAACGGTCACGGCATGTGTCACGGCGGCTTTATCTTCGCCCTGTCCGATACCGCCTTTGCTCATTCCTGCAACAGCTATAACAAGGTCACCGTTGCCAGTGGCTGCAGTATTGAGTACGTAGCACCCGGTTTTCTCGGTGATCGTCTGACGGCGGTTGCGCAGGAACGCCAGCGCAAGGGCCGTACCGGCGTGTATGACATCACCGTTTTCAATCAGAACAATGAAGAGCTGGCTTTCTTCCGCGGCAAGTCCTACCAGATCAAGGGTAGTGTCATCCCGGAAGACGAGACCACGGCCTGAGGAGAAACCCAATGAAAGACGCTTTTATCTGTGATGCAATCCGCACGCCGATCGGTCGTTATGCCGGTGCTCTTGCCGGCGTCCGCGCCGATGATCTGGGCGCCGTTCCGATGCAGGCGCTGATGCAGCGCAACCCGGATGTGGACTGGAGCCAGGTCGATGACGTGATTTACGGCTGTGCCAACCAGGCCGGTGAAGACAACCGTAACGTGGCACGCATGTCCTCGCTGCTGGCCGGTCTGCCGGTGAGCGTTCCGGGCACGACCGTTAACCGTCTGTGCGGTTCCGGCATGGATGCAGTGGGCCTGGCGGCGCGCTCCATCAAGGCGGGTGATTGTGAATTGATGATCGCCGGCGGCGTAGAGTCCATGTCCCGTGCGCCTTTCGTCATGGGCAAGGCGGAATCCGCCTTTACCCGCAACCCGAATGGCCTGTACGACACCACCATCGGCTGGCGTTTCATCAACCCGTTGATGAAATCCCAGTACGGCGTGGATTCCATGCCGGAAACCGCTGAAAACGTAGCCGCTGATTTCAACATCAGCCGTGAAGATCAGGATGCCTTCGCCTTCCGCAGCCAGCAGCGCACCGCCGCCGCACAGCAGAACGGTAAACTGGGTGAAGAGATCGTGCCGGTCACCATTCCCCAGCGCAAGGGTGAGCCCAAGATCGTCGACACCGACGAGCACCCCCGTGCCGATACCACCATGGAAATCCTGGCAGGTCTGAAAGCCCCCTTCCGTGCCGGTGGTTCCGTCACCGCAGGTAATGCCTCAGGTGTAAACGATGGTGCCTGTGCTCTGCTGATCGCATCTGCCGATGCAGCCAAAGCGCACGGCCTGACGCCCAAGGCGCGTATTGTTGCCATGGCAACTGCAGGTGTTGAGCCGCGTATCATGGGCTTTGGCCCGGCACCGGCCGCGCGCAAGGTACTGGCCAAGGCCGGTCTGAAAATCGAAGACATGGACGTGATCGAGCTGAACGAGGCCTTCGCCGCTCAGGCTCTGGCCGTGACCCGCGATCTGGGTTTGCCGGACGATGCTGCACACGTCAACCCCAACGGTGGTGCCATCTCTCTGGGTCACCCGCTGGGCATGAGCGGCGCACGCCTGATTACTACCGCCATGTATGAACTGCACCGTACCGGCGGCCGTTATGCGCTGTGCATGATGTGCATTGGCGTCGGCCAGGGTATAGCCACCATTATCGAGCGCGTCTGATCCCCGTCAGGCGCCGGAACACTATAATTATTATTACCAGACAAATTACCAGACAACGGGATAAGAATAAGCATGAACTATCAACAGCCGATGTATCGCGGATCCCTGGAAGAAATCGAAACCGCCAGTGTTGACGAGTTGCGCGCCCTGCAGCTGCGTCGCATGCGCTGGAGTCTGGCGCACGCCTATTCCAACGTACCTCACTTCAAGAAGAAGTGTGACGAAAAAGGTGTCCATCCCCACGAACTGAAGTCTCTGGAAGACCTCAAGCATTTCCCGTTTACCACCAAACAGGATCTGCGTGACAACTACCCCTATGGCATGTTCGCCATCCCGATGGAAGATGTGGTGCGTATCCACGCCTCCTCCGGCACCACCGGCAAGCCGACTGTTGTGGGCTATTCCCAGAACGATATCGACACTTGGGCAAACGTGGTAGCACGCTCCATTCGTGCCGCCGGCGGTCACCGTGGCGACAAGGTACACGTTGCCTACGGCTACGGCCTGTTCACTGGCGGTCTCGGCGCGCACTACGGCGCCGAGCGTCTGGGTTGTACCGTAATCCCCATGTCCGGTGGCCAGACCGAGAAGCAGGTGCAGCTGATTCAGGACTTTCAGCCGGATCTGATCATGGTGACTCCGTCCTACTTCCTGAATATCCTGGATGAAATGGATCGTCAGGGTATTGACCCGCGCGAGATCCGTCTGCGCACCGGCATCTTCGGTGCCGAACCCTGGACCGGTGAGATGCGCAAGAGCATCGAAGAGCGTACCGGTATCGATGCCGTTGACATCTACGGCCTGTCCGAAGTGATGGGTCCGGGCGTGGCGATGGAATGTATCGAAACCAAAGACGGCCCCACCATTTGGGAAGACCACTTCTACCCGGAAATCATCGATCCCAATACCGGCGAAGTGTTGCCGGATGGTGAGTACGGCGAACTGGTGTTCACCTCTCTGACCAAGGAAGCAATGCCGGTCGTGCGTTACCGTACCCGTGACTTGACCCGCCTGCTGCCGGGGACTGCCCGCTCCATGCGCCGCATCGACAAGATCACCGGTCGTTCCGACGACATGCTGATCATCCGCGGTGTGAACGTGTTCCCGACTCAGATCGAAGAACAGATTCTCAAGGTATCGGCGCTGGCGCCGCACTACGAGATCATCGTCACCAAGAACGGCAACCTGGATATGGTTGAAGTGAAGGTCGAACTGACGTCAGCTGCGTCCGGCGCCAACCACGATCAGGTGGCCAAGGAGTTGTCGCACCACATCAAGTCCTACATCGGCATCAGCACCCGCATCACCATCGGTGAACCGGGTACCATTGCCCGCTCTGAAGGCAAGGCACAGCGCGTGTCTGACCTGCGCAAGAAGGGCTAAGCCCGAGCATAGTACTCAGATATAGTGCGCAGATGTAAAAAGGCCGGTCATCATGACCGGCCTTTTCCGTTTATGGCCCGCTCTCAACGCTGACAGCAGGCAATTGCCTCTGCCCTCAGGCGTGGCTGACTTCAATAATGCGCACATGGCTGTGCTTGCCATCCGGCAGACGCCAGTCGATGGTCTGCCCCACTTCAAGGCCGAGCAGTGCCGAACCTATGGGTGCCACGATAGAGATCGCATGCTCCTTGCCGGCCATCTGATGCGGGTAATACAGGGTGCGGTGAAACTGCTGTCCAGTTTCCTCTACCTCGAACGTCACGGTGGAGTTCATTCTCACCACAGTGTCCGGCAACTCTTCCAGCTTGACCACTTCAGCACGATCCAGCTCGGCGCGCAGCCCGTCCAATGCGGGGTTGTCGCGATGCTCCTTGCGCTCAAGCATGGCTTCGAGTTGATCGATATCTTTTTCAGATACCTTGATACCGGGCATATCAGCCATTTTTTACTCCATTGATATACAAAGTTGTCCTGTCTTGAGGACAACGAAAGAAAACAGGTTGTGTTGTAAAAGGTCCCCGTCAGCCCGCACCGATCCGATACAGGCAGGATCAGATTCAGAGGCGGGCAAACGGGCCCGAGACACTACAGGCCTGGTACGTTTTTAATCTGAACGGGTTATGCATGATGGCTCATAAACATGAAAAGGCGCCGGAATGGCGCCTTCAGAATGTATGAAAATATGACTCTATTGATAGCGCTTTCTGGCTAAAAAGGCAAGCATCCTGTGGCTTTATGCTCATTTACGCCAGATGTGACGGTGATTATATTTGCGACCGTTATATTGTATCATTCTAATTCGATGCAGCAGCGAGACACCATCAATGCAATTAAGCCGCTTTACCGATTACTCCCTCCGTGTCCTGTTCTTTGTTGCGATGAACCCCGACCGACTTGCGACCCTGGGTGAAATCGCTCAGTTCTACGACATCTCACTGGAGCATTTGCGCAAGGTGGTCCACGCCTTGGGTAAAAGCGGCCATCTGGACACCTTTCGTGGCAAAAAAGGCGGTATTCGCCTGGCTCAGGCCCCGGAAGCGATCAACCTCGGATCCTTGATTGCCCAGACTGAAGGCCGGGCTCCTTTGGTTGACTGTCATCAGGCGCCCTGTCGACTGGCTGACAACTGCACGCTGCAATCGGTTCTTGAAGAAGCTCAGCAAGCGTTTTTCGATGCTCTGTCCCACTATACCCTCGCCGACCTGTTGACCAATGCGCCCATGCGGCAACGACTGATCGCCACTGACTGATCGCCACTGCGAAAGCCCGGTCACAGGAAGGCAATACAGCCACGGGTTTAAACTGGCCGATCGAGTTGGTAATCTTGCTGCTTTTAGCGAGTAAAAAGCATGCTCACGGATCGACACCCCGCATTGGTCGCCGCGCTCTGGATGACCGGCGCCCTGTTCTCGTTCATGGCCATGGCGATTTCCGGGCGGGAACTGTCCCAGGATTTCACCACGTTTCAGATTCTGTTTTTTCGCAGCCTGGTCGGTGTGGTGCTGATCGGTGCTTTGGTGGCCAGAAGCGCCAGCGGCTGGTCGCAGCTGAAAACGCAGCGCAGCGGTGGCCATCTCGCACGTAACATCGCCCATTTTGGTGGCCAATATGGCTGGTTTTACGGCCTGGCATTCATACCCCTGGCGGAAGTCATCGCCATCGAATTCACCACACCGATCTGGACCGCGCTGCTGGCCTGGGTGCTGCTGGGTGAAAAGCTCACCCTGCCACGATTGACCGCTCTTGTGTTCGGTATTTCGGGGCTGCTGCTGATCTTGCGTCCGGGCATGGGCTCTCTGCATCCGGCGGCACTTGCGGTTCTCGCCGGTGCCTTCGGCTATGCCCTTTCATTCATCCAGACCAAGTCCCTGTCATCGACTGAAACGCCGCTGTGTATTCTGTTTTACATGACCATGATGCAGCTGCCATTCGGTATGGTGCCAGCGCTGATGGACTGGAAAACCCCAGAGCTGCATTCATTACCCTGGATTGCCCTGGTAGCGGTAACAGCGATGAGTGCGCACTACTGTATGGCGCGCGCATTCAAACTCGCCGACGCAACGGTAGTGGTGCCCATGGACTTTATGCGCCTGCCATTGATTGCGGTGGTAGGGTATCTGTTCTATGAAGAGGTTATCGACTGGCCCGTTGCCGTTGGTGCCGCTCTGATGCTGGCCGGCAACCTGATCAATATCCGCGCCGAGCACCGCAAGGCACCGCTTCGCTCCGCGGCGATCAGAGCACCTCAGTCACCAGAATGACCTCGCAGGCGCCATTGCCTGTATCGGTACGACTCATGGAGCTGCGCCAGCGCCAGCCATCCTCGGCGCTGGCTTCAACCAGAAAACCACGCAGACGCAGCTGATCATCTTTACCCATCCGATCCAGCTGCTCACGGATCACTTCATTCGCCGGAATCAGATGCATATTGGCACTGCTGGTTTCGACCACACGCCGGGGGATGGGCAACCGCTCCGCTCGCCAGTAATACCAGCGACCGGACTGACGGATATCAAACTGTTCGGCAACTTCTGCCCGCGCCATCTCTCCCCAGCCCAGGGCAAAATCCCAGGGCGAAAGGTCCGCTTCACGCCCCAGGCGGTAGTCCTCCCGACCCAATACTCGAGCGTCGATAGAGAACTCCGCCAGCAGTGTCAGCTGGTAGTCGTTGACGCGAACACGTGAGGGCTCTGCCAGGTTGTTCTGAATCGGCTGATTGCGGTCCAGAGGAACACTGACCCGCGGTGCTTCGACGGGTGGGGGTGAAGACGAAAATGGATCCGTCAGCCAGAATGCGATCAGCAATGCCACCAACAACACCAAATGGAAGGGTCTGATCACGCCGGGCTCCAGTGAAATCTTAGTGACAGACTAGTGCAGGCGAGCCGACACATAATGCTCAATAGTGTTCAGTGCCATATCATCCGTGGATACAATGTGCAGCCCCAGCCCGATACTGTCATGCGCATTGCGACGCTTGTATATGATACGGCAATGACAGTGCAGCGCGCTGGTCTCCAGACCGAAATGCAGCCAAATCTCTGTCGCACCCAGCCCTTCCGGTGGTTGGAGATCAGCGAGATCTTCGCCACCTTGAACATAAAAACCACTGCGACTGATATTGACCAGCTCAACATCCAGCAGACGTCCATCCGGAGTTTCCAGTTCAGCGTTCACCTTGCAAGGGATACGGGGATAAATTCGTCGTTCCTGAAACATCATACACACTCACTGACTCTGTATGGCTTCAATCATATTCAGGCTTTATCCCGGCAGCAATGTTCAGGTCATGTTATTTCCGCTCAATCCCTGCATCTTTAAAAATGGCTACAAAAAGCCACAAGGTTGCACAATTTGTCCTGTTGGCCCTGCTTTGGGATTGGCTACCATAAACAGCAATCAATCTCGACAAGGCAGCCGATTCAGGCTGACCAATCTGCAGGATAACGGCCGTAATGCAACAGACATCTCCTCTCTATCAACATGTAGTCGTCGTCGGTGGCGGTGCCGGAGGCCTTGAACTGGCAACGCGATTGGCACGCAAATATCGACGCAAGGGCCTCAAGGTGACGCTGGTTGATCGCGAACCGACCCACATCTGGAAGCCTTTACTGCATGAAGTGGCAACAGGGTCGCTGGATGCCGGTATCGATGAGCTGAGCTACAGTGCCCAGGCGCGCAATGCCGGCTTCAAATTTCAGATCGGGCAGATGGAATCCATTGACCGTAACCAGCGCTGCATTCATCTGGCTGAGGTCAAAGGACAGGATGGCCAGGTTCTGCTGCCGGTACGTACGCTCTACTACGACTATCTGTTTATGGCCGTCGGCAGCGTTACCAACGATTTTGGTGTCGAGGGTGTGGCCACACACTGTACCTTCCTCGACAGCCGGCGACAGGCCGAACAATTTCGCCGCACCCTGCTGGAAGCCTGCCTGAAAGCCAGCAATACCGAAGAACAGCGACTGAGGATCGCCATTGTCGGTGCGGGTGCCACCGGCGTTGAGCTGTCGGCGGAACTGTTCAATACGGCGCGTGAACTGGCGGCCTATGGCATTTCCAAACTGGATCGAAACCGTCTTGAAGTGATTCTGATCGAGGCCGGTCCGCGGATCCTGCCGGCACTGCCCGATCGTATCTCCGCAGCCGCACGGCATGAATTGCAAAAGCTTGGCGTGGTAGTGCGCCAGGATACGCGCATCACCTCGGTGAACGACGCGGGTCTGATGACCGATACCGGTGAGTTGATCGAAGCTGAACTCAAAGTCTGGGCGGCAGGCATCCGGGCCCCCGAGTTCATCAGCGGTTTGGATGGCCTTGAGTGTAATCGGCTCAATCAGCTGGTGGTCGGGCCCGACCTGCGTACCACTCTGGATGAGCGTATTTTTGCCCTGGGCGACTGTGCGGCCTGCGCCCGAACCGATGGCAACGGCAATGTGCCACCACGTGCCCAGGCGGCGCATCAGATGGCCTCATTCCTGTTCAAGCATTTCCGCCGCATCGTCAAGGGCGAGCCTCTGCCCGCATATGAGTATAAGGATTATGGCTCACTGGTTTCACTGAGCCGGTTCAGCACCGTCGGCAGTCTGATGGGTAACCTGACCAAGGGCAGTATGATGATTGAAGGCCGCCTGGCCCGTCTGGTCTATGTGTCCCTGTACCGACTGCACCAGCTGGCAGTATATGGCTATACCAAAACCTGCCTGATCACGCTGGTTGACCGCATTAACAAGGTCATCCGCCCTCGACTCAAGTTGCACTGATGCGGGCCGTGTGGGGATAGGATTTGCCGAATGCGCGGATAAAAACTACGCTCAAACACAGGGTCTTTGTTTGATCCATGTCATGAATGTGCCTGGATTAAGGTTTGACGGTAACTATCGCTGTTAAATCCAAACAAGCGTATCAGGAAAGGAACAGATTTTAGATTGACATTGCAGTCACTGACCCTAGAATCCGCGCTTTGTGTTACTATCCGCGGCATGGACGCAGTCGATACTATCTTTACAGAATACTGCTCACAATAATGACAAAACCCGTTTGAATCCTTCCCTGCTCGCAAGGAGCATGCAGGTCCGAGCCACTGAACGGGCCTAACAAGATGGTGCCGAGAAGAATCCAGCATGAAAAGAAATCTGCCAGTTACCGATAACGAACAGCGTTTTCCAGAATCCAAAAAGCTGATTTCAACAACTGATCTGAAGGGCATCATTACCCACTGCAATGATGTGTTTGTTGAAGTCAGCGGTTATTCTGCCGAAGAGCTGATCGGTCGGCCGCATAACCTGGTTCGTCATCCTGATATGCCACCGGCAGCCTTTCAGGTCATGTGGGAACACCTCAAGGCAGGCAAGCCGTGGATGGGGCTGGTCAAGAACCGCTGCAAAAACGGCGATTTCTACTGGGTTAACGCCTATGTGACACCGATTACCGAGCATGGCAAGGTTGTGGGCTATCAGTCCGTGCGCATCTGCCCGGCACGAGAAGATATTGCCCGTGCCGAAAGGGTCTATTCCGCCATCAACAAGGGCAAGATGCCGAAGCAACATCATGCAGTACCGCGGGAGTGGTTCGCGTTGGGCGCAGCCCTGCTGCTCAGCGGCTGGCTGTTTGCCAACGGTTTCGAACTCGGCGCACTGTTGACATTGGCACTGGTTGCCGTGTTGAGTCAGATCAGTGGTTACGTTGCGCGACGCAAGCAGCAAAAACTGATTCTGGATATGATGCCCTCGGCGTTCCAGCACCCGGTTGCGGCCGCTACCTACACCGACGACAGGGGTGATCTTGCCGCCCTCAAGGTCGCCATACTCAGCGAACAGGCGCATCTGACCACTGTCCTTACCCGCATTGATGATGCCGCCATCAGCGTATCCAAACAGGCCGGAAGAAGTCTTGAAGTATCCGAACGCTCCTGTCAGATGATGCAGCAACAACAGCATGAAACGGACCAGGTGGCCGCTGCCATGCACGAAATGACAGCGACCATTGCTGAGGTGTCCAGCCATGTACAGCAAACCGCCAGCAAGGCCGAGGCATCCAACGGCACCGCCATCAAAGGCCGCGAGCTGGCGACGACAACCAGCGCATCCATCGCCCAGCTGGGCGGGACCGTAAACCAGATTGCCGAATCCGTACTGGGGTTGGCTGAACAGACAGGACAGATTGCCCAAGCGGCGGAGATGATCGAACAGATCGCGGACCAGACCAACCTGTTGGCATTGAATGCGGCGATTGAAGCGGCCCGTGCCGGCGAGCACGGTCGTGGTTTTGCCGTGGTTGCCGATGAGGTCCGCCAGCTGGCTCTGCGCACACAGAACTCCACCAAGGAGATTCATGACATTGTGCGTGATCTGATCGCGCGCACTGAAGAGTCGGTCAGTATCGCCAATGAAGGCCAGAAAGAAGCGGATGCCGGGCTGGCTCAGGTCAATGAAGCGGGTGAGCTGCTCAACAGCATTTCCGAGATGATGAGCACCATCGCCAACATGTCGATCCAGATGGCCGCCGCTGTCGAGGAGCAGGCGCAGGTCTCCGAGGAGATCAACAGCCAGATCGTCAATATTTCCGACCTGTCGGTACAGAGTCTGAATCAGGCCGAGGAATCCGCCACCATGACACGCAAACTGCAGTCGGTTGCGGCAGACATGCACGAACTGGTCGAAGGCTTTCAGCGCTGAGCCTGGTTGCAGCGTCCCCATTGCGCCGTGATATAGTCGAATGACTATTCATACAGGGAGACCGCGATGATGAGTGTTGAAGTGACAGGCCTTTTCGGCCTGCTGATACTGGTACTGGATGTAATGGCGATCATCAAGACCATTCAGAGCCGCGCCAGCACAAGCACCAAGGTAATTTGGGTCGTTGCCATCCTGCTGCTGCCGGTGCTCGGCCTGATACTCTGGTTCCTGTTCGGGCCCAAGGGCTGAACCACTGAGCAGAACTGCTGCTAACAGATTCGCGGCAGCAGTTCTCCCTCCGGCAGATCGAGCAATCGCTCGCTGCCCATCAATGTACGTAGCTGCACGCGGCCTGCCGGTCCTTCCAGAATTTCACCGATGATACAGGCGTCTCGCCCCGCTTCATGCTGACGCATGGCGCGCACCAGTGCATCAGCCCGCTCTTGCGCCACCACAGCAACCAGTTTGCCCTCGTTGGCAAAGTGCAGCGCATCCAGCCCCAGAATTTCACAGACGCCCCGCACCTCGGGTTTGACCGGCAAACTGTCCTCAAACACCCGGATCGCACGTCCGGATGCTGCAGCGAATTCATGCAGAATGGCGGCAACACCGCCACGGGTGGCGTCCCGCATCGCTTTGATCTCGGTTGTCTGCGCCAGCATATGCTGAACCAAGCCGTGCAGGGACCGGCAGTCACTGGTCAGATTCGATGCCAGCGCCAGCAGCGCCCCCCCCTGGGGGCAAAGCCGGGCGGCAGCGGCAGTGCCAGGGGCGCCAACCCACGACCCAGTCCGGGGCGATCACATCCATGGGCAGCGTGGCTGACTGCAGCGGTTGCATCAG
>CAYMHL010000054.1:0-14501 GCA_964390205.1 uncultured Marinobacterium sp.
AGTGGGCCAGACCGTGGTGGACAGTGATCGTCAGCGGTGGGTGGAGTGAGGTCGGAAGCTCGTGATCATGCCTGGAGATAATGCTGTTTTGGCAGTAGGCTCAAGTCAGGGTTACTAACCACACAGGATGCCGTCATGACTCAACCACTGTTTTCTGCCAATACGCCGATCACCGATCAGGTCCTGAACACCATCGCCCATATGCCCACGGCCAGTTTGCCGGTGTTGCTGGATGATCTCTTTATCCAGCGCCTGAGCGATGCCGATTTCATGCGCATCGCCGTACTGCTGGCGCAGAAAAGCTTCAATGAAGGTGGCTGCCCAATCGGCGCGGTGATTGTCGATAATGCCAATCGCCGGATTCTGGGTAAGGGCCACAATACCCTGGTGCAGGAAAACCACCCCTACAACCACGGCGAAACCTCGGCCATTCGGGATGCCGGTCGGCAGGACTTCCGCCACACCTCACTGTTCACCTCGCTAAGCCCCTGTGAGGTCTGCGCCACGCTGGTGTATATGCGTGGGTTCAGCCGCGTGGTGGTGGGAGATGTCACCAATGCCAGCGGCACTGAAGCCCTGCTGCGCAGCAAGGGGGTGCAGGTGGAAATACTGGAAGACCCAAAGGGAATTGCCTGTTATGCCCGTTTTCGTGAGCAGCAGCCCTCGCTGGAGCTGGAGGATTGGCAGGGTGTGGCAGCGGTGGCACGCATGGAAGGGGTGGTGCCGGAAAGGCGTTAAGACTAGCTGAACCGGCGCCTGGTGACCGCTATAATGGAGCCTTTTCTGCGGACGCCAAGCTCATGCTTCATTATACCCGTGCTGATATACAGGCTTTTGTCGACAGGGGAACGTTTCAACGCGGGCTGGACTATTACAGTCGAGGGCGTGTGGAGCTGTTGACACACAACCCCAGTGCGGAACGAATAGAGGCACTGGTGGATGGCACTCACGCGTATCGCGTGGGTCTGTCTCAGAACAGCGAGGGTCTTTACGGTCTCTGCAGTTGCCCCGTGCGTCATGATTGCAAACATGTAGTGGCCACAGCGCTGGCCTGGCTGCACCGGCATGCTCATGACATGATGACTAATACCGGTATGCGCCAGGTCATAGACTCACCCCTGCAAAGCTGGCTCCATCAGTGGCCGGGAGGCTTGGCTCAAGTAGATGTAGCGAGTCAAACGGAGCTTCAACCCAGCACTGAGCACCTGCTGTATATGCTGCAGACGACGGATACCGGTTGTGATATCGAGCTGCAAAAGGCTTATCTGAAGCTGAATGGCCGCTGGAGTCGGCTTCAGCCATTCAAGCTGGAGCTATACAAGCTGAGCCCGTATATTGCCCCGAAATGTGTAACCGAGCTGGATATTGCAATCCTGCGCCAGCTGGCAGATGGTCGCACGGGGCATAGCCGTTACCCGCTTCAGGGTCGGTCTGGGGCCGCGCTGTTGCAGCAGATGCTGGGCACGGGACGCCTGTACCTCTATGACCACTATCGTCCTCTGCGTCTGGCCAAGGAGCGCAATCTCAAATGGCACTGGCAAACCGATAGTGCCCATACCCGGCTGATACCCTCGTTTGAAAACGGTGAGCCCTGCGCCATTCTGCCTACCGACCCACTGTATTATCTGGATGATCTTGATGACGTGATCGGCCCGCTAAGCACCGAAATGACACCGGAGCAGGTGGTTCATCTGACCAAAATGCCACCCGTTACCGAAGCCGAATTGCCGCTGTTGGCGACGGAGCTGGGCCGCAAACTGAAACCCGAACAGCTGGCGATGCCCGAGCATGCTGAGCGTATCGAACAGCGTGACAAGGCACGTCCGGTACTCAGAATGGTGGCGACCGAGCAAGAGGGCGGGTACTGGCTGCCGGGATTGGTGTTGGTGTTCGATTATGACGGCTGCCGGGTTCCGTTCACAGATGAACCGGAGGCCCGCTTTGTGACCGAGCACAAGGGACGCAAGCTGCTGATTCAGACTGATTTTGCTACTGAGCATCAGGCGATTATCAAACTGGTGTCTCTGAATCTCCTGATCGAGGAAACACTGAATGATGAGGCTGTCCTTCGTCCTGTGTTTGCCGAGACACTGGAAGACTTTATGCACGCCTGGCAGCACTTGCTGGATGAATCCCTGCCTGCACTGCAGGCCGAGGGCTGGTTGGTGGAGGTTGATGCCAGCTACCGTTACGACGTGCAGCAGGCAAGGTTTGATTTCAATGTCAGCGATGGCGGCAACAACTGGTTCGAGTTCGGCCTGCAATTGACGCTGGGCGAGCACCAGCTGGACGTGCGCCCGGTGATTGAGCGCTGGTTGTCCGAGGATCAGCCGGACCAAATCAATTTCATGACCGGCGAGGGTATAGTGCAGATCGATACCCGCTCCTTGCATCCGTTGCATGATTTGATCATGGATATGTTCCGCGAGGACAAACTGGCGGGCATGGTGCTGCCGCCATTCAGGGCGGCACAGCTGGCGGGGCAGTCCGAGCTGGACCTTGATCTGCGTGAGGCCCCGGTCACACGACAGTTGTTGGAAAAACTGCAGAACTTCAACGGCCTGCAACCTGTCGAGGCGCCACAGGGCCTGCAGGCGCAGCTGCGTGATTACCAGCAGCAGGGACTGTCCTGGCTGGACTTTCTGCAGCAGTATGACTTTGGCGGTATCCTGGCGGACGATATGGGGTTGGGTAAAACCCTGCAGACTCTGGCGTTGGTGCAGCGAATGAAAGAGAGCAATCTGCTGTTGCAGCCGGCGCTGGTGCTGGCCCCGACTAGCTTGATGGGCAACTGGGTGAACGAGGCGCTGCAATTTACGCCTGAATTGGAAGTGTGTTTGATTCACGGGCCTGAGCGGGCAAGTCGGTTCGTGGAGATGGAAACAGCAGATCTGGTGATCACCAGTTATCCGTTGATCCTGCGTGATGCTGAACACTACAGTGAGCAGGGTTTCAGCTTGCTGGTATTGGATGAGGCCCAGGCGATCAAGAACCCGAAGACCAAACTGGCCAAACAGGTACGTGAACTCAAGGCGCAACGGCGGCTCTGTCTGACCGGTACGCCGCTGGAAAATCATCTTGGCGAGCTTTGGGCGCTAATGGATTTTGCTCTGCCGGGATTGTTGGGTGGTTGGCAACAGTTCAATCAGCAGTTCCGCAAGCCGATCGAGAATGAAAACGATGCCGACTGTCAGCAGGGGCTGGCTCGTTTGGTAGCACCTTTCATGCTGCGGCGAACCAAGCAGGATGTGGTGGCCGAGCTGCCACCCAAAAGCGAGATGGTGCAGCATGTGGAACTGAGCGGTCGCCAGCGAGAGTTATATGAAGCGATTCGGGTCAGTATGGAAAAGCGCATTCGCGAGCTGATCGCCAGCAAGGGCATGGCGCGCAGCCATATCGAGTTTCTGGATGCGTTGCTAAAACTGCGCCAGGCCTGCATCGACCCACGCCTGGTGAAACTGGACAAGGCCGCCAACATCAAGCAAAGCGCCAAGTTGGATTGGCTGGCCGAAACCCTGCCGGAGATGGTAGAAGAGGGACGACAGATTCTGCTGTTTTCCCAGTTCACCCAAGCGTTGGGGCTGGTGGAGGATCTACTTAAGCAGCAGAATATTTCCTACAGCAAATTGACCGGGCAAACGCGCAAGCGCCAGGAAGCGATTGATCGTTTCCAGAGCGGTGAAGCACGCATTTTCCTGATCAGTCTGAAGGCGGGCGGCAGCGGCCTGAACCTGACGGCTGCCGACACTGTGATCCATATCGACCCCTGGTGGAACCCGGCTGTCGAGCGCCAGGCGACTGATCGTGCCTACCGCATCGGTCAGGACAAGCCGGTGTTTGTTTACAAACTGGTGGCGATGGATACGGTGGAAGAGCGCATCCAGCAGATGCAGCAGCAGAAGCAGGCTTTGGCCGATGCATTGTTTGATGCCACCGGCAAGGCGCCACTGCCCAATGACAGTGAAGCCTTGTTAAGTTTGTTGGCGGGGTAAGACCAAATCGGGAGGCACGTTGGTTTTGACATGCCTCTCGGTGCTGGTGCTTGGATTGATTTCACAGCGCGTCCGTCTTACCAATACCCCAATAACTTCCACCACAGGCTGCCTACCAGAACCCAAACGGCCAGGTTAACCAGGCTCATCAGGAAACCGGCGCGCCACCATTCGCCCAAGGTGACATAGTGCGAGCCGAAGATGACCGGTGAAGTGCCGGTGGCGTAATGGGTCAGCGTCATCATGATCGAAGATGCCGCTGCCATCATCAGCACGAAGGGCATGGCAGGGGCGCCCATGGCCAGACCTACCGCAAGAAAGGCACCCATCATGGCGGTGATGTGGGCGGTAGTACTGGCAAAGAAGTAATGTGAATACAAGAAAACCACAACCAGCAGCGCACTGGCGCCGGCCCATCCCACCCCGGCATGAGTGATCAGGTCCTGAATGCTGGTCGAGAACCAGGCGATCACTCCCAGCTTGTTGAGTTGAGTTGCCATCATCACCAATGCGCCGAACCATACCAAGGTATCCCACGCGCTTTTTTCTGCCAGAATGTCCTGCCAGGTCAACACGCCGGTGAGCAACAGGATCGATAGACCGATAAAGGCGGTGGTAGTAGCGTTGAGCTGATAGGCGTCACCCAAAAGCCACATGGGTACATCGGCCCAGAGCAAAAGCAAGATGCCAAATACCCCCAGCATGATTTTCTCATTGCGGTTGACTTTGCCAAGTTCTGTGAGTCGCTGTTTGGCAAAGTTGCGAGCGTCCTCGGTTTTTTTGATCTCGGGCGGATAGATGAGATAAAGCACCAGCGGCATGAGCGCAATGGCTACCAGTCCCGGCAGCAGCATGGCCAAGGCCCAAGTGGTCCAGCTCAGGTTGATTTCAGCACCTGTGGCATCAGCGATCAGTTTGACAGTCAAGGGGTTGGGGGCGGTCGCCGTGATGAACATGGCCGAAGTGATAGGGTTGGCATGGTAGTTGACCAGCGCCAGGTATTTGCCGATCTTGCCGGTGCTGTTGTGCTCCGGCGTGGAATCAAAACTGCGCGCAATCGACTGCATGATCGGGTGGATAATGCCGCCACCTCTGGCGGTGTTGCTGGGTGTGACCGGGGCGATGGTCAGTTCTGACAGGGCCAGTGCATAGCCGATCCCCAGCGTGCGCTTGCCAAACAGCGCGATGAAGTAATAGCCGATGCGTGCCCCAAGCCCGGTTTTGATCAACCCCCGCGAGATCATGATGGCGATGGCGATCAGCCAGATTAACGGGCTGGTAAAGCTGCCCAAGGCATCACTGATGGCGGCACCAGGTTTGTCGCTGGTAACGCCTGTGAGTGCAACCAGTGCAATCGCTATAACCGAAAGTGCGCCAATGGGCATGGCCTTGCCGATAATGGCGGCAATGGTACCGATAAACATGGCCAGCATCAGCCAGCCCTGATCGGAGACGGTTTCGGGTTGTGGCAGCAGCCAGATGATGATGCCGATGGCAAGTGCAATGACTGCGGGGATAGGGCGCAGGTCCGAGCGCTCAGTAGCGGAGGCGGGCATGGTGTTACTCCATTTATACTGATTGATACATCAGTATCAGCTTAAACAGCTTTGCGAGTCCAATGGTGTTGACAGAAAATCGATACAGGTCAATTGGTTGCCTGAATGTGGGGCCATCAGCAAGATGGCTTTACCTATTGACGGTGAGGCGTGTTGGACATGTTGGCGGGTTGAAAAGTCTTGGTGTTGGTTCCCAACCTTGCCGGATTTTATGAGCCAGACCCAAAAACGGGCTCCGAAGAGCCCGTTGTTATATTCGTATAAATAGGTGAATCAAAGCGCGCTGAAGCCGTAGTTGGCGATCAGGCGGATGGCGTCGATATCCTGTCCGGCGTCACTTTCAACGTGGGCCACGCGGGCGCGCAGGGACAGGCCTTCAAGCGTGCCGGCCTGGAAAACGTACTTGGCTTCCAGGTCGGTTTCACTTTCTTTCAGGTTGGTTGCACCAGTGTCATTATCATCGATATCCCAGCCTTCAGTGTGGCGAGCCATGAAGCTCAGGCCAGGAACAGCTGATACGTTGTAGTCGGCACGCAGCTGCAGTGACTCTTCGTCAGCGCTGTTGAAGTCGAGTACGTGAACCGAGTTCCAGGTCATCAGGATGTGGTTGTCGTTGTCAAAACCATCCCAGCTGTAATCGTAGCCGTTATCGCCGCCGATCTGCTGGTAGGACAGAGTCAGGGTCAGATCACCGGTGGTATAGCGACCGGCCAGATTGAACAGCGTGGAATCATAGTCGTTGCCGTTGTCGTACAAATCACCATCATCGGTGCCGTCGTAGTAGTGCGCATCGATCAGCATGCTGTCGCCATTGGCCAGCTTGATCGGGTAGGAGGCGTTGAGGTAGGTCTGGCGCAGGTAGTCATCGGCTTGACCATGGGCCAGCTGAACACTCAGTCCGCTGTCGAAGGTGTAGCCGCCACCCAGGACATAGAGATCGTAGTCTTCGCCATTGGCTTCATACTTCTCGAACTTGGTGCCATTCATGTTGACGGCACGATCGCTGTAGATCGCATACAGATCGGCACCGCCCAGGTTGGTGTCCAGCTTGACCGCCTGAGTAGAGCTTGGGGTGGAGCGAGCGTCATCATCCCACAGCAGTGCAGTCTGCAGCACCATGCGACCCGCGCGCAGCTCGGTGTTTTCACCCAGCTTCAGCTTGACGAATGCCTGACCAAGCTTGGCATAGCTGTCGGTGTCGTTGCCGTCAGCTTTGAGTACCCCACTGAGTTCGTCTTCTTTCTGGCCATCCAGCTTCAACGCACCGAAAATGGAGGCATCGAAACCGATGATGTCGTTGTAGTAGGGCGAAACATAGTCGATACGAACAGCTTGAGAGGCTGCGACGCGGTCTTCAGCACCGTTATGGTAATCACGGTTCAGATAAAACGTACGCAGATTGATGTTCAGGCTAGGTTCGTTTGCGGCAACGGCGACCTGGGTGGTCGCCAGTGTACCGGCGGCGATGGCCAGGGCCAGAGGGGCTTTGTACAGCGATTTCATTGGATAGCTCCAGTGGTCTGCTTTACAGGCGCAGACTCAAATTGTGTGTAGTCAGCGAGACGCTTTTTTACGGCGCGCATTGTATTAAAACTGTCATCAGTCCTCAAACCGGGTGTCATCTGCTGGTCATCGGGTTCTGTCTAGGATGGCGATTTGCCGGGTATACTTGCCTGTCTGATTTCGCCCTGATCCGAACGAGGAGTTCCTGTGATTGTCACCAAAGCGACAGGCCTGGCCCGTTTCTACCATGCGACCCGCTATTCCATAAAAGGCATCAGAGCGGCATATGTCAATGAACCCGCCTTTCGTTATGAAGCCTGGGCGGCGTTGGCAATGCTGCCGGGTACGTTTTGGATCGCTCAATCCGGTCTGCAGTTGGGCTTGATGATCAGTGCCTTGCTGCTGGTGCTGATCATGGAGCTGCTCAATACCGCCATTGAGGCAGTAGTGGACAGGGCGGGTACCGAATTCAATACGCTGGCCGGTCTGGCCAAGGATCTGGGCTCGGCGGCCGTCCTGTTTTCGTTGTTGATTACGGCGCTAATCTGGGGCGGCATTATTTACGACAATTTCTTCTCCGGCTGAGGTCAGGTAGGTGGCATGGTCGCCACCCCTGCCGACAGGCTATAATCCTTCTCTTTGACTCAACCACAACAGGACCGAGTACAGGAAATCATGACTGTTCGTACCCGTGTAGCGCCGTCTCCAACCGGTGATCCGCATGTCGGCACCGCTTACATTGCACTGTTCAATCTCGCATTTGCCCGTCAGCATGGCGGCCAGTTCATTCTGCGTATCGAAGATACCGACCAGACACGCAGCACCGACGAGTCGGAACAGGCGATTCTGGACTCGCTGCGCTGGCTTGGCCTGGAGTGGGATGAAGGTCCCGATATCGGGGGTGACTACGGTCCCTACCGCCAGAGCGAGCGCAAGGACATGTACAAGGACTTCGCCATGCGTCTGGTGGAAGAAGGTACGGCGTTTCTGTGTTTCCGTACCGCCGAGGAGCTGGATGAGCTGCGTGAAAGCCGTCGTCTGGAAGGCAAGCACACCGCCTTGAAGCAGAGCGACCTGGAACTGTCCGAGGATGAAATCGAACGTCGCATGGCGGCAGGCATGCCCTACGTGGTGCGTATGAAGGTGCCGGAAGAGGGCATCTGCGTCATCGACGACATGTTGCGCGGCCCCATCGAGCTGGACTGGGGTCAGGTCGATGCCCAGATTCTGCTCAAGTCCGACGGCATGCCGACCTACCACCTGGCCAACGTGGTCGATGACCACCTGATGAAGATCACTCATGTGATCCGCGGTGAGGAATGGATCAACTCGGCACCCAAGCACAAGCTGCTGTACCAGTACTTCGGCTGGGACATGCCGCAGCTGTGCCATATGCCGCTGCTGCGTAACCCGGACAAATCCAAGCTGTCCAAGCGCAAGAACCCGACCAGCATCCTCTACTACCAGCGCATGGGCTACCTGCCGGAAGCGTTGCTGAACTACCTGGGCCGCATGGGCTGGTCGATGCCGGACGAGCGCGAGAAGTTCAACCGTAACGAAATGTTTGCCAATTTCGATATCCAGCGTGTTTCGTTGGGTGGTCCTGTGTTCGATCAGGAAAAGCTGAGCTGGCTGAACGGTCTGTGGATCCGCGAAGAACTGTCGCCGCAGCAGTTTGCCGAGCAGGTGCAGAAGTGGGCACTGAACCCCGAGTATCTGGCGCAGATCATTCCGTTGATCCAGCCGCGCGTGGAAAAGTTCAGCGACATTGCGCCGCTGGCCGGTTTCTTCCTCAGCGGTATGCTGCCGATCAGCGAGGCCGATTTCGAGCACAAAAAGATCGAGATGGATGAGGTGCGCCGCATCCTCCAGTTCAGCTCCTGGCATCTGGACCAGCAGCGCCATTGGGACAAGGACAGCCTGTTTGCCGAGCTGAAAAAGCTGGCCGATGGCAGCGAGATCAAGATCCGTGACTTCCTGTTCCCGCTGTTCGTGGCCATCTCCGGCACCGCGCAGAGCGTATCCGTGGTGGATGCCATGGCGATTCTGGGTCCGGATATGACCCGCGCTCGCGTGCGTCATGCCCTGGAGGTGGTGGGGACACCGTCGAAGAAGGAGACCAAGCGTCTCGAGAAGGAGTATCGTGCGCTAACCGCATGATTCGTCTAAACATTTTTTGTAAGAAATCTGCAAAAAGTGTTTGACAGCACAGGAGGGGGCCATTAATATACGCCCCGTCCTGTGACGAAGGGGCCTTAGCTCAGCTGGGAGAGCGCAACACTGGCAGTGTTGAGGTCAGCGGTTCGATCCCGCTAGGCTCCACCAAAATACGTCACAAAACACTGCGTCCCATTCGTCTAGTGGCCTAGGACACCGCCCTTTCACGGCGGTAACAGGGGTTCGAACCCCCTATGGGACGCCATCCCTTTCAGGATCTTCCTGATACGTGTGGGGCCTTAGCTCAGCTGGGAGAGCGCAACACTGGCAGTGTTGAGGTCAGCGGTTCGATCCCGCTAGGCTCCACCAATTCTCTGTTTTAATCCCTCGCTTTATTCCTTTTTTATACTGCAACTTGGTTGCTTTAGTCGCTATCATATCGGGCATCGTATCCGGAATGGACGTCCTGATGAACGTTATTCAGCATGTAGCTCCCAATGTGTATGGCCGCGATTTTGTGGTCGGTGATATTCACGGCTGGCTTAAACCCTTGCAGGCCGAGCTTGAGGCCATCTGTTTTGATCCGGCGGTGGATCGGCTGTTTTCGGTTGGTGATCTGATCAACCGTGGGCCTGACTCCGAGGCGTGTCTGGCGCTCACCACTGAGCCCTGGTTCTTCGCCGTGCGCGGTAATCATGAGCAGATCCTGTTCAACTGGCTGGATGATCCAACCCATGTGGATGTCGAGGCCTGGATGGCCTATGGCGGTCGTGCCTGGCTGGGGCAGGGGCCTGAGCATTTTTTTGCCTGTCACCCCGAGACGCGTCGGCTGGCGGAGTCCCTGGCACACAGTATGCCTTGGGTGATTGAGCTTGGTCTTGCCGATGGACGTACGCTGGCGATATCCCACAGTACCTTGCCGGATGTCGACTGGCTCGATCTGAAGCTCAGGCTGCCCCACGAAGAGTCGCTGCGTGATGCCATCCTCTGGGAGCGGCCGGTGAAATCGCCGGGCTTTAACCGTACCATCGAGGGGATTGATCTGTGCGTGCATGGTCATGTCATCGTGCCCGGCATTATCCGGCGGGGTAATGGCGTCTACATAGATACCGGTGCGGCACTGTTCGATACACGCTACAAGACCAGTGAGGTCGTCAGCCATCCCAGGATCACCGCGCTGCAGGTGGAGGAGCTGTTCCGTCTGCGTGAGCCTGACTTCACCCTGCCTGCCTGAATGGAGCGGGCTTCCGTGCCCGTTTCTGCGCATTTCTCCTCCATCGTCTTCTTTTTCCTTGCTCGCTGTCAGGATCCTGTGCGATCCCGGCTGTCGTTTGCATCCGTTTCCGGCCGAATCCCGTAGCTGAACTAGAATAGAAGGAATTGAGCTGGATCAATCCTGTTATGTGATACATTTATTGAAAATTATTTTTCTATTTGTGTATCATTAATCGAAACAGATGGTGTACATTTGGTCTATCGCAAACTGGAGGCATCTCTTGCGGATCAAGCAGCCGGATCCTTATCCCAAGTGGAAAGGTCAGGCTGGCGCGATACAAAAAAGCGCTGATCGTTACACGAGTATGTCTTACAAGAATAAGTTTCACAGTGCGAAAGAACGAAACATAAGATCGGAGAGCAGAACGATGACGTCCGAAGCAACAAATTTCATGCGCAAGATTGAAGCGGAAGAGAAGATCGAGCCCAAGGACTGGATGCCGGCAGAATATCGCAAGAACCTGATCCGCCAGATCTCTCAGCACGCCCACTCTGAAGTGATCGGCATGCAGCCGGAAGGCAACTGGATCACCCGTGCACCGTCCCTGCGTCGCAAGGCGGTTCTGCTGTCCAAGGTCCAGGACGAGGCAGGCCATGGTCTTTATCTTTACAGCGCGGCGGAAACCCTGGGTATCTCCCGCTCTGAAATGATTGAGCAGCTGCAGACCGGCAAGGCCAAATACTCCTCCATCTTCAACTATCCGACTCTGACCTGGGCGGATGTGGCTGCTATCGGCTGGCTGGTGGATGGTGCTGCCATCGTCAACCAGGTGTCCCTGCAGCGTACTTCCTATGGCCCGTATTCCCGCGGCATGATCCGTATCTGTAAGGAAGAAAGCTTCCATCAGCGTCAGGGTTATGAAGCGATGCTGGCACTGGCCAAAGGTTCCCCGGAGCAGAAGGCGATGGCTCAGGATGCCCTGAACCGCTTCTACTGGCCGGCGCTGATGATGTTTGGTCCGCACGACACTGAATCCGCACACTCCCAGAAGTCCATGGAGTGGAAGATCAAGCGCGAGACCAACGATGACCTGCGGCAGAAGTTTGTTGACCAGACCGTTAAGCAGATCGAAGTGCTGGGCCTGGAGCATCCGGATGCCAACATCAAGTGGAACGAAGCCCGCGGTCACTATGACAGCAGCGACCTGAACTGGGACGAGTTCTGGAGCGTGATCAACGGTAACGGTCACTGCAACCGCCAGCGTATTGAACACCACATTGCCGCTCACGAAGAAGGTGAGTGGGTACGTGACGCCATTGCGGCATACAACGAAAAGAAACGCGCCAAAAAAGCGCAGAATGCGGCGTAAGAGAGGTAACTGAGATGACAAAGCCAACTGAAAAACTGGAACTGTTTGAAGTGTTTGTGCGTTCCAAGCGCGGTCTTGACCATAAACACGTCGGAAGCCTGCACGCCGAAGATCATGAACAGGCGCTGGAATACGCCCGTGATTGCTACACTCGCCGCAGCGAAGGCGTCAGCCTCTGGGTAGTGAAGTCCAGCGACATTTGCGCGTCTCAGGAAGACGATGCCGATTGCTTCTACGATCCGAACGACGACAAGCCGTACCGTCATGCGACTTATTACGTGCTGCCTGAACCCGTCAACAACATGTAATTGCGTGTAACGGGATAGAGTGAGGAGAGAAGTAATGAGTGATGCAATCAAAGCGGCAACGCTGGAATATGCGACCCGTCTGGGTGATGACTCGGTTGTTCTGGGTCACCGTATCTCCGAATGGGTCAGCTACGGCCCCTTCCTGGAAGAAGATATCGCCTACGGCAACGTGGCGCTGGATTACATTGGCCGTGCGCGCATGTTTTACACCTACGCAGCCGAGCTGGCGAATGACGGTCGTACCGAAGACGATTTCGCCTACATGCGCAGCGACCGCGAATACCGCAACCTGCTGCTGATGGAAATGCCGAAAGGTGATTTTGCCTACTCTCAGGTACGTCAGCTGTTCGCTGATGTGTACTACAGCCTGGTGCTGCCGGAGCTGCTGAAGTCCAAGGATGAAACCCTGTCCGCCATCGCGGCCAAGGGTATCAAGGAAACCAAATATCACCTGCGTCGCAGCCGTGACTGGGTGCTGCGTCTGGGTGACGGTACCGAAGAGAGCCACAAGCGCACGCAGAAGGCTGTCGATGCACTTTGGGGCTACACCCACGAGCTGTTCGATATGGATGAAACCGAACAGTTGCTGGCTGATGCCGGCATCGGTGTGGACGTATCCAAACTGCACAGCGCCTGGCACAAGCAGGTCAGCGATATTCTGACCGAAGCGACGCTGAATGTGCCCGATGATGGCTGGGCCGTGCGTGGTGGCCGTACCGGTTACCACACTGAAAATCTGGGCCATATGCTGACCGAGATGCAGATCGTGCATCGCTCTCACCCCGGTTGCCAGTGGTAAGCAACGCTGCCAGAGACAGAGACCATGAATGAAATCTCACTGATGCCAGAAGAGCAGTACCGCCGATTGCAGCAGCGTAATGCTGCCGAGGTGAAGGAACTCTGGGACCTGCTCGATCAAGTCAAGGATCCTGAAGTGCCGGTGCTGAGTATTTGGGATCTTGGGATCTTGCGTGATGTCGAGCGTGATGGTGACCGCATTGTGGTCACCATCACACCGACCTACTCGGGTTGCCCGGCGATGAACACCATCACCGATGATGTGATCGCGGCACTCAAGACCCACGGCTATAACGACGTTGAGGTGAAAACCCGACTGTCCCCAGCCTGGAGTTCCGAGTGGATGTCCTCTTCGGGACGTCGCAAGTTGCGCAACTATGGTGTAGCGCCGCCGGAAGATGCCGATCTGGACGAAGACGGCCTGACCCCGGATGCCCATGCCCTCTGTCCCCATTGCGGATCGCGCAATACACGCAGGATCAGTGAGTTTGGCTCTACCGCCTGCAAGGCGCTGTTTCAATGCAATGACTGCAATGAGCCTTTTGACTATTTCAAAAAAATATAAGGTGAAGCGATGTCTGACACCAATTTCTATACGCTGAAAATTGCCGAAGTGCAGCCGGAAACCGATTCGGCCATCAGCGTTACTTTCGCTGTTCCTGAGGAACTGAAGGGGAAATTCAAGTTCATCCAGGGCCAGTTTCTGACTCTGCGTGCCATGATCGACGGTGAAGACGTGCGTCGTTCCTACTCCATCTGTTCCGGCGTGAATGACGGTCACATGCGTGTCGGCATCAAGCGTGTCGATGGCGGCAGGTTCTCCAACTACGCCAACGACCACTTCAAGCCGGGCATGGATATTGAAGTCATGCCCCCGCAGGGCAGCTTCTATACCGAGTTGAACCCGAAGAACGCCAAGAACTACATGTGCATCGCCGCCGGCTCCGGTATCACGCCGATGATTTCCATCATGAAATCCGTGCTCGATATCGAACCGAACAGCAGGGTCACTCTGATCTACGGCAACCAGCGTTCCAACACGGTGATGTTCAAGGACGAGCTGAACTTCGTCAAGAACCGCTACCTGGACCGCTTCCAGTGGATCAACATCATGGACTATGAAGACCAGGGTGCCGATCTGCTCAATGGTCGTATCGACAACAAGAAGGGCTATGCCCTGCAGAAGGCCGGCCTGATCGACATCAAGAACACCGATGAAGCCTTCATCTGTGGTCCTGAAGCGATGATGACCGAAGTCTCTCGCGGCTTCCGCATGGAAGGCCTGAGCGATGACCAGATCCATTATGAACTCTTTGCCAGCTCTTCGGCCGATGCCAAGGCGACTCTGGAAAAAGCCCAGGCGCGTGTGGCTCAGTACGGTGAAGAAAAGATGAGCAAGGTTACGGTCGTAGCGGATGGCCGTTCCGTCATGTTCGACCTGGCCACCGTGGGTCAGAACATTCTGGATGCCGGTCTTGAAGTAGGCATGGACCTGCCTTATTCCTGCAAGGGCGGTGTTTGCTCTACCTGCAAGTGCAAGCTGGTCAAGGGTGAAGTGGAGATGGATATCTCTCACGGTCTGGAACCGCACGAAATCGAAGC
>CAYMHL010000055.1:0-14057 GCA_964390205.1 uncultured Marinobacterium sp.
ATCGGCTGCTCAACCTTCCCGACCTGGAACACCTACCCGGGCCTGTTTGCCTCCCTCGTGACCGGTAACCCGGTTGTGGTCAAGGCGCATTCCGGTGCCGTGCTGCCGGCAGCCATCAGCGTCAAGGTTGCGCAGGAAGTACTGAAAGAGCAGGGCCTGCCGCCGCATATCGTATCCCTGTTTGTGGATGCCGATGCCGCCAAGCCGGAAACCATGACTCTGGCTCAGCGTCCGGAAGTGAAACTGATCGACTTTACCGGCAACACCGCGTTTGGTGACTGGCTGGAGCAGAACTGCCCGCAGGCGCAGGTCTACACCGAGAAGGCCGGTGCCAACACCATCATCATCGATTCCACCGATGACTTCAAAGGCATGGTGCGCAACCTGGCGTTTACCCTGAGCCTGTACTCCGGTCAGATGTGCACTACGACTCAGGACATCTTTGTACCCAAGGACGGTATCGATACCGATCTGGGCCACAAGAGCTTCGATGAGGTGGTTGAGGCGATTGCGACCGGCGTAACCAAGTTCCTGTCTGACCCTGACCGTGCTGCCATGGTGCTGGGTGCGATCCAGTCCGAAGCAACCGACAAGCGTATCGATGACAGCAAGTCACTGGGTACCGTGGTGCGCGATTCCGAGCGTCTGACCCATCCGCAGTTCGAGAACGCACGCGTACGCAGCCCGCTGATCATGACCATCGATGCGGCAAAAGAGGATGTATGGGGTCAGGAACTGTTCGGCCCGATCAGCTTTATCGTTCGCAGCGACAGTCGTGATCACAGCATCGAGCTGGCACGTGACATCGTGAAGAAGCACGGCGCCATCACCATGGGCTGCTACAGCAGCGACGATGCCCAGCTGGAGAAGATCGAAGAAGCGGCGCTGGATGCCTGTGTGGCGCTGAGCGTCAACCTGACCGGTGGCGTATTCGTCAACCAGAGTGCGGCATTCAGTGACTTCCACGCCACCGGCGGCAACCCGGCTGCCAACGCCAGCCTGACCGACTACGCCTTTGTTTCCAACCGCTTCCGCTTCGTGCAGAGCCGTCGTCATCCGAAGTAAAAGGTATGATTATGGAATTTGAAACAGTACTGGTGGAGGTGCGTGACGGTGTGGGTATCGTCACGCTGAATCGCCCCAAGGCGATGAATGCGTTGAACCTGCAGTTGACCGCAGAGTTGGGCCAGGCGATCGATATGCTGGAAGCGGACGACAGTGTTCGCTGCATCATGCTCACCGGTGGTGAGCAGGTGTTTGCGGCCGGTGCCGACATCAAGGAGATGAAAGAGCACAACTTCGCCTCCCTCTATGCGCTGAACTTCCCCTACGTGAAGCGTGACTGCTGGCGTGCCATTGATGAAGCGCGCAAGCCGGTGATCGCCGCTGTGGCAGGTTTTGCACTCGGTGGTGGTTGTGAGATGGCGATGGCCTGTGACTTCATCATTGCCGCTGAAACCGCCAGGTTCGGTCAGCCGGAAATCGGCATCGGCACCATGCCCGGTGCCGGTGGTACTCAGCGTCTGACCAAGGCGGTGGGCAAGGCCAAGGCGATGGAGATGTGTCTGACCGGTCGCATGATGGATGCGGAAGAGGCCGAGCGCAGTGGTCTGGTGTCACGTATCGTGCCGGCGGAAGAGTTGCTTGAAACCGCATTCAAGACCGCGCGCAAGATCGCGTCCAACTCGGCTCCGGCTGTCAGCATGATCAAGCAGGCGGTGAACATGGCGGTGGATGCGCATCTGGCCGATGGTCTGCGCCATGAGCGTCATGCCTTTCAGTCGACCTTTGCATTTGAAGACTGCTCAGAGGGCATGGATGCCTTCGCCGAAAAGCGCAAGCCTGAATTCAAGCATCGCTGATCGGTCGGTCGGATCATCGCCCCTGATGGGGCAGGAAAACCGCTGTCGCCTGCGCCAGCGGTTTTTTTCGTTAGGGCCAGGCGGTGGACGCATCTTTTGGCATGGGTCAGAATAGGCATCATTCCCGGTTGGGAAACACGTTCAAATCAAGTGAGTAAGCAAATGAAATTCAAGGGGAAACGTGCCTGGGTGACAGGTGCGAGCTCGGGTATAGGTCAGGCGGTGGCGCGTGCACTCGCGGCTGAAGGTGCCGAGGTGGTGCTCTCGGCGCGGCGTGCGGATCGTCTGCAGGTTCTGGCGCAGGAGCTGAGCGAGCAGGGCGCACAGGTGCATGTGGAGGCGGTCGATGTATCCGACCGTGCTGCCATGGAGGCGCTGGGCGTGCGTCTGGCCGAGGGCGGTGGTGTCGATATCCTGATCAACAACGCCGGTACCATGCCGATCAGTCCGATCATCAATGGTCGGGTCGACGAGTGGGATCGAATGATCGATGTGAACATCAAGGGCGTACTCTATGCCATCAATGCCGTCTATTCCGGCATGGCGGAGCGCAAGCAGGGGCATATCGTCAACGTCAGCTCGATCGCGGCCCGTACCACTTACCCCAGCGCGGGTGTCTACGCGGGCACCAAGCATGCGGTCAGGGCGATTTCCGAAACCCTGCGCAAGGAGTCGATCCGTTTCGGCGTACGTGTGACCGACATTCAGCCCGGCTCGGTGGATACCGAGCTTCCGGACAGCATTGGCCACGACAAGATTCGTGGCATCGTCAAGAGCAATATGTATGGCAATGACTCGGCCATGCTGAAGCCGGAAGATATCGCCAACGGTATCATCTACGCCCTGTCACAGCCGGAGCATGTGAATGTGGGCGAGCTGCTGATCTGGCCGACACGCCAGGAAAACTGACCGGGCACCTGCGTCGCAAAGGAGCTAAGCTTGTACTCATTACTGATATTCGATTGGGACGGCACCATCATCGATTCCACTCGGCGCATTGCGTCCAGCATTCGTGCGTCGGCGCGGGATCTTGACCTGCCTGTGCCCAGCTGGGAAGCGGCAACAAATATTATCGGCCTGGGATTGCCGGAAGCGATCAAGACCCTGTTTCCAAATGAAGGCGATGTCATTATTGATCCCGTGCGTGAGCGTTATGCTCACTATTATCTGGATGCTGATGATACCCCGACCGAGCTGTTCCCGGGTGTACAGCACACCCTTGAGAGCCTGAAACAGAAGGGATTTCGCCTGGCTGTAGCGACCGGTAAGAGCCGTGCCGGGCTTGAACATGTGTTTGCCGAGACCGGATTGGGCTCGCTGTTTGAAATCAGTCGCTGCGCCGATGAGACCACGTCCAAGCCGGATCCGCACATGCTGCACGAACTGCTGGAAGAAACCGGCGTCTCACGCGAGCATGCGCTGATGATCGGTGATACCGAGTATGATCTGGAGATGGGGCAGCGTGCAGGCATGGATACGGTTGCGGTCAGTTACGGCGCACACCATCTGGACAGGCTGCGGCTACTCAAGCCTGTCAAGGAGATCCACCACTTTACGGAACTGGAATCCTGGCTGGACGGTCTGTCCGCCTGAACTGACTGAATGAGGGATTAGCGTGAACGATGACAAACACTGGGGCGATTCTGAATCGTCCGCCAATGAGCCGGCCAAATCGCAGGCGCCCGGTCGCGACAGCGACACTCGCCCAAGCACCCAGAAAGAGTGGCGCCTGATTGAAAAGATGCTCAACAGCCTGAATGTTGAACATCGTCGTTCCCGTCGCTGGGGTATCTTTTTCAAGCTGCTGACATTTGTGTACCTGTTTTCGCTGCTGGCGATCTTTTACGTCGGCAAGGACCTGGATGCAGACAAGGTTGTGCCCCATGACCACACCGCCATCGTGGAGATCAAGGGGCCGATCATGGATGACGAAGAGGCCAGTGCCGATGCCATCATTTCAGCGTTGCGCAATGCGTTCAAGGCAGATCGCAGCAAGGCCGTGGTAATGCGGATCAACAGCCCCGGCGGCAGCCCGGTTCAGGCCGGCTACGTCTATGACGAGATCAAGCGACTGCGCGGCCTCCATCCGGAGAAGAAAGTGTATGCGGTGATCAGTGACATAGGTGCATCCGGTGCCTATTACATCGCTGCTGCCGCTGATGAAATCTACGCCGACAAGGCCAGTCTGGTGGGTTCCATCGGCGTTATTTCATCCAGCTTCGGTTTTGTCGACTTGATCGACAAGGTGGGCGTAGAGCGTCGCACCCTGACGGCAGGTGAAAACAAGGCTTTCCTGGATCCCTTCTCGCCACTGAGGGAGGAAGATCGTGAATTCTGGCAGACGGTGCTCAATACCACTCACCAGCAGTTCATTGGTCAGGTAAAAGCGGGCAGAGGGGATCGTTTGAAGGGTGGTGATGAGCTCTTCTCCGGTTTGGTCTGGACCGGTGAGCAGGCGCTGGAGCTTGGGCTGGTCGACGGTCTGGGCAGTAGCTCGATGGTTGCCCGTGACATTGTCGGTGCGGAAAAGCTGATTGATTACACCGCCAGGCCGCAGCCATTTGACCGCCTGATCGAACGGCTGGGCATTGGTGTTGCCAAGGAACTGGCCCTGCAGATGGGGCTGAGTAACGGTTACCCGCTGCGTTGAATGTTAAAGGGTGAGACACCCTCCGCCTCCAGCATTCTGGACAGGCGGATCAGCGGCAGGCCTACGAGAGTGTTGGGATCATCACCTTCAAGGCGATCAAAGAGTACAATGCCGGCACCTTCGGAACGGAAGCTGCCGGCGCAGTTGTAGGGCTGCTCGTGTTGCAGGTAGGCTTCGATCAGCTCATCACTCAGTGTTCTGAAGTGAACATGGAAAGGTACAACCTCGATCTGGCTAGCGCCGGTTGCGGTGTTGAGCAGGCAGAGTCCGGTGAGAAAGCTGATACTGCGCCCCGATGCTGCACGCAGTTGCTCGGCGGCCCGGTCGTGGGTGCCGGGCTTGCCGATGATCTGGTCATCAAGTACTGCAACCTGATCGGAGCCGATCACCAGAGCGTCCTTGTAGGTCGGGGCAACGGCTCTGGCCTTGGCTTCAGCCAGACGAGATACCAAAGCTTCGGCGGTTTCGCCGGGCAGAGGTGTTTCGTCAATGTCGGGATGTTTGGTGCGGTAAGGCAGGCCCAGTTTGTCCAGTATTGCCCGACGCCAGGGTGAACTGGACGCGAGTACCAGGGTGGGTAACATGATAATTCCTTTGAGGACCGGAGTTTATGAAAGTTTCCGGTATCATATTAACCCTAAATTTAATCGCTTGAACCCCTATTTTCTTTGACAGCAAGGGGTTCTAACCATAGAATTGCGCGCTTATGTCGTACGGTCCATTACCGAAAAAAGTTGACCCTCGCAAACTTGCCGAGCGGGAAGCGGTGTTCAAAGGCCCAGCAGCTATTGCTGATATGCCTCGTCTTGCGTCCTTCTTGGTTGATGACAACGGCACTATTGATGTCGAAGTCGGGTTTGCCAAGGATGAACAGGGCCTGCGGGTTCTGCGCGGCGAGATGCATGGCACTGTCAGAATGACGTGTCAGCGCTGCCTGGAGCCGGTCAGTGTGGAGATTGAAGCCAAGCTTAATCTCGCGGTTGCATTGACGGAACAGCAGGCGGAGAATTTGCCCCGTTACTATGATCCCTTGATCATGGAGACGGACGAGATTGAACTGCTGCCGGTTATCGAGGACGAGCTGATGTTGAGTCTGCCGCTGGTCCCGTATCATGATGACTGCAGTATTCAGACCTCGTTCGGCGACGTGGAAACGGCCCGGACGCAGGAAGAAAAACCCAACCCCTTCAGTGTATTGGCCCAGCTTAAAGACAAGGCCGATAAGAGTTAAACCAGGAGCTAGATACCATGGCAGTACAGCAGAACAAAAAGTCTCGTTCACGTCGCGATATGCGTCGCTCTCACGATGCGCTGAGCAACCCGACTCTGTCTGTTGACGCAACTACCGGTGAAACCCACCGTCGTCACCACGTCAGCGCTGACGGTTTTTACCGTGGCCGTCAGGTTATCGCCAAAGGCGACGAGTAAGCTTGACGGCACAGTATTGCATCGCCGTTGATGCAATGGGCGGGGACTTCGGTCCCCGCGTTACTGTTCCCGCTGCACTGGACGCCCTTAAGCGTCACCCCTCCATGAATATCCTGCTGGTGGGTCATCAGCAACAGATCGAAACCATACTGAGTCGACAGGCTCGCTATGATCGCTCCCGTCTTGAGATACTGCATGCCGAATCCGTGGTCACCATGGATGATCGACCGGCATTTGCCTTGCGACGCCGCAAGGACTCCTCAATGTACCTTGCTCTGCAATCCGTCGCCGATCGACGTGCTCAGGCGTGCGTCAGTGCCGGCAATACCGGTGCGCTGATGGTGATGGGGCGTGGCATCCTGCATATGCTGCCCGGCATTGATCGACCGGCCATTACATCGGCTATCCCGACCCTCCGGGGGCACAGCTATATGCTGGATCTTGGTGCGAATGTGGACTGCTCGGCGGAGCATCTGCTGCAGTTCGCCATCATGGGTTCCGTGATGCTGAAAGCTGTGGAGCAGATCGAAGCGCCCACCGTTGCACTGCTCAATATCGGTGCCGAAGAGATCAAGGGTAACGAGCAGGTCAAGCTTGCCTCGCGGCTGCTGTCCGAGCAGTCGGATCTCAATTACATCGGTTTTGTCGAAGGCGATGGTGTCTTTTCGGGCAAAGCGGACTTGATCGTTTGTGACGGCTTCGTAGGCAATATCGCGCTTAAGAGCAGCGAAGGTCTGGCCAGGTTAATCAGTCGCAAGGTATATAAAAGCTTTACCCGCAACCTCTACCGTCGCTTCGTCGCGCTCCTGGCGCGCCCGATGATCAAGGAGCTGCAGCAGCAGCTGGATCCCGGCAAACGCAATGGTGCCAGTCTGCTTGGTCTTCAGGGCATAGTGGTTAAAAGTCATGGCAGTGCCAATCGCCATTGTTTTGCACATGCCATTGATCAGGCTGTATCCGAAGTCGAAATGAATATTCCCACCCTTATCAGTGAGCAGCTTGAACGCTACCTGCGGGACTCGGCCGAGTCGGAATAAGGCCAGACGTTCTAATTACCCCCGAATGTTGTAAACTAAGTGCCCTTAAAAGCTGCGGTTCTGCATTGAGCACGCGGCACAGAAGTCACTTGTATTGAATATGGGGAAACCATGTCGCAAACGCTTGCTTTCGTTTTTCCTGGCCAGGGATCTCAGCAGCTGGGAATGCTCTCAGAGCTGGCTGCAGCACACCCGGTCATTGAGCAGACCTTCGCGGAAGCCTCCGAGGCTCTTGGCTTTGATCTCTGGAAAATGACCCAGGAAGGCCCGGAAGAGGCTCTGAACAGCACCGAAAACACCCAGCCGGCACTGCTGACCGCAGGCGTTGCACTCTGGCGCCTTTGGCTGGAGCAGGGTGGCGCAGTGCCCAGCGTTATGGCCGGTCACAGCCTGGGGGAATACACTGCGCTGGTCTGCGCCGATGCGATGTCTCTGGCTGATGGCGTCCGTCTGGTGAAGCTGCGTGGCGAGTACATGCAGCAGGCGGTTCCGGCCGGTACCGGTGCCATGGCGGCCATTCTCGGTCTGGATGATGATGCCATTGCCAAGGCGTGCGAAGAAGCCGCTCAGGGTGATGTGGTATCCCCGGTCAACTACAACTGTCCGGGCCAGGTCGTCATCGCCGGTGAAAAGGCGGCGGTTGAGCGTGGTATCGAGGCCTGCAAGGCTGCCGGTGCCAAACGTGCCGTACCTCTGCCGGTCAGTGTTCCGTCTCACTGTGCACTGATGAAGCCCGCCGCTGAACAGTTGGCTCAGGCGCTGGCCGGCGTTGAGCTGCAGCTGCCGCGTATCCCGGTGGTACAGAATGTTGCTGCCAGTGTCGCTGCTGATCTGGACAGTTTGCGCAGTAATCTGGTTGCCCAGCTATACAGCCCTGTCCTGTGGACCGCTTCGGTTCAGAAGATGGCTGCTGAGGGCGTTGAGACGCTGGTCGAGTGCGGTCCCGGCAAGGTTTTGACCGGCCTCAACAAGAAGATCGACCGCGCGCTGAACGGTATCTCCATCAGTGATGCTGCCGGCCTTGAAAAAGCGCTGGCTTGAACATCAACGGATAGTAGGAACAGGCTCATGAGTATTGAAGGTAAAGTTGCACTGGTAACCGGCGCGACGCGAGGTATCGGCAAGGCGATTGCGATCAATCTGGCGTCCCAGGGTGCTGTCGTAATCGGTACTGCAACCAGCGAAAAGGGTGCTGAAACCATCTCGGCCTACCTGGCAGAAGCCGGCAACAAGGGTGTCGGCATGGTGCTGGATGTATCCGATTCAGCTTCCGTTGAAGCAGTGCTGAAAGGCATTCAGGCCGATTACGGTACCATCGAGATTCTGGTCAACAACGCCGGTATCACCAAGGACAACATCCTGATGCGCATGAAGGATGATGAATGGGACGGGGTGATCAACACCAACCTGAACTCCGTTTACCGTCTGGTCAAAGGCTGTCTGCGGGGCATGACCAAGGCGCGCTGGGGTCGTATCATCAGTGTCAGCTCCGTGGTCGCTTCCATGGGCAACGCCGGGCAGACCAACTACGCGGCGGCAAAGTCCGGCATGGAAGGTTTTACCCGTGCCCTGGCGCGCGAAGTGGGTTCTCGCAATATCACCGTCAACTGTGTGGCGCCGGGCTTTATCGACACCGATATGACCGCAGGCCTGGCGGACGAGCACAAGCAGAACCTGCAGGCTCAAATCCCGATGAACCGTCTGGGTCAGCCGGAAGAAATTGCGGCTGTCGTGGGCTTCCTGGCCGGTGACGGCGGTGCCTATGTCACCGGTGATACCATTCATGTGAATGGCGGAATGTACATGTCCTGATCGGAAACAATCGGGACGACATAAAGATTTGTGTTTTTCGCGGATTTGTTGATAATTGGCCGTCAGTTGACGGAGTATGAAGTTCGCACCGTCACGCTTGTTGCCAGAGCGTAATGGGTTTTCTAAAATTCCAGATCACATCCTGCGATGTGGTGGTATTGAGAAAAAATAGGAAGAGATATGAGTAACATTGAAGAGCGCGTAAAGAAAATCATCGCTGAACAGCTGGGCGTTAAAGAAGAAGAAGTTGTTAACTCTGCTTCCTTCGTCGAAGATCTGGGCGCTGACTCCCTGGACACTGTTGAGCTGGTTATGGCTCTGGAAGAGGAATTCGAGACCGAAATCCCTGACGAAGAAGCTGAAAAGATCACTACTGTTCAGCTGGCGATCGATTACATCAACGCTCATCAGTAATCAATCCCCACAGAATTAGCCGAAAAGCCGCATCTATATGCGAATATAGTGCGGCTTTTCTTTTGTAAGGCCTGACAGGGCTGGAGGAGTAGGATGTCTCGCAGAAAAGTTGTTGTGACCGGTCTCGGTTTGCTGACACCCGTAGGTAATACCGTCAAGGACACCTGGGACAATATCCTGGCCGGTAAAAGCGGTGTGGCGCCAATTGAGTTTTTTGACGCATCTCAGTTCGCAACTCGCTTCTCTGCTTCGGTCAAGGATTTCTCTCTGGATCCTTACATGAGCGCCAAGGATGCGCGCAAAATGGATTTGTTCATTCAGTACGGAATGGTCGCTGCAGCCCAGGCCATCGACGATTCCGGCATTGAAGCCAACGAAAGCAATGCACACCGTATCGGCTGTGCCATCGGCTCCGGCATCGGCGGTCTGCCGATGATTGAAAAAACCCACGATACGCTCAATACCGGCGGTGCTCGCCGTGTATCGCCGTTCTTCGTGCCGGGCAGCATCATCAACATGATTGCGGGCAACGTGGCGATCAAATACGGCTTCCGTGGCCCGAACATTGCGATCACCACTGCCTGCACCAGCGGTACGCATAATATTGGCCATGCCATGCGCATGATTCAGTACGGTGATGCCGATGTAATGGTCGCCGGCGGTGCCGAAATGGCAACCACGCCGCTGGGCGTGGCCGGATTCTCGGCAGCCCGTGCGCTCTCTACCCGAAATGATGCCCCTCAGCAGGCCAGTCGTCCCTGGGATCGCGACCGTGACGGTTTTGTCCTGGGTGACGGTGCCGGTGTTCTGGTGCTCGAAGAATATGAACATGCCAAGGCGCGTGGGGCTCACATCTACTGTGAACTCTCCGGTTTCGGCATGTCAGACGATGCCTATCATATGACCGCTCCGCCGGAAAATGGGGCCGGCGCCGCGCTGTCGATGCAGAACGCCATCAATGATGCAGCCATTGCGCCCGAACGCATCAGCTATATCAATGCGCATGGCACATCTACGCCTGCAGGCGATATCGCCGAGTCCAACGCCGCCAAACGGGTGCTGGGCAGTGCTTCCGAGCAGGTACGCATGAGTTCAACCAAGTCCATGATCGGTCACTTGCTGGGTGCTGCCGGAGCCGTTGAAGCGGCGTTCTGTGTGCTGGCTCTGCGTGATCAGGTGGCGCCGCCGACCATCAACCTGGACAACCCGTCCGACGGCTGTGATCTGAACTACGTTGCCCATACCGCGCAGGAATGCGCCATTGATGCGACCATGTCCAACTCCTTCGGTTTCGGCGGTACCAACGGTACCCTGATCTTCAACCGCATCTGAGGAGCGGGGAGGGCGATGCCCTCTCTGTGCAATGATGCCTGTGCAAACACTGATTAACGGCCAGCCTGCGGATCTCATTGGTGTAACCGACCGTGGTCTGGCCTATGGTCATGGGGTATTTGAAACCCTGTTGGTCATCGATGGCACCCCTGTGTTTTACCCGCAGCATCTGCAACGCCTGCTGAGCGGATGTACTCGCCTTGGCATACCTGCCGATCATTTGTCTGACCAACTGCAACAGGACCTGGCGCTGCTGAACTTTCCTGCGGGCAGGTCAGTGCTCAAAATAGTCGTGACCTGTGGCAGCGGTGGTCGAGGTTACCTGACGCCTGATCCGGCTGTACCACTGCGCATTCTGACGCTGTCCCCCATGCCTGAGTATCCTGATCGACCGGAACAGGGTATTCAGGTTCGCTGGTGTGATACTCGCCTGGCATTGCAGCCATTGCTCAGTGGCATCAAGCATTTGAACCGTCTGGAACAGGTGTTGGCACGCAATGAGTGGCGAGATCCAAGCATACGTGAAGGGCTGGTATGCGACAGCCGTGGCTATGTCATCGAAGGCACCATGAGCAACCTCTGTTTCGTGCGTGACAACTGCCTGTGCACGCCGGCACTGGATCAGTGCGGTGTTGAAGGCATCGTACGCAACCAGCTCTTGCAGCTGGCCAGGCATCACGGAATGAACGTACGCATTGACAACTATACCCCGCAGGATGTGGAATCCGCCGATGAACTCTTTGTCTGCAACAGTTTGATCGGCATCTGGCCGGTACTGCAGCTGGGCGAGCGCCGCTACGCATTCGGTCAACACACACGTCGCCTGCAAACAGCTCTCAATCAATGGATGGTGCCATGCTGAAACGACTGGCTTTACTGTTTCTTGTTGTCTTGGTTCTGGCAGCGGGTGCCGCCGTCTGGTTCGGTCAGCAGATGCTGCAGCGAACACTCAATGCTCCATTGCCGGTCGGTGAAGCACAAGAGTTGTCCATTGAGCAGGGTACCTGGTTTCGCAAATTTGCCCTGCAGCTGGAACAACAGGGCCTGATTCAGTCGCACCTCTGGTTGCGCCTGGAGGCGCAGCTCAATCCGGCGGTAACCGCGATCAAGGCCGGTGATTACCTCATCGAGCCGGGCATGACCCTGCAGCAGCTGCTGGACAAGGTCGTGAAGGGCGACACGATCAGCTATACCTTTACCCTGGTTGAAGGCACCACCTACCAGCAGTTGCGCCAGATGCTGCTGAACAACGAACAGCTCAAACATGAGCTGGACCGGATGAGTGAAGCGGAATTGCTGGCGTATCTGGGCAGTGAAGCCGATGCGGTTGAAGGTCTCTTTCTGGCCGAGACCTATCAATTCAAGCGCGGCATGAGCGATCTGCAATTGCTTAAACGGGCCCATGACGATCTGCAGCGTGAACTGGAGCGGGCCTGGGCGGAACGTGCCAAGGACTTGCCCTACGAATCACCCTATGAGGCGCTGATCATGGCCTCGATCATCGAAAAGGAAACCGGTGTGCCAGCGGAGCGCGGTGAGATTGCCGGCGTATTTGTCCGCCGCCTTGAGAAAGGCATGCGCCTGCAAACAGACCCGACCGTAATCTATGGCATGGGTGAGCGTTACCAGGGCAATATCACCCGTGCTGACCTGCGCCGCCCGACCCCCTGGAATACCTATGTGATCGACGGCTTGCCGCCGACGCCGATTGCCCTGGTAGGGCGTGAGGCGATTGAAGCTGCGCTGAACCCTGCTGCGGGCAAGGCGCTGTACTTTGTCGCCAAGGGAGATGGTTCGCACCAGTTCTCCAATACCCTGCAGGAACACAACCGTGCCGTGCGTCGCTATCAGCTGCAGCGCCGTGCCGACTACCGCTCTTCACCGGAGAATTAATGTCGATGACCCGAGGATGCTTTATTACCGTCGAGGGAACCGAGGGGGTGGGCAAGACCACCAATCTGGACTTTATCCAGTCCTGCCTCGAACGTCAGGGGATCGATGTTGTCCGCACTCGAGAGCCCGGTGGCACTCCGCTGGCTGAGGATATTCGTGAGCTGCTGCTGAGCCCGCGTGAGGAGCCGGTGGCCGAACTGACCGAGCTGCTGTTGATGTTTGCCGCGCGTGCTCAACACCTGCAGCAGGTGATTCGGCCGGCACTGAAGGCCGGAAGCTGGGTGCTGTGCGATCGCTTTACCGATGCGACCTACGCCTATCAGGGGGGTGGTCGCGGTATGGATACGGCTCAGATCGCCATTCTGGAGCAGTTGGTACAGGGTGAACTGCGCCCGGACCTGACGCTGCTGCTGGATCTGCCCGTAGCCACCGGTCTTGCCCGCGCCCGCGCGCGCAGTACGCCGGATCGGTTTGAAGCCGAGAAGGTCAACTTCTTCGAAGGTGTTCGCACACACTACCTGCATCGCGCTGCCGAGGAGCCCGAGCGCTTCGCGGTGATCAATGCCGAGCCTGCGCTGGAGCAGGTGCAGATTCAGATTGTCACAGCGTTGCAGCGTCTGGGAGTCAAGGCCGATGGCTGATTCGCTGCACCCCTGGTTTATGCCGCAATGGCAGCGCTTGAGTGCACAGCTTGGCTCTGGCCGCTTGCCTCATGCACTGCTGCTGTCGGGCCCCTTGGGTGTTGGCAAGCAGGATTTTGCCCATGCGCTGGCCAATCGCTTGCTGTGTCATCAGCCAACGGCTGAAGGGCCTTGTAATCACTGCCACAGCTGCGAGCTGCGTATCGCCGGTCATCACCCGGATCTGGTTCAGGTGTCACCCGAAGCCGAAGGTAAACCGATCAAGGTCGATCAGGTACGTGTTCTGATTGATCACCTTCATAGTACCGCTCAGCAGGGCGGTTATCGTGTGGTGATCATGGAGCCGGCAGAGTCGTTGAACACCTCGTCTGCCAATGCTTTGCTCAAAATTCTGGAAGAGCCGGGCGAGAACACGGTGCTGATCCTGATCAGTCATCAGCCGGGGCAGTTGATGCCGACTATCCGCAGTCGTTGTCAGCGTATCGACTTCACCATTCCTTCCGCCGAGCAGGCCACTGCCTGGCTGGCAGATACTCTGGGGCTGGACAGTGACCGGGCCCATCAATTGTTGCGTCTGTCCCATGGTGCCCCGCTGAAGGCGAGGCGGCTGTATGAAGGGGAGATGCTGGAGCAGCGCAAGAAGTTGATGAGCGGGCTGGCCGATTTGCTGCGCGGACGTGTTGCTGTTACTGATCTAGCGCTACAGTTCAACAAGTTTGACCTGTTACAATGCCTGGACTGGTTGAACAGCCTGCTGAGCGACATTGTGCGCATGCAACTGGCCGGTTTGCCCGAGCCTGTGGTTAATCCCGACATGAGCAGCATGTTGCAGGCGCTTGCCAGACAGGCCGACAGCGCTAAAATCTTCTCATTGGCTGACCGAATCCAGGAAGAGCGGGTCAGTCTGATGTTGCGCCAGAATCCGAACCGGCAGTTATTGCTGGAACGACTTCTGCTGCAGTGGTCCGATCTGGCAAGAAAAACATAG
>CAYMHL010000056.1:0-1557 GCA_964390205.1 uncultured Marinobacterium sp.
TCATCTTTGATGACGGTCATGACTCCGGCCTCTACACTTGGGAATACCTGCACGATCTGGCGCATAACCAGGCCGAGTACTGGCAGCGCTATCTGGCGCAACTGGAAGCGGCCGGGGCCAGTCGCGACAACGGCCTGATCGCCCGCGGCTGATCCACCCGTATGCAGTGCGACAAATGCCCCTGTGCGGGGTAGAATGCGGGCAACTTTGGGATAACAGTCGGACAGAGAACCATGTCAGAGCAGAACGAGAAGAAAACCACTCACTTCGGCTATCAGGACGTGCCGGTCGAAGAGAAGGTCAAGCGCGTTGCCGATGTCTTTCATTCGGTGGCGGGCAAGTACGATCTGATGAATGACCTCATGTCCGGCGGCATCCACCGCCTGTGGAAACGGATCACCATCGACCAGTCCGGTGTGCGCCGTGGCCACAAGGTACTGGATATCGCCGGTGGTACCGGTGACCTGACGCGCAAATTTGCCCGCATGGTCGGCCCGGAAGGCAAGGTGGTACTGGCCGACATCAATGATTCCATGCTCAAGGTAGGCCGCGACAAGCTGCTCAACTCCGGCGTGGCCGGCAATGTGGAATATGTTCAGGCCAACGCCGAGTGCCTGCCGTTCGAGAGCAACACCTTCGACGTCATCACCATCGCCTTCGGCCTGCGCAACGTCACCGATCAGAACGCCGCCATCGCCTCCATGCTGCGGGTGCTCAAGCCCGGCGGCAAGCTGATGATTCTGGAGTTTTCCAAGACCGACAACCCGGCATTCACCAAGCTGTACGACTTCTATTCGTTCAATATACTGCCGCAGATGGGCAAGATGATCGCCGGCGATGCCGAAAGCTACCGTTACCTGGCCGAATCGATCCGCAAGCATCCCGATCAGGAAACCCTGAAAGGGATGATGGAACAGGCCGGTTTCGTTAACTGCCGCTACCAGAACATGACCGGCGGCATCGTTGCCCTGCACACCGGCATCAAACCCTGAGCTTAGTCTGACAGCCGACATGAGCCCGGCTTAACGCGAGGTACGCCATGACCAGCGGCATGATCAACGCGACCCTGCTCACCCTGGCCGAAGAGAGTCTCAACCGGGTGCTGGCACGGGACCCTGTGACTCTGGCACGCCTGGGCGAACTGGCCGGTCGTGAAATCCGAGTCGAATGCTCCAGTCCTGAATGGCACCTGTTTCTGCTGCCGCACAATCACGGCATCGATCTGTTGGCCGAAAGCGCAGGCGAGCCCGATGCCTGCATCCACGGCTCGGCGCTCAACCTGCTGCGTCTGCCCCAGGCGGGCAATCAGGTACTGTTCGGCCACGGCGTCACGATCGAGGGGGACAGCGGTCTGGTCCACCGGTTGCAGCAGATTCTGGCCGACAGCCAGATCGACTGGGAAGCCTGGCTCGCCGACCTGATCGGCGACACCGCCGCCCATCCGCTGGCCAATCTGCTGCGCTCTGCCGCCCATCAGCTGCGCTACGGCAGCCGCAGTTTCATCCACAGCCTGGAAGAATACCTGCATGAGGAAGCGCGGCTGCTGCCAACGCAGGT
>CAYMHL010000056.1:1657-13889 GCA_964390205.1 uncultured Marinobacterium sp.
CTGCGGCTGAGTTCACCGCGCTGCATCTGCTTCAGGTAGGCACGGCACCAAAAGTGGTAGCCGATCAGAAAGGCCACGAACAGCAGCTTGGCATGGATCCACTTGCCCGGACTTTCGAACCAGTAGGCCAGCCAGAGCCAAAGCCCAAGCCCCAGGGTAAATACCGCCATAATGGTCATGAAGCCATAGAGCTTGCGTGCCATGATTTCCAGTCGCGCCACGTCCTGGCCCGCTTCACGCCCTTCGACGTAATGTACGAAAATACGCGGCAAATAGAAGATCCCTGCCATCCAGCTGGTCATGGCCAGGATGTGCAGCATTTTGTACCAGAGCATTCAATTCCCCTTGTCGGCAGCCTCTGCCTCAGTCGTCCGTTAGCTTGCTGATGATTCCGCCGGCGGTGCCGACGGCTGTACCGAGGTATCGACCCTGAGCAGGTCCACCAGTTCCACCCGCAGCCGGTCGCCCGGCTGCACCGGACCGACGCCCGCCGGTGTGCCGGTCAGCACCACATCGCCCGGTTCCAGGGTAAACCAGTGGCTGGCGTAGGCCAGCAGCTTGAGCACCGGCGTCAGCATCTGCGCCGAGTTGCCGTCCTGGCGCACCTCATCGTTGACCGTTAAACGAATCTGCACGTTGGTCAGATCATTCACTGAGGCCGGTGACAGGAAGGCTGACAGCGGACAGGCGCCATCGAAGCACTTGGATTTTTCCCAGGGCTGCCCTTTCTGCTTCAGCCCGTCCTGCACTTCGCGCAACGTCAGGTCCAGCCCCAGGCCGATCCCGGCAATGGCATGCATGGCATGCTGTTCATCGGCGTTGTGCAGCGTCTCGCCGATCAGCACCGCCATTTCGGTCTCGAAATGCACAGCGCCCTTGTCCGTGGGCACGCGAAAGGGCTGCTCCATGGGCACCACCGACGTGGCCGGTTTAATGAACAGGATCGGCTCGGTAGGGATGGGGTTGTTCAGTTCCAGCGCATGCTCGGCATAGTTGCGGCCGATGCAAACCACCTTGCCCAGTGGCAGCTGAAGATCGCGACCATCGGCCGCACGGTGTTGATAGCTCATCGCAGATCTCTCCGAAACAGGTTCTGTCCCCAGTTTAACAGATCGGCCCTAAACCGCGTTCAAACGGCAATATTGGCGGCGGTAGAGCAGCAGACTCAGCGTCAGGGTGAGCACCAGCACCAGCAGCGAGCCAATTACGACACCCTGCCAGGCGAGCCATTCCCAGAAGGGGTGCAGATAAAACCCGCCGGTACTGGCCCCGGTGTAGTAGAACAGCAGGTAGAGAGAAGACGCACTGGCGCGGGCATGATGGGCGTTCTGGCTGACCCAGCTGCTGGCGCTGGAGTGGGCGAAGAAGAAACCGAAACTGTTGATCAGAAAGCCGAGCACGATCAGCCATAACTGGGACGACAGCGTCACCAGGCTGCCGCACATCAGCACAACGATACCCAACGCCATGCACAGCGGCTGCGGCAGCCGCTGTCCGACCTTGCCGGAGATCGCCGAACCGAAGGTGCCGGACAGGTAGGTCAGAAACAGCAGACCCAGCAGACTCGCCGGTAGACTGTAGGGCTCGTCTGCCAACACGAAAGTGATGTAACTGTACTGATTGACGAAAATAAAGAAGTTGAAGCCGCCGATCAGATAGGCCAGCAGCAGTACGGGGTTGCGCAGATGACTGCCCAGATCGGTCAGCATGCGCCGCGGATTCAAGGGCTGGGGCTGGAAGTGGCGCGAGGGCGGCAGCAGCAGAGCAAACACCGCCAGGCACACCAGGCTGAGCAGCGTCATCACCAGAAATGCCTGCGACCAGCCCAGCCAGTCACCGACAAAGCCGCCGATCAAACGACCGCTGATGCCGCCCAGGCTGTTGCCGCCGATATACAGTCCCACAGCCAGCAGCATCGCCGGACGCTCGAACTCATCCCCCATCCAGGCAATGGCGATCGCCGGCAGTCCCGCCAGCAGCACACCCTGAGCAGCCCGCAGCGCCAGAACGCCCTGATAGCTGTCGGTAAAGGAAAGCAGCAGCGTCATCAGCGTCGCGCCGCTCATGGTCATCAGCATGATCCAGCGCCGCCCCAAGGCATCGGACAGCGGGCCCCAGATCAGCAGCGACAGCCCCAGCGTCAGCGTGGTGACAGTAAAGGTCCAGCCCGCCTTCAGTGCCGACACCTCAAAGGTCTGCGCCAGCATCGGCAGCAACGGCTGGGTAATGTAGACATTGGCGAAGATCATGAACGAGCCCAGGCACAAGGCCAAAGTGGCACGCCAGAACGAGGAACTGCCGGAAGCGATCATGGGCTTACCTGAATCAAGCGGTCGGGAACAATGATGGCGAGACAATAACAGCCCGGCTAGAATCATTAAAATATATAGTTCTTATTTAACTCATAACGATTGTTGATGATATGGACCTGCGTAATCTGCGTTATTTTCTGGCGGTCGTCGAGCACGGTGGTTTTACCGCTGCTGCCGAGCAGTTGCATATCGCCCAGCCGGCCGTCAGCATGGCGATCCGCAAGCTGGAACAGCAGCTCGATCTGCCGCTGTTCGATCGTCAGGGCAGACAGATACGGCTCACCGATGAGGGCGAGGTACTGCTGCGCCACGCACGCCTGATTCTGCAGGCCGCCGCCGATGCCGAACGGGAGATGCGCGAGCTGCACACGCTGGAGCGTGGCGAGGTCCGCGTCGGCATACCCAGCATGCTCGGCTCCTACTATTTTCCACCGATCCTGATGGCCTTCCGCCAGCGCTACCCCGGCGTGCGCCTGGAAGTGATCGAGGCCGGCACACGCAAACTGCAGCAGATGATTCATCAGGGCGAGATCGACATGGGCGTCATCGTCAGTGATACCCCGCCCGAAGACCTGGAAAGCCACTGCTTCCTCCGCGCGCAGATGATGGCGATCCTCCCCGTTGATCACCCCCTGGCCAATGCCGACAGCATCGGTTACGACGCCTTTTTTGCCGAGGAACTGATTCTGTTCAAGGAAGGCTACTTCCACCGCGAGGTGATTGACCGGATCAGCCGCGAAGCCGGTGTCACACCACAGATTGGCTTTGAAGCCAATCTGATTCCGCTGATCAAGCAAATCGTATCCCACGGCTACGGCATCAGTACGCTGCTGGAAATGGTGGTCGCCGATGATCCCTCACTGGTGGCCATTCCTTTCCACCCGGCTGTCTGGCTCGACCTGTCACTGGCCTGGCGCAAGGATCACCGGCTGTCGCGGGCCAACCAGACCTTTGTCGACCTGGTTCTGGAACAGGCCTCCCCCCGTCAGTACAGAAAACAGGGGGCAGATGACAGCCGGTCAGCCTCCGGATTATGATGCGCCTCCCAACTTCGGCCTGATGGCCCTTGAATCCAAGGAGAGCCCATGCTCAGCACCAACAGCTACTTCGACGGCAAAGTCGTCTCCATCGCGTTTGAAACTCCGGAAGGCCCGGCGACCTCCGGCGTCATGCTGCCGGGTGAATTCACCTTCGGCACCAGCCAGAACGAGCGCATGATCGTCACCGCCGGTGAACTGATTGTCCGCCTGCCGGGCAGCGAAGACTGGACCTCCTTCCCCGCCGGTACCGAGTTCAACATCACCGCCGGCGACTCTTTCGACGTCCAGATCAAGACCCCGACCGCCTACCTCTGCTACTACAGCTAAGGTCCGGCCGGTTCCGCAGGGCTGATCCCCACCTCGGCCCTTCATCTTCACCTGCGCTCAAGACCAGCTGAAGAATTTTCCGGCATGCAACTCTGTGTGACCCCCACACCTTTACCCAGTTTGTGATAGACTTTCTGCCTTCAATTTTTCTGGCTGGACGACTTTCCCGCCCAGCTGCAGCATGAGTCGCAGAAGATGAGCAAAACTACTTCTCTGGATAAGAGCAAGATCAAGATTCTGTTGCTGGAAGGCGTGCACCAGTCCGCGATCGACACGCTGAACGCGCAGGGCTACACCAACATCGAATTCCACACCGGTTCCCTGCCGGAAGAGGAACTGATCGAAAAGATCCGTGACGTTCACTTCATCGGCATCCGTTCCCGCACCCAGCTGACCCGCCAGGTGTTTGAAGCGGCGGAAAAACTGGTTGCCGTCGGTTGCTTCTGCATCGGCACCAACCAGGTGGACCTGCAGGCGGCGACCGAAGGCGGTATCGCCGTGTTCAACGCCCCCTACTCCAACACCCGCTCCGTGGCCGAGCTGGTGCTGGCCGAAGCGATCATCCTGCTGCGCGGCGTAGCGGAGAAAAACGCCAAGGCGCACCGCGGCGAATGGCAGAAGAGCGCGAAGAATTCCTACGAGATCCGTGGCAAGAAGCTGGGCATCGTCGGTTACGGCAGCATCGGCTCCCAGTTGAGCGTGCTGGCCGAAGGCCTGGGCATGGACGTCTACTTCTACGACGTGGTTACCAAGCTGCCGCTGGGCAACGCCAAACAGGTCAGCTCACTGCCGGAACTGCTGGGCATGTGTGACATCGTGACCCTGCACGTACCGGAAACCGCGGCTACCAAGGACATGATGGGCAAGGTCCAGTTCGAACAGATCAAACAGGACGCCATCTTCATCAACGCGGCGCGTGGCACCGTGGTCGACATCGATGCCCTGTGCGAAGCGCTGAAGGCCGGCAAGCTGCTGGGTGCCGCCATCGATGTCTTCCCGGTTGAACCGCGCAGCAACAACGACGAATTCATCAGCCCGCTGCGTGAATTCGACAACGTGATCCTGACCCCGCACGTGGGTGGCTCCACCATGGAAGCCCAGGAAAACATCGGTTACGAAGTGGCCGAGAAACTGGTCAAGTACAGCGACAACGGTTCCTCCATCACCTCCGTGAACTTCCCGGAAGTGGCGCTGCCGGAGCACCCGAACAAGCACCGTCTGCTGCACGTACACCAGAACATTCCGGGCGTGCTGACCAAGATCAACACCGTGTTCTCCGAGAACGGCATCAACATCTCCGGTCAGTACCTGCAGACCAACGACAAGGTGGGTTACGTGGTCATCGACGTTGACGCCGACTACTCCGAACTGGCGCTGGAAAAACTCAAGCAGGTTAACGGCACCATCCGCTGCCGCCGCCTGTTCTGACAGTTCCTGCAGCTTGATTGAAAAAGGCAGACCCTCGGGTCTGCCTTTTTTGTGTGTCCCGACTAACCGATGGCCCGGCTACCCCACCACTCGGCGCAGCCGCTGCGGCCACGAATGCGCCTTGAGCCGCTGACTGATACGCTCGAACACCTCCCCTCGCCAGGGTTCGGCTTCGTTGACCAGATGATGACGCGCGGCGACCAGCCGTTCGATATTGGCCTGGGGCAGCAAACGGCCCAACACCCTCAGGTTGTGCTCCCACTCCAGCGTCTGATCATCGGTGCCCTGGATAATCAACGCCGACAGCGGCAGAGCAGTCGACTGCTCCGCCAGCTGCACCCAGTCCAACATCGCCCCGACCCAGCCAACATCGACAAAGCTGCCCTGCAGCGGATCCAGATGACGCCTGAAGTGAACAAAATCGGCATCATTGGAGCCGGCCGACTGTTCACGGTTGACCCGCTTGAGACACCAGTGCAGCCAGCGATAGCTCAGCTCGATGCGGCTGTAGTGTCGCGGCCGCACCAGCGGCGACAGCAGTATTCGATCCTGCAACAATTGGCTGCCACGCTGATGTTCCAGCGCGACCTGCAGCAGCACCGCCGCACCGGTACTCTGACCGATGCCGACACAGGGCATCGTCAGCTGATGTTCATGGCGCTGCAGTAGGCTGGTCAGCTGACGCGCGTAGGTATGGAAACTGTCGACGGCATAACGCTGCCCCGACGACAGGCCGTGACCGGGCAGATCATAGATCAGCACATCCCAGTGCTGATCCAGCAGGTGAGTGATCAGATGACCATAGAGACCGGCATGATCGGTATAGCCATGTACAACGACGGCAGTCCCCCGGCTGTGGGCACGGCTGTAATGCTGCACCACCAGCAGGGTATCGCCAACCAGCTCGGTCCCGATACTGAAACGCGCCTGACCGGTGGCCGACTCCAGTCCATAATAGGCCAGGTAGGCCTGTACCTGAGCACCGCACAGGGTCTGCTCCCCCGGGATAAACCTGTCCAGCGACTCACGCAGACGGCAGGGATGAAAACCCGGTTCAGCACGGTCACGATGATCTATTATTGTTGTTCTGTTCACGGCCAGGCTCCTATGCTCTGATTAGCGTGATCCGATTATGCCCCCTCTCTATGTGTTGATATTGACAGACTGATGACAAAACGATTACTCACCCATTGCCTGTTGCTGCTGAGCCTGCTGCTGGTCTGGGCTTCAAGTTCAGCGTCCAGCCTTGAAGACAGCCTGGCACAGCTCGAACAGCAGGTGCAGCAGTTGACCGATGCCAGCGGCGAACAGGCTGCACTCAGGGAGTTGTACCAGAAAACCCTGAGCGCATTGAAAAGTCATCAGCAGTACCAGAGCCGCGCCGAAGAGCTGCAGCAACTGCTGGAGCAGCAGCCCGATCAGTTGCGTCGGCAACGGCTGGCACTGGAGCAAAGCCGCCAGCCGGTTGAGGAAACCGGTTTCCTGAGCCTCAATCGGGCCGATCTGGAGCAGACGATCACCCTCAGGCGTGCCGCCCTGCTGGAGCTGGAACAGCAGCAGGAACAACTGAACCAGCAGATCGAACTCAATGATCAGAAACTGCTGGGGCTGCGCGAGCAGCTGGCAGAGCTGAAACAGACCCAGCCGGAGCTGCCCCCGGTGCCGTCGGAACAGAGCGGTCGCGAGCTCAACGATGCCCGGCTGCAACTGAAGAATGCGCTGCAGGATCGTCGCAGCAGCCATATTCGGGCGCTGGAACTGGAGCTGCTGGCACTGCCCGGTCAAACCGAGCTGGCCGGCCTGCAGCTGGAACAGTTGCGCCTCAAACTGCAGCAGAGCAGCCGCACCCTGAAGGCGATGCTGGACCGACGTGAGCAGCTGCAGCGTGAAGAGCTGGAAAGCACGCTGAGCAGCCTGACCGTGCCGGATGCAAGCGTCCTTGAGCATCCGCTGCTGGCGCAGGAGCTGGAAGAGAACCGCCAGTTAAGCGAACAGCTGCGCCAGCTGATCGAACAAACCAGTAGCGCTCAGCACCGCCGCACCACCCTGGAGCGGGAACTGGACCTGATCACACGCAGCTTCAAGACCATTCAGCAGCAGCTGGAACTGGAAAGCTACAGCGCCAGCCATGAACTGCGCCGTTTCACCCAGGAGCTGTCACGTCCTGTGGACACGACAACCACCCGTCAGGCACTGAATACCTTGCGTCTGAGCAGTCTTGAACTCAACAGCCTGCGCCAGGCCGATGCGGCCGACAGTGCACCGGTCGCCTCGCTGAACGATGAACAGCGCAGCTATCACGAACAGCTGATGCAGAACCGGCAGACGCTGCGCAACCGACTGCAGGACGGTCGCCAGCAACTGATCAGCGAGCTGGCCCAACTGCTGGCCGTGAAGGAACAGCTCAATGAACGCCTGCAGCAGGCCCGGCGCCTGATCGAGCAGCAGCTGCTGTGGCTGCCGGTGTCGCCGCCGCTGTCCTGGCAATGGCCGGGCGAGATCGCAACCGGAATGGAACTGCTGCATGCCGAACTACAGCAACTGCTGGCCACACCCTTGCTGGACGAAGAGGCCCATCTGAACTCGATATTGGGCTTTTTTGCTGTATTACTGGCGATCGGGCTGGCCGTCTATCGCTATCAGCACCAGCATCGCGGGCAATGGCGGCAGGAACTGGGCAATGTGGTCCATGACCGCTTCTCCCGCACGCTGCGACTGCTGCTCGCCGGCGCCATCGCCGCACTGCCGCTGCCGGCACTGCTGTTGCTGCTGCGCGCCTACAGTCTTAACCCGACCCACCCTGACCTGTTGACGATCAGCCAGCTGCTGTTGCTCTGGGCACTGAGCCTGCAGTTTTACGGCATGGCACTGGTTTGGCTGCGCATACCGGACGGTCTGATGTGCGGCCACTTTGCCCTGCCCACCAATCTGGCGAAAGTGGTGCGTCGGCAACTGCATCTGCTGTTCTGGATCTCACTGCCGCTGTTGTCACTGCTGCTGCTGACCGACAGCTACAATGCCGTGGAACTGCAGAGCGGCCCCGGTCGCCTGCTGTTCCTGTTGCTGGTACTCAGCCTGATCCTGTTCTGGCGTGGGTTTTGGCACGTCAGTCACGCCTTTGAGCAGCTGACCCAGCAGCGGCGCTGGTGGTACAACGCCCAGATGTGGATCGGCCTGCTGACGGTGTTCAACCTGATCATGTTCGGCCTTGGCCTCTGGGGCTATACCCTGACGGCCCTGTTCTTCATGCTGATTCTGCTGGTAGTGATCCTGCAGGGACTGGGCGCGTTCATCCTGTTCAAGCTGGGTCTGCGCTGGCTGCTGATCGAGGAGCGTCGCCTGGCCTTCAGCCGTGCCCGAGCACGGCGGGCGGATATGCTCGCGGCGCGCGAGAACAAGGACGACAATACGCCGCTGAAAGAGGATTACCTCGATCTGCAGACCATCTCCGAACAGTCCCGTGTACTGCTGAAAACCGCCGTGGTTCTACTGCTGGGCATTTCCCTCTGGCTGACCCTGGGCGATTTCCTGCCCACACTGCAGGTGCTGGAAAGCGTGCAGCTCTGGAGCAGTGTGGCCGTCAGTGGCGACCAGGAGATTTTGACCCATGTGACCCTGCGTGATCTGGTCGTCGGTGCGCTGGTCGTCTGGCTCAGCCTGCTGGCGGCCCGCAACCTGCCCGGCCTGCTCGAACTGCTGGCGCTGCGTCATCTGGATCTGTCACCGGGCAGCAGCTACGCGATCACCACGCTGCTCAAGTACTCGCTGATCCTGATCGGGGTGATGATCGCCATCAGTCAGTTCGGCGTGCAGTGGAGCAAGCTGCAATGGCTGGTGGCCGCCATGGGCGTGGGGCTGGGCTTCGGTCTGCAGGAGATCGTGGCCAACTTCGTCTCCGGTCTGATCATTCTGTTCGAAAAACCGGTACGCATCGGCGATACCGTCACGCTGGGCAACGTCACCGGCACGGTGTCACAAATACAGATCCGTGCCACCACCATCACCGACTGGGACCGCAAGGAGGTGATCATCCCCAACAAAACCTTCATCACCGAACAGCTGATCAACTGGTCACTCAGCGATGCCATCACCCGTGTCGTCATTACCGTCGGCATCGCCTACGGCAGTGATGTCGACCTGGCCGAGAAGCTGTTGTTGCAGGCGGCAAGGGACAATGAACGTGTACTGGACGACCCGGAACCGGATGCCTACTTCCGCCGCTTTGCCGAAAGCGACCTGGACATCGACCTGCGCGTTTATGTCAGCACCCTGGCCGATCGTATCCCGGTGACCGACGAGCTGAACAAGGCGATCCACCGGTTGTTCAACGAGCACGGTATCGAGATCGCTTTCCCGCAGCTGGATATTCACCTGCATCGCGCCAAATCTGCCCCGGGGCCAACAACCAGCTGAACCGCCATCCAATCGAGCACATCAGCCGGCCCTCAGGGCCGGTTGTTTTAAATCTACGTGTTCTAAATTTACGACAAGGACCACACCGGCAGCGCGCAGGCGCAAAATGCACCGCTGTACGCCAGCCGTCTTGTAAAAAAACAACGTAAAATTCACGAAAAACTGTCAACAATGCGCGATCGTACGGCAAAACACCTATATCCGTCACAACTTCATACTTTAGGCGCAAACGCGGGACAGGCGCGTTTTTTTGCGCTATTTTCGCAATGCACAATCCTTTGATGGACAGTTTTTCCTGCTGTGGCCGGCCTGCACCGGCGCAGATGATTCAATCAATTGGGGCAAGAAGATGAGCCAACGGGTACAGGTCGGTGGCCTGCAGGTCGCCAAAGAGCTTTACGATTTCATCAACACTGAAGCACTGCCGGGCACCGGCGTCGAGGTGGAGCAGTTCTGGAGCCGCTTCGACAGCATCGTGCACGACCTCGCACCGCGCAACCGTGAGCTGCTGGCCAAACGTGATGCCCTGCAGGCACAGATCGATGCCTGGCACCGCGACAACCGTGGTGCTGCATTCAGTTTCGACGCCTACAAATCCTTCCTGCAGGAGATCGGTTATCTGTTGCCCGAAGGTGAAGACTTCACCGCCACCACCGAAAACGTGGACCCGGAAATGGCCACCATGGCCGGCCCTCAGCTGGTGGTACCGGTGATGAACGCCCGTTACGCCCTCAATGCGGCCAACGCGCGCTGGGGCAGCCTCTATGATGCGCTCTACGGCACCGATGCCATCTCCGAAGACAACGGCGCCGAGAAAGGCCAGGGCTACAACCCGGCCCGTGGTGCCAAGGTTATTGCCTTCGGTCGCGACTTCCTTGATGAAAGCGCGCCCCTGGCCGGTGCCTCGCACAAGGATTCCGCCGGTTACAGCATCCAGAACGGGCAGCTGTGTGTCGTGCTGCGCGATGGTGGTGAAACCGGACTGCAAAGCCCGTCCCAGTTGATCGGTTACACCGGCAGTGCCGGCAATCCGACCGCCATTCTGCTCAAGCACAACGGTCTGCATTTCGAGATCCAGATCGACCGCGACAGCCAGATCGGCAAGTCCGATGCAGCCGGCGTGAAGGACATCCTGATGGAAGCGGCGCTGACCACCATCATGGACTGCGAAGACTCGGTTGCCGCCGTGGATGCCGAAGACAAGGTACTGGCCTACCGCAACTGGCTGGGCCTGATGCAGGGCACCCTCACCGAAGAGATCGAAAAGGGCGGCAAGACCTTCACCCGCCGCATGAACCCGGACCGCGAATATACCGCAGCCGATGGCGGCAGCCTGAGCCTGAAGGGCCGCAGCCTGATGTTCGTGCGCAACGTGGGTCACCTGATGACCAACCCGGCGATCATCGACCGGGACGGCAACGAGATCCCGGAAGGCATCATGGACGGCGTGGTCACGACCCTGATTTCGCTGCACGATATCAAGGGCAACGGCCCCTTCCGCAACGCCACCACCGGCTCCATCTACATCGTAAAACCGAAGATGCATGGCCCGGAAGAAGTCGCCTTTGCCGACGAGCTGTTCGGCCGCGTGGAAGACGCTCTCGGCCTGCCCCGCTTCACCATGAAGATGGGCATCATGGACGAAGAGCGCCGCACCACCGTCAACCTGAAAGAGTGTATCCGTGCCGCCAAGGAGCGCGTGGTGTTCATCAACACCGGCTTCCTCGACCGCACCGGTGACGAGATCCACACCTCCATGGAAGCAGGCCCCATGATCCGCAAGGGCGAGATGAAAGGCGCGGCCTGGATCAAGGCCTACGAGGACTGGAACGTGGATACCGGTCTGGCCTGCGGCCTCAGTGGCCGCGCCCAGATCGGCAAGGGCATGTGGGCCATGCCGGACCTGATGGCCGGCATGCTGGAACAGAAGATCGGCCACCCGCTGGCCGGTGCCAACACCGCCTGGGTTCCGTCTCCGACCGCCGCTGCGCTGCACGCACTGCACTACCACCAGGTGGATGTGTTCGCCCGTCAGCAGGAACTGAAGAACCGTCCGCGCGCCAGCCTGGACGATATTCTGACCATCCCGGTGGCACAGAACCCGAACTGGAGCGCCGAAGAGATCCAGCAGGAGCTGGACAACAACGCTCAGGGTATCCTCGGCTACGTGGTACGCTGGGTCGATCAGGGTGTGGGCTGCTCCAAGGTGCCGGATATCAACGATATCGGCCTGATGGAAGACCGCGCCACCCTGCGTATCTCCAGCCAGCACATCGCCAACTGGCTGCACCACGGCATCTGCACTGAAGAGCAGGTGATGGAAACCCTGCAGCGCATGGCCGCCGTGGTGGACCGTCAGAACGCCGGTGACGCCCTGTACCAGCCGATGGCGCCGAACTTCGATGACAGCATCGCCTTCCAGGCGGCCTGCGAACTGGTACTCAAGGGGTGCGAACAGCCCAGCGGCTACACCGAGCCCGTGCTGCACCGTCGTCGTCTGGAGCTGAAGGCCAAACAGGCCGGCTGATTCAACTCCGGTCGAACACACAACGAAAAGCCCCGCCGGCGAGAGCCGGCGGGGCTTTTGCGTTCAGACAAAACAGATGTCTGCTCAATCCCTGAACTTGTCGTGGCAGGCCTTGCAGCCTTGTGCCACTCGCCCCACCAGCGGCCGCAACTCATCCTTGTCCTCTCCGGCCACAGTCGCCTGCT
>CAYMHL010000057.1:0-6733 GCA_964390205.1 uncultured Marinobacterium sp.
TCATGGCGGCGGGCGGTTTCGGAGCGTTCGGTAATGGTCTGCTGAACAAACTCGATATGCGCGCCGGCAATGTCGCGCGCATCCTCCGCTCGACCCTCAACAATGGCACGGCATAGCTCGCGGTGCTGTTCGATCAACCCCTGACGGGTTTTCACATCCTGCGAATACATGCCGCCGATGTTGGTGACGATGTTGTTTTTCAGCATGTTGAACAGCTGACGCATGGTGTGCAGCAGAATCACGTTGTGGCTGGCTTCGGCGATGGCCAGGTGGAAGTGGGCATCGGCCAGTGCTTCCCGCTCGATATCCTCCTCCGAGGGGGTCTGGTAGCAGTTGTCCAACTCCTGCCAGGCGCGTTCGATATGCTCCCGATCCAGCGCCGTAGCGCGGATGGCGGCGTAAAAGGCGCAGTCCGCTTCCAGCGTGCGGCGAAATTCCAGCAGGTCGCCGTGGGCTTCCGGATGCGCTTCCAGCAGCTGCACCAGTGGGTCGCTGAAACTGTTGCCCAGGCTGTCGGTGACAAAGTTGCCGCTGCGCTGGCGCCGATTCAGCAGGCCTTTGGTGGTGAGTTTCTGGATCGCTTCACGCACCGAGGGACGTGACACGCCCAGCTGCTCGGCCAGCTCACGTTCCGAGGGCAGGCGCTGTCCGGGCTGCAGCGTACCTTCCAGAATCATGGTTTCAAGTTGTTCAACAATGGTATCGGCCAGGCGCTTGGGGGTGATCTGATTGATTGTCATCGCTCGCTCATGCTGTCGCTAACTGGTATGACCAGTAAATGTAAGTTCCCTTTCTACCGCCTTCCTCTGCGTTTTAAAACCCTGTTCACGACTAAAGTCTAAGTTTTAGCCTTTGACAGCGGCCGCTTTGCTCAATTATTGTTCACATCAATACTTGGTTAACTGGTATGACCAGATGACCAGAATTCAAAATAACAACACTCCGGAGATACACTCATGTCGCCTGGATTACTCGCGCTTCTGGCGTTCACCCCGATTCTGATGGCCGGTATTCTGCTGCTGGGCCTGCGCTGGCCGGCACGTCGTGCCATGCCGATCGTCTTTCTGGTCACGGCTCTGATTGGCCATTTCGCCTGGGATATGACCTGGAACCGTATTTTTGCCTCGACATTGCAGGGGCTGGTGATCACCATCGGTGTGCTGTGGATCATCTTCGGCGCGATTCTGCTGCTCAACACGCTTAAGCACTCGGGTGCCATCGCCACCATTCGCTCGGGCTTTACCACCATTACGCCGGACCGACGCATTCAGGCGATCATCATTGTCTGGCTGTTCGGCTGCTTCATTGAAGGGGCGTCCGGGTTCGGTACGCCGGCGGCGATCGTGGCACCGCTGCTGGTGGCGGTGGGTTTTCCGGCCATGGCGGCGGTCATGCTGGGGATGATGGTACAGAGCACCCCCGTGTCCTTCGGTGCGGTGGGTACCCCGATCATCGTCGGTGTTACCACCGGTCTGGATCAGAGTGCGATCAGTGCCGAGCTGGTCGCAGCCGGTTCAAGCTGGGAAGCTTACCTGCAGTTGATTACCTCTCAGGTCGCGATTACCCATGCGATTGTGGGTGTCATGATGCCGCTGTTGATGGTTACCATGATGACGCGCTTTTTCGGTCGCAACAAAAGCTGGCGTGAAGGTCTGGAAGTGCTGCCCTTCGCACTCTTTGCCGGTATTGCTTTCGTGGTGCCCTATGCCATTACCGGCGTGCTGCTTGGCCCCGAATTTCCGTCGCTGCTGGGCGGCCTGATCGGCCTGGCGATTGTGATCGCGGCGGCGAAAAAAGGCTTCCTGATACCGAAAAAACACTGGGATTTTGCCGATCGCAAGCAGTGGCCGAGCGAGTGGCTGGGTACGCTGGAGATGAAGCTTGAAGACATCGCGGCGCATCCCATGAGCGGTGTGCGCGCCTGGATTCCCTATGTGCTGGTGGGTGTGCTGCTGGTAATCAGCCGCACGGTTGAGCCGGTGAAGCAGGCCTTCACCAGCGTGGGCGTGTCCTTTGGCAATATTCTGGGTGAGGCGGGCATTGGTGCCGGTGTGCAGCCGCTGTATCTGCCCGGTGGCATTCTGGTGATGGTGGTGATCGCTACTTTCTTCATCCATCGCATGAGCGCCCCGGCGCTGGGCAAGGCGGTAAAAGAGTCCGGCAGCGTGCTGCTCAGCGCCGGTTTCGTGCTGCTGTTTACCGTGCCGATGGTGCGTATTCTGATCAACTCGGGCGTCAACCTGTCCGACCTGCCCAGCATGCCGCTGGCGATGGCGAGCTGGATGGCGGATACGGTGGGCAGCATCTATCCGGTGCTGGCGCCGACGGTGGGTGGTCTGGGGGCCTTCCTGGCCGGTTCCAACACGGTTTCCAACATGATGTTCAGCCAGTTCCAGTTTGGTGTGGCCGAGAACCTGGGGCTGTCCACCGCGTTGATCGTGGCGGTGCAGGCGGTGGGTGCGGCAGCCGGTAACATGGTGGCGATTCACAACGTGGTGGCGGCTTCGGCAACCGTGGGCCTGCTGGGACGTGAAGGTCAAACCCTGCGCAAGACCATCTGGCCGACACTGTATTATCTGGCCATGGCCGGTATTCTGGCTCTGATGGGTGCCTATGTGCTGGGTCTGTCTGACCCGCTGATGAGCTGATCTCGATATACACTGATATAAAAGGTACAGGGGCGCCGCGTTACATCGATTCGGCGCCCGATCTGCCCGGAGGCAAAGACTGATGAGTGAGTTGTTCTACGATGCCGCACCCAATGCGACACGGGTAGCGCCTGAACGGCCCAAGCCGAGGGTTTATCCCGCCAAGCCCGCCGCCGTCACCCTGTTCGGCACCTGCGTGGTGGATCTGTTTTTCCCCGAGGCAGGGCTGGATGCGATCCGGCTGCTGGAACGAGAGGGGATTCAGGTGCATTACCCGGCCGAGCAGAGCTGCTGCGGCCAGCCGGCCTGGACCTCCGGCTACGTGGAGGATGCGCGCAAGGTGGCCAGAGCACAGCTGGAGCTGCTCGATAACGGCCTGATGGTGGTGGTGCCCTCCGGCTCCTGTGCCGGCATGTTCCGCCAGCACTATCGGGAAGTCTTTGCCGACGAGCCCGATACCCTGAAGCGGGTGGAGGACCTGGCCGAGCGCACCTTCGAGCTGACCGAGTTTCTGCTGCATGTGTGCAAGGTTGAATGGCAGGATCTGGGCCAGCCTACCCGCATTGCGCTGCACACCTCCTGTTCGGCGCGACGTGAAATGAATACCCATCTGCACGCCCGCGAGCTGCTGAGCCAGCTCGACAAGGTTGAACGCATTGACCATGACCACGAAAGCGAATGCTGCGGTTTTGGTGGCACCTTTTCTGTGCGCATGCCGGAAGTCTCCGGTGCCATGGTGCTGGACAAGACCCGTGCGCTGGTGGACACCGGTGCCGACGAGATGCTGACGGCCGATGGCGGCTGCCTGCTCAACATCAACGGTTCGCTGGAGAAACAGCGGCAGGCGTTTCGTGGCCGTCACCTGGCCAGTTTCCTCTGGCAGCGCGTGAGCGGGGAGAACCCATCATGAGTCAACGTATCCCTGTGACCGAGCTGACCGCGGATTTTCGTGGCCGTGCCGAAGTGGCACTGGCCGATGCCCAGCTGCGCAGCAACTTCCGCACCGCCATGGACTCGCTGATGCAAAAGCGCGCCGATGCGTTCGCCGACGAGGAGGAACGTGAAGGGCTACGTGAGCTGGGCAACCAGATCAAGGCCCGGGCGCTGTCACGGCTGCCGGATCTGCTGGAGCAGCTGGAAGCCAAACTGACCGCCAACGGGGTCAAGGTCCACTGGGCCGAAACCACCGACGAGGCCAACCGGATCGTGCACGAAATCATTGCTGCCCGTCAGGGCACGCAGGTGGTGAAGGGCAAGTCCATGGTCAGCGAAGAGATGGAGATGAACGACTACCTGGCCGAGCGCGGTATCGAGTGTCTGGAGTCGGACATGGGCGAATATATCGTCCAGCTGGATGGCGAAAAGCCCTCTCACATCATCATGCCGGCGATCCACAAAAACCGCCGTCAGGTGTCGCGACTGTTCCATGACAAGCTGGGCGTGGATGAAACCGATGACGTCAACGAGCTGATTCAGATCGGCCGTCGCACCCTGAGACGCAAGTTCATGGAAGCCGATGTGGGCGTGTCCGGGGTGAACTTTGCCATCGCCGAAACCGGCACTCTGCTGCTGGTGGAAAACGAAGGCAACGGCCGCATGAGCACCACCGCGCCGCCGGTGCATGTGGCGGTGACCGGCATCGAAAAGGTGGTGGAGAACCTGCGTGATGTGGTGCCGCTGCTGTCGCTGCTGACCCGTTCGGCACTGGGCCAGCCGATCACCACCTACGTCAACATGATCTCCGGTCCGCGCAAGCCGGATGAGCTGGATGGTCCGGAAGAGGTGCATCTGGTACTGCTCGACAACGGTCGCAGCGGCGCCTTTGCCGATGCCCAGCTGCGCCAGACACTGAACTGCATCCGCTGCGGCGCCTGCATGAACCACTGCCCGGTCTACGCCCGTGTGGGTGGGCACACCTATGGCGAAGTCTATCCGGGGCCGATCGGCAAGATCGTCACGCCGCATATGGTGGGCCTGAAGCGGGTGCCGGATCACCCCAGCGCATCCTCCCTCTGTGGTGCCTGTGGCGAAGTCTGTCCGGTGAAGATCCCGATCCCCGAGCTGTTGCAGCGCCTGCGGCAGGAAAACGTGAAAAGTCCGGCGGAGCAGCCGCTGGTGAAAGATGGCGGCGCCAAATACTCGCGCAGCGAGCGTGCGCTGTGGCGGGCCTGGTCCACCCTGAACAGCCGTCCGGCGCTGTATCGCAGCTTCCTCTGGGCCGCCACCCGCTTGCGGGCGCTGGCACCGAAGAACGTGGGGCCCTGGACGATCAACCACAGCGCACCCGTACCGGCCAAACGCTCACTGCATGATCTGGCCAAGGCGCATCTGAACAAGGGAGAGCGGTGATGAGTGCTCGCAGCAATATTCTCGACAAATTGCGTGCCGGTCTGGCCGGTACCACGCCGCGACCGGATGCGTTCAACGAGGCGCTGGTGACCGAACCCTGGCAGTACGCGCCCGAGGCCCGTATCCGGCAGTTGCGCACACTGATGGAAACGGTGCATACCGAAGTGCATCAACTGGCTGTGGCTGACTGGCCCGCCAAGGTAGAGGCGATTCTGGAAAGTCGAGGCCTGAGCAACCTGCTGTATGCGCCCGCCACTGAACACGGTCAGCGGCTGGCTCAGCACTGGCAAGACAATTCTGCCAGCGCCGGATTGATCGCCTATGATCGTCCGGTGGAGGAGTGGAAAGAGGAGCTGTTCTGGCAGGTGGATGCCAGTCTGACCGGCACGGTCGGTGCGGTTGCCGCCACCGGCTCACTGGTGCTCTGGCCGGATCGCCACGAACCGCGTCTGATGAGCCTGCTGCCGCCGCTGCACATCGCACTGCTGAAGGCCAGCGAGATTGAAGACAACCTCTATACCCTCATGCAAAAGCAGAACTGGGCGGCGGGCATGCCCACCAACCTGCTGCTGGTGTCGGGGCCGTCCAAGACCGCCGATATCGAACAGGTGCTGGCGTATGGCGCCCACGGCCCGAAAGAGCTGGTGGTGCTGGTACTGGAGGATGCCTGACGGCCTGAGAACCCTGTAAGAGCTGCACCCGGATGGGCTGGCGTTGAAACACTGCACACAAGGCTATTAATAACACGCTATTGGAATTAATATGCCTAAAACATGTGTATGATTTTGGATACGCCAGCTGACATCCGGGATGACGTTCTCAGGCGTCATGCGAGCGACATTCAAGCATGAAGGAGTATAAATGGCCGCCCATGCGATCCCCCCGAATGAAGCTCAACGTCTGTCCCATCTGTATTCACTGAATCTTCTGGATACCCCGAAAGATGATGCTTTCGACAGTCTGACTCGGCTTGCCGCCGAGCTCTTTGCTGTCCCCATCGCGCTGGTTTCACTGCTTGACCGTGATCGTCAATGGTTCAAGTCCGCGCAGGGCTTGTGTGCAACCCAGACCCCCCGCGACATCTCTTTCTGCAATTACGTGGTTGCGGACGCTGCGCCGCTGGTGGTGAATGATGCCCGCAGGGATCCGGCATTTGCCTCCAACCCTCTGGTCACCGCAGAGCCCTATGTCCGGTTTTATGCAGGTGTTCCCATCTGTTCCGCCGGCCATGTGATTGGCACCCTCTGTCTGATCGATACCCGGCCCCGTGAGTTTTCTGCTGCAGAACTGGAGCAGCTTAAGCTGCTGGCAAGGCAGGCTGAGCAGCTTGTCCTTCTGCATGTAAAGGCTCATCAGCTCAGTGCGGAATTCGAACGCGCTTCTACCGTCAATGCGCGTTATGAAGCCATTATTCAGGGTGCTGCCGCCGGTGTGGTTCGCATCAATGGCCGTGGCATCATGCTTGAGGTCAACCGCTTTGTCTGTGACATGCTGGGTTACGATGAACGCGAATTGCTGGGCCGGAACGTAAAAATGCTGATGCCAGGCGGGGTGGCGGCGGCCCATGATGGCTATTTGTCGGCCTACCAAAAGACCGGCCATGCCAGGGTGATCGGTCAGGGGCGCGAGGTCGAAGCGCAGCATAAAGCGGGTGATCTGATCCCCGTTCACCTTGCTGTCAGCGAGGTTCAGCTCGGCAGTCAATCGGATGATCATGAAGGGCGCCAGTTCATCGG
>CAYMHL010000057.1:6833-9397 GCA_964390205.1 uncultured Marinobacterium sp.
AACAGTGAGCTGCAGCCGCTCAGAGAGCAGATGTTGAGCGGTGAGATGATGCTCAGTCAACCTGACACGCTCCTGGGTCGGGTGTTTGCCGGTGGCGAGGTCGTACTGAACAACAGCATGCAGCAGGACGCACGGCAGGGATCTCTGCCACCCGGTCACCCTGTGTTGAGACGTTATCTTGGCGTACCGATCATCGATCGGGGCCAATTGATTGGCATGTATGCCATCGCCAATGCCCCGCAGGATTATGACGCGTCGCTGGTGGAGTGGCTCAGGCCCTTCACGTCCACCTGCGCCTTGTTGATCAATCTGTATCGTCAGCTCAGTGAGCAGGAAAGGTTCACGCAAGAGCTGCGACAGGCGAAAGAGCAGGCCGAGATGGCCAGTCAGGCCAAGACTGAATTTCTTTCCTCCATGAGTCATGAGTTGCGGACACCGCTGAATTCCATCCTCGGCTTTGCCCAGTTGCTTGAAAACAGCCGCACTCCCTTGCCGGAGCGCCAGAGGCGTCAGGCGCAGCAGATCATTCGCAGTGGACGCCATCTGCTGGAGCTGATCAACGAAGTGCTGGACCTGTCACGGATCGAATCCGGCAACATGCAGGTTTCGCTGGAGCCCATCCGGGTACAGGACGTGATTCAGGATGCCATCGATATCATCAGGCCTTTGGTGGCCGAACGCGGGCTGGCGCTTAGCCTGCCTGAATCCGGCCAATGTGATGTCCATGTGTGGGGTGACTACACGCGATTGAAGCAGGTTCTGATCAACCTGCTCAGCAATGCGGTGAAATACAATCGCGACGGGGGTTCGGTCACGCTTTGCTGTGAACCGGGCGATGGCGTATACCGTATCCGGGTAATCGATACCGGTTACGGCATTCCAGCGGCACGTCTTGATGAGCTGTTTCAGCCCTTTAATCGACTGGGTGCAGAATCCGGCAGTATCGAAGGCACGGGGGTTGGTCTGGCGCTGACTCGTAAACTGGTGGGTCTGATGCGGGGTGAAATGGGCGTTGTCAGTCGAGAAGGCGAGGGCAGTGACTTCTGGTTCGAATTGCCGGCGATTCAGGGCTCTGTCGATGAATCGGTTTTGGCCGAACCGGCTTTAGTTAAAAAGGACATCGACTCGGTGGCCCGCAAGCACAGTGTTCTCTACATCGAAGACAATCCGGCCAACCAAAGACTGCTTCAGGAGCTGTTTGAAGATCTGCCCGGCATCGAGCTGGTCTGTGTATCGGATGCAGAGCAGGGGATTGAGTTCGCCTGTTCGGAGTCACCGGATTTGATCTTGATGGACATCGACCTGCCGGGTATGAGCGGATTTGATGCTCGGCATATCCTCAGCCGTAACCCCCTGACCCGGACCATTCCGGTACTGGCTATCTCGGCGGCAGCATCGGCCGGCAACAAGCGTCGAGCCCGGGAAGCCGGTTTTATCGACTACCTGACCAAGCCTGTCGATATTCAGGCGCTGGTCCATCAGATAGAAAAGATCCTGGCACAGGGAATGTCACAAGGAGCGTCACAGTGAGCACAACAACTCCGTTACACGCCGACGCCGATATTCTGGTTGTCGATGACAATGCTGCCAATGTAGAACTGCTGCAGGCGCTGCTGGAGGATGAGGGCTATGGCTGCGTAGAGGGCCTGTGTGATCCGCGAGCGGTTGCGGGCCGTGTTGAGGCAAAGTGCCCGGACCTGATTCTGCTCGACGTGCGCATGCCGCACGTGAACGGCTTTGAGGTGATGCAGCAGTTGCAGGCGCTGGGCGAACAGGCGCCCGCCGTGATTTTCCTGACCGCTCAGATTGACGATGCGACGCGATACCGTGCACTGCAGCTGGGGGCTCGCGACTTTCTGACCAAACCCTTCGATCAATTTGAGGTGCTTCAGCGCATCCACAACACTCTGCAGCTGCAGCGGCTGATGAGTGAGCGCCTGGAACGTGCCGCCTTGCTTGAAAGTCTGGTACAGGAGCGCACCCGAGAGTTGGCGCGCAGAGCGCGGCAGGAGCCTCTGACCGGCCTGCCCAACCGCCGCGCGCTGCTTGATGTTCTGCAGCAACAACTGGATGGGGGATGCCAAAGCATTGTCATGTTTCTGGCCATAGAAGGCATGGACGAGGTCGCACGATTGCATGGTTTCACGGTGGCAGACCAGTTGGCTGCCGGTCTGGCCCGGCGTCTGCAATCACTGCCGCAGCTGTTTGGATCAACCCTGGGTGTCTGGAACAGCACTGAATGGGTGGTCCTGTCCCAGTGTGCTCACGATGACCAAGCCATAGATCGGTTGGCGCAGGCGCTGCTCGGTGCTTTTGCCGAACCTCTGGAGGTTGAGCAGATGCGGTTGCATCTTGGCGTCAGGGTGGGTGTCAGTGCCAGTTTGCCGGGTCGGGACAGGGATCAGTTGATCCGCATGGCGGCACTGGCGTTGCCATCGCAAACAGGGTGTTGGCAGGGGTACGACGATCAGCTTGAGCAGCGGTTGCAGCGTAAGATCGGCTTGCGTAACGCCCTGCGCTCGGCCCTGGAGCAGAATGAGTTGCATCTGATGTACCAGCCCAAG
>CAYMHL010000057.1:9497-13836 GCA_964390205.1 uncultured Marinobacterium sp.
CTGGAAATCGAAGTGACCGAGTCGGGTTTGATGCAGGATATGGAACTGGCCCTGCGTCAGCTTGACGCGCTCCATGCAGCAGGATTCAGGGTTGCGATCGATGACTTTGGTACGGGCTATTCCTCTTTGGCTTATCTAAGGAAGCTGCCCATATCCGTGCTGAAAATTGATCGGGCCTTTATTCGTGAGCTGGAAACCAATATTCAGGATCAGAAACTGACCGAAACCGTGATTGCCATGGCAGGCCATTTCGGCTTTTCGACCGTGGCGGAAGGCGTTGAGCATGAGGCTCAGTTTACTCGGTTGCAGGCGATGGGCTGCGATCAGGTGCAGGGGTTCATGTTTGCACCGCCACTGAAGGAAGAGCGGCTTCTGCAGCTGATGCGGCAACCTTTGGCCTGTTAGCCGGCTGTTTAGACATGCTGGCTGGGGTCCTCCGAACGCATGCGCACCCGGCGACGTTGTGTGCAATGTGCGCCATTCCTTTTTTGCCTATGGCTTATTCCCTGTCATACTAATGGCAGGCACGAACCACATAATGAACCCTATCTGCGTGTGGTTCATGTTCAATAGAGTACAAGGGGAGTCAGGGTATGACGACAGAACAAAGAGGACGCAACTCCACGATTCTGGTCCCGGTGTTTCTGCCGGCCGTGATCGTGATCTTGCTGATGGTGATCGGCACCATCAGTAATCCAGAACTGGCTGGTGAGGTGTTTTCCGACACTCTGGCCTATGTCACCACCAGCTTCGGCTGGTTCTACATGCTTGCCGTAGCACTGTTTCTGATCTTCATCGTCAGTGTGGCCTTCAGCAGCTGGGGCAATACCAAGCTCGGGCCGGATCACGCTGAGCCCGAGTATGACTTCAAATCCTGGTTCGCCATGCTGTTCTCCGCCGGTTACGGTATCGCACTGCTGTTCTTCGGTGTGGCCGAGCCGGTGTTGCACTATGCTTCGCCGCCCGCAGGCGCACCTGAGACCATCAACGCCGCCAAGCAGGCGATGCAGATCGCCTATTTCCACTGGGGTTTCCATATCTGGGCCATTTACGGTCTGGTGGGCTTGTCACTGGCGTATTTTGCCTTCCGTCATGGCTTGCCGCTGGCGATGCGCTCGACCCTCTATCCACTGATTGGTGATCGTATCCACGGCTGGATGGGGCACACCGTCGATACCTTTGCCATCCTCGGCACCCTGTTCGGTATCGCCACGACTCTTGGCCTGTCGGTTTCGCAGATCAACGCCGGGGTGAACTATCTGTTTCCGTCGATTCCTGTGAATACGACCTTCCAGATTATTGCCATTGCCGCTATTACCGGTCTGGCGATTTTCTCGGTGGTGGCCGGTATGGACAAAGGCGTGAAGCGCCTGTCGATGATCAACATCGCCCTGGCCATTGCCTTGATGGTGTTCGTGTTTGTGGTGGGGCCAACCGTTTTCATTCTGGAAACCTTCGTTGAAAACACCGGCAGCTACCTGAGTAATATCGTCGAGCGTACGTTCAGCCTGCAGGCTTATACCTCAAGTGACTGGATCGGCAACTGGACCCTGTTCATCTTTGGCTGGACCATCGCCTGGGCGCCTTTTGTCGGCCTGTTCATCGCCAAGATCAGCCGTGGCCGTACCATCCGCCAGTTTGTGGTGGGTGTGATGCTGGTGCCGACCATTTTCACCTTCCTCTGGTTCTCGGTGTTCGGTGATACCGCATTGCACCTGATCATGGTGGAAGGCTATACCCAGCTGATTCAGGAAGTGCAGGATGATCATGCCATCGCGCTGTTCAAACTGTTCGAGCGCCTGCCGCTGACATCCATTGTGTCCTTTATTACGGTGATTCTGATCATCACCTTCTTCGTGACCTCATCCGACTCCGGCTCATTGGTGATCGACTCCCTGGCTTCCGGCGGTGCGCTGCATACACCGGCTTGGCAGCGGGTGTTCTGGGCCACCACTGAAGGCGTGGTTGCAGCAGTATTGCTGGTGGCCGGTGGCCTTGGCGCGCTGCAGACGGCCTCCATCGTCAGCGCCTTGCCTTTTGCCATCATCATGCTGATCGCCATGGTGGGGATGTGGCGGGCCTTGGTGATCGAGCAGCACCATGAGGCCAGTCTGCAGAGTCACATGCAGAGCCATCGCCAGAGCGGCGGCGGCAAGCAGGGACCGGGTTTCTGGAAGAAACGTCTGGCATCATTGGTGGACTTTCCCAGCAAGGAGAATGTGGAGAAATTCATCCATACCACTGCATTCACCAGCATGGAACGGGTAAAGAAGGAGCTCGAAGAGAAGGGCTGGCCCGCTGAAGTAACCTTTGACGAACATAACTGGCGCGCTCACATCGATGTGGTCAAGCCGGGTGAGCTGGAGTTCGTCTACGAGATTCGCCTGCGCGGCTATGCCATGCCGGCGTTTGCCTACCCCGAAATGGATCGTGATCCTGACGGTGACGAGCACTATTACCGCGCCGAGGTGTTCCTGCGCCGCGGTGGTCAGGCCTATGACGTGTATGGCTACGATCAGCAGGACATCATCAGCGATATTCTCGACCAGTTCGAGAAGTACCTGCACTTCCTGCATGTCTCACCGGGCATCCTGCCCTGGCAGATGGAAGAGCATGATGACGATTTGAGCAAGCCGGAAGAGGCCGAGGAGCACGAGCATCCTGAAGTGGATGCCGGTCTTGAAGCGTTCGAGGAGGAGCTCAAGCGCGAGCATCCCGAGCACAAGGACTGAGTCATGCAGGATCGGGTCCAGGGGTGTGTGCCCTTGGATTCAGGTCCAGGGTGGGAATCCATACAGACGCCAGGGTCTTTGCTCTGGCGTCTTTTTTATTTACGGAAGTGTAAAAGTCAATAAGACCTTAGGGGTTGTTTTTTGCGTATTGGAACAGTGCTGAAGGATATGTCCTGTTATTTGCAACAGAATGTCGTCACATTAGCCTAAATGTTCATTGTTATCTAATACTTAGGCCCTATAATCGCGCGTCTTTCCATTCACCAGCATAGAGTTTTTATGTCCAAGCCACACACTTCCGGTTATCAGGAGCGACGCAAGCCTCGCGCGGAGTTTGCGACCCGTGCCGACTATCTGGATCACGAACTGCAGAGTATGGAGCCCAAACGCTGGCGTCCCAACCTGCCGTTTCGTGATTACCGCTTTGAAATCGAGGACTGGGTACCGGCCATGGCCGCCACCATCGGCAAGATCGTGATGGTGGCGGCGATTGTCGCTGCTTTTGCAACCCAGCTGGGGTTGTCCAATGAATTCGTGATCGAAAACGTGCGCTACGAGATGCTGATTGCAGCCGTGCTGTTCGTGATTCTGATCTCGGGTTTCCTCAATCCTCGGGCCAACCTGGCCGGTACTCATGGGCCGCTGATTCCGTTGATTCCGCTGATTGTAGCCTCCGGTGGTCATCCGATGGCACTGGGTCTGCTGATCGGTGTTTTTGGCTTTATCCTCGGTATTACCCGCGGCGGCAGTCTGTTGGCCAAGCTGACCAGTAACGGGGTCTGCGGTGGCTTGCTGCTGTATCTGGGCTTTATCGGCGTGACCAGTCAGATCAAAAAGCTGTTTGCCTGGGCTGAAGGCTTCGATATGGGCTATCTGGCCTTTATTGTCATTATCAGCACCATCATCCTCTATGCCTATCTGGAGCATATCCAGAAGCGCTGGCTGGCCGTACCTGTGGGGGCGGTGCTGGCGGCGGGCATCGCCTTTGCGCTGGGTGCGCCTTTCGAGTTCAGCACCGAGCCGGGCATCCCCAACCTGAACCCCATGTATTGGTGGGGTGATGATACCGGCTGGCAGCTGGGCCTGCCGGAGCTGCATCATTTTATCGCCGTGGCGCCCTTTGCCATTCTGGCGGTTGCCATGTGGTCGCCGGACTTCCTGGGGCACCGTGTGTTCCAGCAGCTCAATTATCCGCCGAAAACGGAAAAAGTGCTGATGGATATCGATGACACCATGGTGTCGGCTTCAGCCCGTCAGATCACCGGCAGTCTGTTGGGGGGTGCCAACATCGCCTCCTCCTGGGGAACCTATATCGTACCGGCCGCCATCGCGCGTCGTCCGATCGCGGCGGGTGCCATCCTCACCGGTTTTCTCTGTATCGTTGCGGCGATCTGGGGCTATCCGATGGACCTGGCGATCTGGCCACCGGTGCTGAGTGTAGCGCTGATCGTGGGTGTCTACCTGCCGCTGCTGGAAGCCGGTATGCAGATGACCCGTGAAGGCAAGACCACCCAGTCGGCTGCTGTGGTGATTTTCTCCTCGGCGCTGGTAAACCCGGTGTTTGGCTGGTCACTGACCGTGCTGCTGGACAACCTGGGCCTGATCGG
>CAYMHL010000058.1:0-1196 GCA_964390205.1 uncultured Marinobacterium sp.
TGGGCGCTGCTCAGTACTCTCAAGACCACCGGCCTGCCGGTGACGATGGCCAGTGGTGGGCGCACCAAATATAACCGTCAACGCCTGGGCGTCCCTAAAACTCATGCCCTGGACGCTGCCTGTGTGGGTACGTTTGACACGCTACTCGACTGGCAGGTGCCCACGTTAACCATCAAGGCGATGGGGCGTGGTAGCTATCAGCGCACGCGCCTGACCCCATACGGGTTTCCGCGTGGTTATTTAATGCGACAGAAGCAGGTGCACGGCTTTCAGACCGGCGACATGGTGAAAGCCGTGGTGCCGACCGGTAAGAAAGCAGGCACCCACACGGGACGTGTGGCGGTGCGCAAGACAGGCCGCTTCAACATCCAAACAGAACAGGGTGCGGCGCAAGGCATATCGCACAAACATTGCACTTTGATTCAACGCGGCGATGGCTACGGCTATCACCTCACACCATCCATTAACCAAAGAGGAGGAGCGGGACAAGCGGTAGCGTAATAAGAGTCGCCCTAAGGGCGATGCGCTATCCCTCCCGGCACTAGATACCCAAAGGGCACATTGAGTACCGGAAATCCCGCGCAAAATCTGATGAGCAATCAAGAGGTTACCCGGGCGCTGTTTGATGAAGTCATGGTGCCCAACTACAACCCCCAGCAGATGGTGCCGGTGCGCGGCGAAGGCTGCCGCCTCTGGGATCAGGAAGGTCGTGAATACATCGACCTGACCGCCGGTATCGCGGTGACTGCACTGGGGCATTCGCATCCGGCGCTGGTCAAGGCGTTGAAAGAACAGGCCGACAAAGTCTGGCATTTGAGTAATGTCTTTACCAACGAACCGGCGCTGCGTCTGGCAAAAAAACTGACCGAGGCGACCTTTGCCGACCGTGTGTTTTTCTGCAACTCCGGTGCCGAAGCCAACGAAGCAGCGTTCAAGCTGGCACGCAAGTATGCACATGATCATTACGGCGAAGAGAAGTCAGAGATCCTGTCTTTCGTTCAGTCGTTCCATGGCCGTACCCTGTTTACCGTCACCGTCGGTGGTCAGCCCAAGTATTGCCAGGGCTTCGAGCCAGTGCCGGGTGGTATTGCTCACGCGCCGTTCAATGACCTTGCGGCGGTTGAAGCGCTGGTCTCCGAGCGCACCTGCGCTATCGTGGTGGAGCCGGTGCAGGGCGAAGGCGGTGTGATTCCGGC
>CAYMHL010000058.1:1296-13833 GCA_964390205.1 uncultured Marinobacterium sp.
GCACCTGCGCTATCGTGGTGGAGCCGGTGCAGGGCGAAGGCGGTGTGATTCCGGCTGACCCGGCGTTTCTGCGCGGTCTGCGTGAGCTTTGCGATCGTCACAACGCGCTGCTGATCTTTGATGAAGTGCAGACCGGTGTGGGCCGTACCGGTCAGCTGTACGCCTACATGGATACCGATGTCACCCCGGATATCCTCACCAGTGCCAAGGGGCTGGGCGGTGGTTTCCCGATCGGTGCTATGCTGACGACAGACAAGATCGCCCAGAGTTTCAGCGTCGGTACTCACGGTACCACCTACGGCGGCAACCCGCTGGCCTGTGCCGTATCGGAAGCCGTTTTGGACGAGGTTAACCGTCCTGAGCTGCTGGCTGCGGTGGTACAGCGGCATGACCACATGGTGGCGGCACTGCAGGGGATCAACGCGCGTCATGGCATCTTTGCCGATATTCGCGGCAAGGGGCTGTTGCTGGGGGCCGAGTTGGTTGAGGCGTGGAAGGGACAGGCGGGTCGTTTTCTGGCCGCTGCCCGCGAGCAGGGTGTGCTGATTTTGATGGCCGGACCGGATGTGCTGCGTTTTGCACCGCCGTTGATCATCACCGATGCGGATATCGACACGGCGATGGTTGGCCTGGAGAAGGCGATCGAACAGTTGCTGCAAGAGGGGCCGGAAAGCTGATCCGCCCCGGGAGGGGACATGGATGCACACAGGTTTGACCCTTGGCTGGACTGGCTGAATGACCGCCAGGCAACCATGGTGGAAACCACCATCAGGCTGGCCGAGATCAACTCGGGCAGCCTCAATGCAGCCGGTGTCGATGCCGTAGGTACGGCACTGGTCGAGCTCTGTCAGCCGTTGGGTGGCCAGGTCGAATATCTGGCCGTCGAGCCTTACACGCTGATCACCCAGGATGGCGAGACGCTCAGCTTCCCGCTGGGGCATGCCATCCGCATTCGCAAACGCCCCCAGGCACCTTTCCAGGTCTATCTCGGCGGCCATCTCGATACCGTCTATGCGCCTGATCACCCCTTTCAACAGGTTCGCCGGCTCGATGACAACCGCCTCAATGGCCCCGGTGTCACCGATCTTAAGGGCGGACTGCTGGTGATGATCAACGCCTTATTGGCGTTTGAGCGCACCCCCTGGGCTGAACAACTTGGTTGGGAAATCCTGCTGAATCCCGATGAAGAGATCGGCTCGCCCTCATCGGCTGTGCTGATTGCCGAGGCTGCCAGGCGGGTTGATGTGGGCTTGATCTACGAGCCCTGTATGCCGGACGGCAGCCTGGCCGGCGCACGCAAGGGCAGCGGCAACTTCAGTGTCGTGGTGCAGGGGCGGGCGGCTCACGCCGGGCGTGAGCATCATCTGGGGCGCAACGCCATCCGTGCGCTCTGTGACTATATCGCCGCGCTGGATCGTCTCAACGGTCAGCGCGAGGGTGTAACCATCAACCCCGGGTTTATTCACGGCGGCGGTGCCGTCAATACGGTGCCGGATCGCGCCATGGCACGCTTCAATATCCGTATCGAGCAGTCGGAGGATGAAGCCTGGTGTCTGCAGCAGTTGCAGCGACTGGGGGATGACATCAACCAGCGCGAGGGTGTTCAGCTTCAACTCTACGGTCAATTCGGCCGCAAACCCAAGGTGATAACGCAGTCCAATCAGGCATTGCTCGAACTGGCACGTGACTGCGGTGCAACCCTGGGCTTGGCACTGCAGTGGCAACCGACCGGTGGTTGCTGTGACGGCAACAATTTGGCTGCCGCCGGTGTGCCCAATATCGATACTCTCGGCGTGCAGGGCGGTGCCATTCACTCCAGTGACGAGTATCTCTGTATCGATAGCCTGGTACCCAGGGCCAAGCTGAGCGCCTTGCTGTTGATGCAACTGGCGGCCGATAATGAAAGCAGGGCTGCAATCATGCAGGCAGGAGGGCAGCATGACTGATTCATTGTTGATCAATAACCGTTGGCAGCAAGGTAGTGGTGAGCCGCTGATATCGCTGAATCCCGGCAGCGGTGAAGTCATCTGGCAAGGAAACAGTGCCAGTGAGGCACAGGTCGCAGAAGCGGTCTCGGCAGCGCGGGCAGCGGCTTTTGACTGGTCACAGATGTCATTGGCTGTGCGTCAGGATCTTGTGCGTGCCTACGCACAGCAACTGGACGCCGAGCGCGAATCTCTGGCGAGGCTGATCGCCAGCGAAACAGGCAAGCCGCTGTGGGAATCGCGTACCGAGGTGGCGGCGATGCAGGCCAAGGTCGAAATTTCCATCCGGGCACAGGCGGAACGTGCCGGTGAGCATGCGCGGGATATTCACGGCGGGCAGGCCAGGCTGCGACATCGACCGCACGGCGTGCTGGCCGTCTTTGGTCCCTACAATTTCCCCGGCCATCTGCCCAACGGGCACATCGTACCGGCATTGCTGGCCGGCAATACCTTGGTGTTCAAGCCCAGCGAGCTAACCCCGGCCGTCGCCGAGGCCATGGTCAGGCTGTGGCAGACCGCAGGCCTGCCGACGGGGGTGCTGAATCTGGTACAGGGTGACCGTCAGACCGGCGCAGCATTGGCGCAGCAGGGTGATCTTGATGGCTTGCTGTTTACCGGCAGCGCCAGTGTGGGGCAACTGTTGCACCGCCAGTTTGCCGGACAGCCGGAGAAAATACTGGCGCTGGAGATGGGCGGCAATAATCCGTTGATTGTGGATAAAGTGGATGATCCCCTGGCGGCGATTCATGAGGTCATTCAGTCAGCCTATCTGAGTGCCGGGCAGCGCTGTACCTGTGCCCGCCGCCTGCTGCTGCCAGAAGGTGACTGGGGAGATCGCTTTCTACACCGACTTGCCGAAGCAGTGGAGCAAATTCGGGTTGGTCTGGCGTTTGATGAGCCTCAGCCATTCATGGGCAGTCTGATCTCCGCCGAGGCGGCAGACGCAATACTTGATGCTCAGCAGCAACTGATCGATCGGGGTGCCGTTGCCTTGCTGAAAGCCCGCCGCCAGCCTGTCAGTGCGGCACTTTTGTCGCCGGGTCTGCTGGATGTCAGCCAAGTGGATAAACTGCCGGATGAAGAATACTTCGGACCCTTGCTGCAGGTGCAGCGTTACCGGGACTTTGCACATGCGATAGAACAGGGCAATGCGACCCGTTATGGTCTGGCGGCAGGGTTGCTGAGCGATGACCGTGATGCTTTTGAGTATTTTCAGGCGCGTATTCGTGCCGGTATTGTCAACTGGAACAAGGCGCTGACCGGCGCCTCCAGCGAAGCACCCTTTGGCGGTGTCGGTGCCAGTGGCAATCATCGTCCCAGTGCCTGGTATGCCGCGGATTACTGTGCCTATCCGGTGGCGGGGTTGGAGTTGGATGCATTGCAGCTGCCGGCGCAGCTGGCGCCTGGGCTGAAGCTCTGACAAGGAGGAATGATGGCCACTGAAGTCAATTTTGACGGGCTGGTCGGGCCGACCCATTTTTATGGCGGGCTGGCGGTGGGTAATCTGGCCTCCAGTCGTCATGCATCGCGCCCCTCCAACCCCAAAGCGGCGGCTTTGCAGGGGCTGGCGAAGATGAAGCGTTTGCTGGATCTGGGGCTGGAGCAGGCGGTGCTGCCGCCGCTGGCGCGTCCCGACCTGGCAACCCTGCGCAGATTGGGGTTCAGCGGCAGCGACAAAGCGGTGATCGCATCGGCTGCCGCTCAGGCACCGGCACTGTTGCAGGCCTGCTATTCTGCATCCAGCATGTGGGTCGCCAATGCCGCGACCGTATCGCCCAGTGCCGATACCTCTGATGGACGTGTGCATTTCACCCCTGCTAACCTGATCAGCCAGTTTCATCGCGCGCTGGAAAGCGAGCAAACCGCGCGGCTGCTGCAGCGCATCTTTCATCATCCGGATCATTTTTGTCACCATGCTCCGCTGCCGTCAGTCGTGCCTTTCGGTGATGAAGGGGCGGCCAATCACAGTCGGCTCTGCGTGGATTATGCAGCACCGGGCGTTGCGCTCTTTGTGCATGGCGATCCTCGTACCGCTCAGGGCAAAGCTCCGAAGCGGTATCCGGCTCGCCAGCAGTATCAGGCCTCGGCAGCAGTTGCCCGTCAGCATGGCCTGCAGTCCGAGCGGGTGGTGTTTGCGCAGCAGCATCCGGAGGCGATCGACCGCGGTGTATTTCACAACGATGTCATTGCAGTCGCCAATCGCTGCATGTTGTTCTGTCACGAGCAGGCCTTTGTCGAGCAGAGCGTCGTCTATGATGAACTGAACCGGGCACTGCAGGGTCGGTTGCAGTTGATCGAGGTGAGCCGAGAGGCGGTCAGCCTGGATGCTGCGGTAAACAGCTATCTGTTCAACAGCCAGTTGCTGAGTCTGCCCAATAGCCAGACGCTGCTGCTGGTGCCGCAGGAATGTACCGAGCAGCCGGACGTGTGGCAGTACCTGCAGTCGCTTTCAGGGACTTCGGGCGGCATTGATAGGCTGGAAGTGGTTGACCTCAGGCAGAGCATGCACAATGGCGGCGGCCCCGCCTGTCTGCGTCTGCGCGTTGTACTGACTGATACCGAGCTGCATGCCCTGCACCAGGGTGTACGCCTGACCGAGCATCTTTATGAGCAGCTGGTCGACTGGGTGCAGCGTCATTATCGTGACCGGCTCCTTGTGGACGACCTGGCTGATCCTGCACTGATGCTTGAAGTGCGCTGCGCGTTGGATGAGCTGAGTCAGATACTGGCGCTGCAGGGGATATATCCCTTTCAGCAGACGTGAACACATGATTGGCACAGCTCTGTGGCAATCGCTGAAGTCGTTTTCAGCCGTCGCGATTTGATCCGGTCGACGTTATAATCGGCTCTTGAGCGGGCCGGCTTCTGGTATCTGCCGCAGCCTTAAGCTCAAGAATCTATTTTAAGAGGCGCTGACCTGTCGTAGGGGTCACGTCTGACAACCAAGGATTTTCCCATGCCTGTCATTACACTTCCGGATGCGAGCACTCGCACCTTCAACCATCCTGTCACTGTGCATGATGTTGCCGCCGATATCGGTACCGGTCTGGCCAAGGCCGCATTGGCCGGCAAGGTCAATGGTGAACTGGTCGACACCAGCTACCTGATCGAAGAAGACGTGGATCTGGCGATCATCACCGCGCGGGATGACGAAGGACTGGACGTGATCCGTCACTCCTGTGCCCACCTGATGGCGATGGCCGTTCAGGAGCTGTTTCCGGGGGCTCAGGTGACCATCGGTCCGGTGATCAATGACGGCTTCTATTACGACTTTGCCTATGAGCGTCCGTTCACGCCGGAAGATCTGGAAAAAATCGAAGCGCGCATGAACCAGCTGGCCAAGGACAACCTGCCGGTGTCCCGCTCCATCATGTCCCGTGATGAAGCGATCAAGCTGTTCGAAGGCATGGGTGAGAAGTACAAGGTCGAAATCATCGACTCCATCCCGGGTGAGGAGCCGCTGTCGTTCTACCAGCAGGGCGATTTCATCGACCTCTGCCGCGGTCCGCACGTACCCTCCACAGGCCACATCAAGGCATTCAAGGTGATGAAGGTTGCCGGTGCTTACTGGCGTGGTGACTCCAACAACGAGATGCTGCAGCGTGTCTACGGCACGGCCTGGGGCGATAAGAAGGCGCTCAAGGCCTATCTGCATCGTCTGGAAGAAGCCGAAAAACGTGACCACCGCAAGCTGGGCAAGCAGCTGAACCTGTTCCACATGCAGGAAGAAGCCCCGGGCATGGTGTTCTGGCACCCGCACGGTTGGACGCTGTATCAGCAGATCGAGCAGTACATGCGCGCCAAACAGCGCAGCCACGGCTATCAGGAAATCAAGACGCCGCAGGTCGTGGAACGGACCCTGTGGGAAAAATCCGGTCACTGGGGCAAGTTCCAGGAGCAGATGTTCACCACGCACTCAGAAAGTCGCGACTATGCCATCAAGCCGATGAACTGTCCTTGCCATGTGCAGGTGTTCAATCAGGGGCTGCGCTCTTACCGTGACCTGCCGCTGCGTCTGGCCGAGTTCGGTTCCTGCCACCGTAACGAGCCGTCCGGTTCCCTGCACGGCATCATGCGTGTGCGCGGTTTTGTGCAGGATGATGCGCACATCTTCTGTGCCGAAAACTCCATCCAGTCGGAAGTGGCCGCGTTTATCGAGTTCCTGCATGAAGTCTATGCCGACTTCGGCTTTACCGACATCATCTACAAACTCTCCACCCGTCCGGAAGAGCGCGTAGGTTCTGACGAGAGCTGGGACAAGGCCGAGAAAGCTTTGGCCGATGCGCTGAATACCGCCGGTCTGGACTGGGAAGAGCTGCCGGGTGAAGGGGCTTTCTATGGTCCGAAGATCGAATTCTCCCTGCGTGACTGCCTGGACCGTGTCTGGCAGTGCGGTACCATTCAGGTGGATTTCTCCATGCCGGGTCGCCTCGGTGCCCAGTTCGTCAACGAACAGGGCGAGCGTGAGACCCCGGTGATGTTGCACCGTGCAATCCTCGGTTCCTTCGAGCGCTTTATCGGTATTTTGATCGAGCACTATGCTGGTGCATTGCCACTGTGGCTGTCGCCCCTGCAGGCGGTGGTGATGAATATTACCGACAATCAGGCCGAATACTGCCGCGAACTTGCGGAAAAACTCGAAAAAGCCGGACTCAGAGCCACTGCGGACTTGAGAAACGAGAAGATCGGCTTTAAAATCCGTGAGCGTACTCTACAAAAAGTGCCCTACCTCTTGGTGGTAGGTGATAAAGAAGTCGAGTCCGGTACCGTTGCAGTGCGTACGCGCTCCGGTGAGGATTTGGGTACGCTGTCGGTCGACGCGCTGTTGGATCTGCTGGTTCAGGAAGTAACGCGCAAGGGTCGCCAGGCATAATAAAATCGTCAGGAGATAAAGCTATCAGGCGTGATAACAGACGCGGTGGCCGTGCGCCACTGCCGCCGATCAATGAAAACATCCGTGCCACCGAATGCCGTCTGATCGGCGCGGACGGCAATCAGATCGGTGTTGTTCCGATTTCAGAGGCTCTTGAGCTCGCTCAGGAAGCCGAACTTGACCTGGTTCAGATCTCGGAATCTGATCCCATTGTCTGCAAAATCATGGACTATGGTAAGCATCAGTACGAGGCCAAGAAGAAAGCAAATGAGGCTAAGAAGAAACAGTCTCAGACGCAGGTCAAAGAAGTGAAATTCCGTCCGGGTACGGAAGAAGGGGATTATCAGGTAAAACTGCGCAACCTGATACGTTTCCTTGAAGCCGGGGATAAGGGCAAGGTGACCTTGCGCTTCCGTGGTCGTGAGATGGCTCACCAGGAACTGGGCATGCAGCTGATGGAACGGATCGAAAAGGATCTGATTGAAATCAGTACTGTTGAACAGCGTCCGAAAATGGAAGGTCGTCAAATGGTCATGGTATTGGCCCCGAAAAAGAAATAGTCATTCGACTGCACAGCCCGACGTTGCTCTCTGTCGAGATTGACGCCGGGTTTTGTTGTTTGTTCGGTGTGACTGACTAACAAACGAATGCGTGGAGAAAGTTAATGCCTAAGATCAAAACTGTCCGCGGTGCGGCAAAGCGTTTCAAGAAAACTGCTAACGGCGTGAAGCACAAGCAGGCCTTCAAAAGCCACATTCTGACCAAGAAAAGCACCAAGCGTAAGCGTCAGCTGCGCCCGATGCTGCAGGTTCATGCTGCTGACCAGGCTCTGGTCAAGCGTATGCTGCCGTATCTGTAAGTTCTCTCTCGGTCATTATTTAGTTTTTATTAAGAAGGAAATGCCATGCCTCGCGTAAAACGTGGTGTACAGGCTCGCGCCCGTCACAAGAAGATTCTGAAACAGGCTAAAGGTTACTACGGTGCTCGTAGCCGTGTATTCCGTGTAGCCAAACAGGCTGTCATCAAAGCCGGTCAGTACGCATACCGTGACCGTCGTCAGCGCAAGCGTCAGTTCCGCGCTCTGTGGATTGCACGTATCAATGCTGCTGCACGCATCAACGGTCTGTCCTACAGCCGCTTCATCGCCGGCCTGAAGAAAGCCCAGATCGAAATCGACCGTAAAGTCCTGGCTGACCTGGCTGTATACGAGCAGGCTGCCTTTGCTGCGGTTGTCGAAAAGGCCAAAACTGCACTGGCGTAACCCCACCGATTGGTAGGGATGGACGACCTTGATGAAGTACATGCGTACGGCGTCTGTCGTCCACACATGATCGAATCAAACAGGGGAAGGGTGCGAGCTCTTCCCCTGTTTTTGTTTGGAGCCGGAAATGGAAAATCTTGAGACCCTGTTGGCACAAGGCAAACAGGCGGTTGCTGAAAGCGATACACTGGCTGCGCTGGACGAAATCCGGGTGCAGTATCTGGGCAAAAAGGGCGAGCTGACATCTCTGCTCAAGGGTTTGGGCAAGCTCTCGGCCGAGGAGCGTCCCGCGGCGGGCGCGCGCATCAATGAAGCCAAGGAAGCCCTGCAGGCCGACATCACGGCCCGCCGTGAAAGCCTTGAAAGTGCGGCGCTGGAAGCCAAACTGGCGGCCGAAACCGTTGATGTCAGCCTGCCGGGCCGAGGCCAGTCGGTCGGTGGTCTGCATCCGGTTACCCGTACCCTGGAACGTATCGAAGCCTTTTTCGGCAGCATCGGCTACAGCGTGGCCGAAGGTCCCGAGATTGAAGACGATTATCATAACTTCGAAGCGCTGAACATTCCGGCTCACCATCCGGCGCGGGCGATGCATGATACCTTCTACTTTGATGCCCACCGCCTGCTGCGCACCCACACCTCTCCGGTGCAGGTGCGTACCATGGAGTCTCAAGAACCGCCGATCCGCATCATCTGCCCGGGGCGCGTTTATCGTTGTGACTATGATCAGACTCATTCGCCGATGTTCCATCAGGTGGAAGGTCTGCTGGTCGATCGCAACATCACCTTCGCCGACCTCAAGGGCACGCTGGAGCAGTTCCTGCGTGAATTCTTTGAGGAAGATGTGAAAGTCCGTTTCCGCCCGTCCTATTTCCCGTTCACCGAGCCTTCCATCGAGGTCGATATCGACCGTGGCGATGGCAAGTGGCTGGAGGTGCTGGGCTGTGGCATGGTGCATCCGAAAGTCTTCGAGTATTCCGGCATCAATCCGGAAGAATACACCGGCTTTGCCTTCGGCATGGGCGTTGAGCGTCTGGCGATGCTCCGCTACGGCGTAGACGATCTGCGTCTGTTCTTTGAAAACGATCTGCGCTTCCTCGGCCAGTTCAAGTAAGACGACAACGCACACAAACAGATTTTTCAGGAAAGCAGCATGAAATTCAGTGAACAGTGGTTGCGCGAGCTGGTCCAGCCGCAGATCGGAACTCAGGAACTGGCGGATCAGCTGAGCCTGTCCGGCCTTGAGGTGGATGACGTTGAAGGCGTTGCCGGTGATTTTACCGGTGTTGTGGTCGGCGAGATTCTGACCGCCGAGCCGCACCCCAACGCCGACAAGCTTCAGGTGTGTCAGGTCAATGACGGCGAGCAGACCGTGCAGGTGGTCTGCGGTGCGCCTAACGCCCGTGCCGGTCTGAAAACCGCGTTTGCCCGTGTCGGTGCCGTTCTGCCGGGCGACTTCAAGATCAAGAAAGCCAAACTGCGTCAGGTTGAGTCCTTCGGCATGCTCTGCGCCGAAGATGAGCTGGGCCTGTCCGAGGATCATGGCGGCATCATGGAGCTGGCGGCTGATGCGCCGGTGGGACAGGATATTCGCGAGTTCCTCAATCTGAATGACAAAATCATCGACGTCGACCTGACACCGAACCGCGGCGATTGTCTGAGCATCGCCGGCATGGCCCGTGAGGTGGGTGTGCTCAACAAGGCCGCGGTGGCCGAGGTTGAGGCTCCGGCCGTAGCGCCGGTGATCGATGACCGCTTCGATGTGGAACTGATCGATGGCCACGCCTGCCCACGTTATCTGGGTCGGGTGATCCGTAACATCAACCCGGGTGTGGCAACGCCGCAGTGGATGCAGGAAAAACTGCGCCGTTCCGGTGTGCGCAGCATCGATCCGGTGGTCGACGTGACCAACTACGTGCTGCTGGAGCTGGGTCAGCCGATGCATGCCTTCGACCTGAACAAGCTTGAAGGCGGCATCAAGGTGCGCCTGGCGGAAGAGGGCGAGAAGCTGGTGCTGCTGGATGGTCAGGAAGTGGAACTGAGCATCGATACCCTGGTGATCGCCGACGCCAAGGGCCCGGTGGCCATGGCCGGCATCATGGGCGGTGAGCCGACCTCGGTGACCAATGAAACCCGCAATATCTTCCTGGAAAGCGCCTTTTTCGCGCCGCTGGCGATCGCCGGCCGTGCGCGCAGCTACGGCCTGCACACCGACTCTTCGCACCGCTTCGAGCGCGGTGTGGACTATCAGCTGCAGCGCAAGGCGATCGAACGTGCCACCGCACTGCTGCTGGAGATCGTCGGCGGTGAGCCGGGCCCGGTCGTTGAGGCGGTAAACAATGCTGAACTGCCTGAAGTGCCGCAGGTCCGCCTGCGTCACTCCAAGGTGACGTCGGTATTGGCGCTGGAGATCCCGGCGGCCGAGATCGAAGAGATCCTGACCCGTCTGGGCATGCAGCTGGCAACGGTTGAAGACGGCTGGCAGGTCACTGTACCCAGCTACCGTTTCGATATCAGCATCGAAGTGGATCTGATCGAAGAGATCGCCCGTGTCTACGGCTACAACAACCTGCCGGTACACACGCCGACCGCCAAGCTGCCGATCCCGCCGATCGCCGAAGCTCGGCTGACGCTGCAGTCCCTGCGCCGTCATCTGGTGGCGCGTGGCTATCAGGAAGCGATCACCTACAGCTTTATCGAAGCGGAGCTGCAAAAGGCGTTCGACGACCAGCATGATGCCATAGCACTGGCCAACCCGATCTCTGCCGAAATGGCAGTGATGCGCACGACGCTGTGGCCCGGCTTGGCCAAGGCGCTGCAGTACAATCAGCATCGTCAGCAGAGCCGCGTGCGTCTGTTCGAAACCGGTCAGCGTTTCCTGCCCAAGGCGGATGAGCTGGTGCAGGAAAACGTCATCGCCGGTATCCTGGCCGGTAACCGTGATGCCGAGGGCTGGACCGCCGGCAAGGACAAGTTGGACTTCTTCGATGCCAAGGGTGATCTTGAGTCCCTGCTGGCATTGGGCGGCTGTGCCGGTCAGTTCAGTTTTGTCGCCGATCGCCATGTGGCGCTGCACCCGGGCCAGACCGCGCGCATCGAGCGTAATGGCGAAACCGTCGGTTACATTGGCGCCCTGCACCCGTCGCTGGTGAAGCAGCTGGACCTGAACGGCCCGGTTTACCTGTTTGAAGTCAGCCTGGATGCGGTGACTGGTGGCAAGCTGCCACGCTTCAGCTCACTGTCCAAGTTCCCGGAATCCCGCCGTGATCTGGCGGTGGTCGCTGATCAGGCAACGACCTTCGATGCCATCCGTCAGGTAGTCGAAACCGAAGCCGGCGAGTTCCTCAAACAGGTCACGCTGTTTGATGTCTATCAGGGCCAAGGTATTGAACCGGGACGAAAAAGTCTGGCGCTGGGCTTGACCTGGCAGCACCCATCACGCACTCTTAACGAAGAAGAGATCAACAGTGCCGTAAGTGCCGTTGTGTCGGCCTTGCGTGAGCGCTGTGGTGCAACGTTACGAGAGTAATGACAGGACAGGGTGACCGACATGAGCTCGTTGACCAAAGCCGATATGGCCGAACGCCTCTATGATGAGCTGGGCCTGAACAAGCGTGAAGCCAAAGATATGGTGGATTCTTTCTTCGAGGAAATTCGCGCAAGTTTGGCCCACAACGAGCAAGTGAAACTCTCCGGTTTCGGCAACTTCGATCTGCGCGACAAGCGTGAACGCCCGGGTCGAAACCCCAAAACCGGGGAGGAGGTGCCCATCTCCGCCCGTCGCGTGGTGACTTTCCGGCCTGGCCAGAAACTCAAGGAACGAGTGGAGATCCATGCCGGAAACCAGCCAGACAGCGTCTGAACTGGGTCCCATCCCCTCCAAGCGCTACTTCACCATCGGCGAAGCCGCCGACCTCTGTCAACTCAAGCCCCACGTACTCAGGTACTGGGAGCAGGAGTTTGCACAGATCAAACCTGTTAAACGCAACAACCGCCGTTACTACCAGCGTCAGGATCTGTTGCTGTTGCGCCAGATCCGCAGCCTTTTGCATGAGCAGGGCTACACTATCGCCGGTGCCCGCCAATGGTTATCCGGAGATACCGCAAGTGATGATGCCGCCCGCTATCGCCAGCTGCTGCGCCAGACCATTATTGAATTGGAAGAGATTCGGGGACTGTTGAAGTCCGTTTGATGCACTTGCATGGGGTGCAAGGGGTCGCAGGTTCAAATCCTGCCGTCCCTCGCTGTAAAAAGAGCTTCAAAAAGCTTCCATTTATCAAAACCTTGGGGTAGTATTTGCATCCTCTTCGGAACTGATCCAATCGGTTCCCGCCTAGTCGGGGCGTAGCGCAGTCTGGTAGCGCACTTGCATGGGGTGCAAGGGGTCGCAGGTTCAAATCCTGCCGTCCCGACCATTTAT
>CAYMHL010000059.1:0-13648 GCA_964390205.1 uncultured Marinobacterium sp.
ACCACCGGGCTCAGCAGTGCCAGCGCAATCAGGTTGGGGATCGCCATCATCGCGTTCAGGGTGTCGGCTACCAGCCAGACGAACTCCAGATTCAGCATGGCCCCGAACGGGATGGCGATGATCCAGAGTACGCGGTAGGGCGTGACGGCCTTGAGGCCAAAGAGGAATTCCACGCAACGTTCACCGTAAAAGGACCAGCCAATAATGGTGGTGAAGGCGAAGATGGCCAGTGCAATGGCAACCAGATAGTTGCCGAACGAGGGCAGGGCAGAGGCAAATGCCTGGCTGGTTAGTGCTGCACCGGATTCGCCACCGGTCCAGGCGCCGGAGCTGACAATGACCAGCCCGGTGATGGTGCAGATGACCAGAGTATCGAGAAAGGTACCCAGCATGGCGATCAGACCCTGACGGACAGGATCATGGGTCTGGGCGGCGGCGTGAGCGATCGGTGCGGAGCCCAGGCCTGCTTCATTGGAGAACACGCCTCGGGCAACACCGAAGCGAATGGCGGCCCACACGGCTGCACCGGCAAAACCGCCCTGAGCGGCCGTCGGCGAAAAGGCGTGGGTAAAGATCAGATCCAGTGCCTGCGGCAGCAGCGATGCGTTGATGCCCAATACCACCAGACCGGCGATCAGATAGGAGATCGCCATAAAGGGTACCAGTGCGCCGGCAACATGACCGATGCGCTTGATGCCGCCGATCAGGACTGCGCCGACCAGCGTCGCCATGATCAGGCCGCTGACCCAGGTGGGGACGGCAAAGTTGGCCTGAAGCACATCAGCTACTGAATTGGACTGCACGGTGTTGCCGATGCCAAACCCGGCACAGGCGCCGAAAATGGCGAACACGACGCCCATCCAGGTCCAGTTTTTGCCCAGTCCGTTCTTAATGTAGTACATGGGGCCGCCCACGTGCTGGCCCTTTGCGTCGGTTTCGCGGTAACGCACGGCCAATACGGCTTCGGAATATTTGGTCGCCATGCCGATCAGCGCGGTGACCCACATCCAGAACAGGGCACCGGGGCCGCCGAGGAAAATGGCCGTGGCTACACCGGCGATATTGCCCGTACCGACGGTGGCTGACATGGCGGTCATCAGTGCCTGAAACGGCGGGATCTCACCTTCTTTTTCATCACCGGAGGCGGCTGTACGGCCTCTCCACAGCAGACTGAAACCGGTGCCTATTTTGAGAATGGGCATGAGTTTCAGGCCGATTGAAAGAAACAGCCCCACGCCCAGTATCAGCACCAGCATCATGGGGCCCCAGACAATCCCGTTGATCACGCCAATAGCGGATTCAATGGTTTCCATACGTGTCTACCTCCTGCAGCGGTTTGCGGCACGGGAACGCAACATCCTGAGCGAATAGTCAGCGGGTACCCGTTTCCTGCTTCGGCAGGCATCAGTCCGCGTTCGTTTTTTACTGTTTTAACCTGTCGGGCCGGATTAGAACAGGGTAAGACACTGTTTTTTATTCTTCTGTGCACCGGCTGTGTCTTCTGTCGGGGTCATTGAAGCGGCCTTTGTTGTTGATATCGAGGTCACGACTGGACATGTGCCGGTGCGGCGCAAAGTGGGAAAGCATGGTAAGATTCGCGCCCATATGACTATGTACGGATTCGGCAACGAGGCAGCATGAGCTATCAGGTACTGGCACGTAAATGGCGGCCCAAACGCTTTGCAGAGATGGTGGGGCAGGAGCACGTCCTCAAGGCGCTGGTCAATGCGCTGGATGATGATCGTCTGCATCATGCCTATCTCTTTACCGGTACCCGCGGGGTGGGCAAAACCTCGATTGCGCGTCTGTTTGCCAAGTCACTGAACTGTGAGCAGGGCGTTTCCTCCGAGCCCTGTGGTCAGTGCAGCGCCTGTGTCGAGATCGCCGAAGGGCGTTTTGTCGATCTGATTGAAGTCGATGCGGCTTCACGTACCAAGGTCGAGGATACCCGCGAGCTGCTGGAAAACGTCCAGTATGCGCCGACCCACGGGCGCTACAAGGTCTACCTCATCGATGAGGTGCACATGCTCTCCAACAGCTCGTTCAACGCGCTGCTGAAAACTCTGGAAGAGCCGCCGCCCCACGTCAAATTCCTGCTGGCGACCACCGACCCGCAGAAGCTGCCGATGACGGTGCTGTCGCGCTGTCTGCAGTTCAACCTGAAAAACCTCACCGCCGAGCGCATCCAGCAGCATCTGGATTTTGTCCTTCAGGCGGAGTCCATCCCCTTCGAGACCGCCGCCCTCTGGTTGCTGGCGCGGTCGGCGGATGGCTCCATGCGTGATGCGCTCAGTCTCACCGATCAGGCGATCGCTTTTGGCGCCGGTGCCGTCAACGAAACCGATGTGCGCGCCATGCTGGGCACCATCGACCAGCATCTGGTGTATCGCATTCTGCAGCAGGTCGCGGCTCACCAGCCGCAGGCGGTATTGGAAGCGGTGCAGTCGCTGGCTGAATTTTCACCGGACTATCACGGCGTGCTGGGCGATATTGTCAGCTTGCTGCACCGCGTGGCTCTGGCTCAGGTCGTGCCGGCAGCGGTGGACAACAGCCTGGGCGATCGTGATCAGGTATTGGCGCTGGCGCAGCAGATGCGTGCCGAAGAGGTGCAGCTGTATTACCAGGTGGCGCTGATGGGACGCAAGGATCTGCCGCTGGTGCCGGAACCCCGCGAAGGGCTGGAGATGACCCTGCTGCGCATGCTGGCGTTCCGCCCGGCGGGGCAGCAGCCGACTGAGTCGCATGTACAAGTGTCCTCGCCTGTGCCGGCACCGGCATCCACTGAGAATGCTGCACCCGTTGCGTCGACTGCTGCCGCACAGGTTGCGCCCGCGGCCTCGGCTGAGCCTTTGGCCGCAGCCCGACCCAAGGCATCGTCTGCGGCCAGTGCGCCCGCCGCCGAATCCCGGCCAGCAGCCGCCAGACCTGCCGCGCCGCCGCAGCCGGAGGAGATTCCTCCCTGGGAGGACCTGCCGCCGGACCTGGCTGCCATGGGAGATGATGAGCCAAAAAAGACCCGGCCGGCTGACACTGAACCTGTGCAGCCGGTGGTCCAGGCTCCCCGGCAACCCCAGGTCACCCCAAGCCCTGCACCGGTCATGCGTGAACCGGTCACTGCGGTGGCGCGCCCGAGCGTCCCGGCGGCGGTCGCACCCGAGAATGAGAGTTGGGCCGAGTTGCTGGCCAGTCTGGGTCTGACCGGCATGGCGGAAAGTCTGGCACGGAACCTGTCGCTCGAGGTCGAAGAGGAGGGACGTTTGTGCTTCCACTATACCCCCGAGCAGGAAGCCCTGCTCAGCGGAGATCGTCGCGAGCGGATCATTGATGCCCTGCGTCAGGTCCGCGGGGCACAGTGTGAAATCGAATTTCGACAGGCACCACAAACCCGGGAAACACCGGCGCAGCGTGCCGAGCGCAAGCGTGCCGAGCGTCTGGCCGAGGCCGTGGTGTCAATTGAAACCGATGCCACGGTCAAAACACTGATGGACCAATTTGGTGCCCGTATCGAATATGAATCGGTACGGCCGATTGATTGAATTTTGCCAATAAGAGGAACGACACCATGATGAAAGGTGGCATGGGGAACCTGATGAAACAGGCCCAGAAGATGCAGGAAGAGATGCAGAAGGCGCAGGAAGAGATCCAGCGCGCCGAAGTAACCGGCGAGTCCGGTGCCGGCCTGATCAAGATCACCATGAACGGTCGCCATGACGTCAAGGCGGTACAGATCGATGAAAGCCTGATGGAAGAAGACAAGGAAATTCTGGAAGACCTGATTGCGGCGGCCGTGAATGACGCCGTGCGCAAGGTTGAACAGAACACCCAGGAGCGCATGTCCAAGGTCACCAGTGGTATGGGCATGCCGCCGGGCTTCAAGATGCCGTTCTGATAATGAATCTGAGTCCTTTACTTCAGGAATTGATCAGCGCCCTGCGTGCCTTGCCCGGCGTGGGGCCCAAGTCGGCTCAGCGCATGGCGCTGCATCTGCTCGAGCGTGATCGCAGCGGCGCGTTGACGCTGGCGACAGCGCTGGAACAGGCGGTGGAGAAGATCGGCGAGTGCCGCCTGTGTCGCAACCTGTCCGAAGATGAGCTTTGTACCATCTGCGAAGACGGGACGCGGGATGCCAGTGTCGTCTGTGTGCTGGAGTCACCGGTGGATCTGATGGCGGTTGAGCAGACTGGCGGTTTCAACGGCGTCTACTTCGTGCTCAAGGGGCATTTGTCCCCCATCGACGGTATCGGGCCTGAAGAGCTTGGGCTTGAGCAGCTGTTTGAGCGTGTCGATCGGGGCGAAGTCACCGAGCTGATTCTGGCCACCAACCCCACGGTTGAAGGCGAGGCTACGGCGCATTTCATCGCCGAGCAGTTGCAGCAGAACCCGGTCAACATCACCCGCATTGCGCATGGTGTGCCGGTTGGCGGCGAGCTGGAGTTTGTTGACGGTGGTACCCTTGCGCATGCCTTTGCCGGGCGGCGTTCATTGAAGCGGAGTGCGGATGACTGATTTAAGCCAACGATATGACTGGCGCAACCTGGAGCGTCAGGCGGCGACACCGGTACGCATCAATGATGACGCGGCCCTGGCTGAACATGCACAGCGTTGGTTGACCCAGCCCTTGCTGGCGCTGGACACCGAGTTCATGCGCACCGAGACCTTTTACCCCATACCCGGCCTGATTCAGGTGGCGGACGAGCAGGGCTGTTATCTGATTGACCCGCTCAGGGTTACGGATATGTCGCCGCTGGCCGAGGTGCTGGCAGCGCCGGGCGTGCTCAAGGTGATCCATGCCGGCAGCGAGGACCTGGAACTGTTCCGTCACAGCTATGGTGTACTGCCCAGTCCTTTGTACGATACCCAGATCGGTGCGGCCTTTGTTGGCTGGGGCTTCAGCATGGGTCTGCAGCGCATGGTGTCCGAGGTGCTTGAGGTCGAGCTGGGCAAGGGCGAGACCACGTCCGACTGGCTGCAGCGGCCGTTGACGCCTGAGCAGGAACATTATGCGGCTCTGGATGTGGCCTATCTGCCTGCGCTGGCACTCTTGCAGCGTGAACAGTTGGCGGAGCAGGGACGTCTTGAGTGGGCAGAGGAGGAGTGTGCGGCATTGGCTGATACCGTCGCTGCGCAGGATGAGCAGAACCCTGATGCCTACTTCCAGCGCTTCAGCCAGGTCTGGCACTTCAATGACCTGCATCGTGCGGCACTGAGAGATTTGGCCGCCTGGCGCGAGCGCACCTGCCGTGCCCGTGATCTGTCGCGCAACCGACTGCTGCGTAATCAGGTACTGCTGGAGATTGCCGAGAAGCTGCCCACCACGGAACAGCAATTGGACCGTATCATCCAGCGTGGCCGGGTGGTACGCGAATTCGGTGGCGAGATTTTACAGGTCATTGCCGCAGCCGAGGCGTCGGCACAGTCCAATCCGCCTGCCGAGATTGATCGCCCGCTGCACTATGTCTGGAACAAACGGCTCAAACAGCTGCGCGCCATCGGTCGTCAGGCCGCCGAGCAGCATGGCATCCTGCCTGAAATCCTGCTGCGCAAGCGCGACCTGGATGCACTGATTCGCAGCCATGATGAATTTGGCCACTACCGTCTGCCGCCCAGCCTGTCGGGCTGGCGCAAGTCGCTGGTGGGGGATGCGCTGCTGGCGCGAATTGAACAGTTTGATAAGAGTTAAGTGATGAAAATCATCAGTGTTTTCAAAAGCGCCCGCAAGGACGAGATGTATCTGTATGTGGACAAGCGTGAGCAGCTGGAGCGTGTACCTGACCCCCTGCTGGAGCTGTTTGGCAAGCCGGTGCATGTGATGGACATGCCGCTGAAGGCGGATCGAAAGCTGGCCCGTGTCGAGGATACGCAGAAGCTGATGGACGAAGTTGAAAGCAAGGGGTACTACCTGCAGATGCCGCCGCCCAAGGAAGAGTACATGCTGGATCTGTTCAAGGACCGTCCCGAAACCGGGGTGCGGTGAACATGGCACAGGAAGTCTTTTGGCGGCGCAAAACGCTGCGCGAAATGACCCGTCCGGAGTGGGAATCACTCTGCGATGGCTGCGCGCTCTGCTGCCTGCACAAAGTAGAGGATGAAGATACCGAGGAAGTGTTCTACACCACGGTAGTCTGTCATTTGCTGGATACGGAAAACTGTCAGTGCACCGAGTACGAGCGCCGCTGCCAGCTGGTACCCACCTGTATCCGCCTGCAGCCTGAGGATGTGGAAACCTTCGATTGGCTGCCGCCCACCTGCAGTTATCGTCTGATTCATGAAGGTCAGGATCTGCCGGAGTGGCATCCGCTGTTGACCGGTGAAAGTCGCTCGGTGATTGAAGCCAACGCATCCGTGCTCAGCGTCTATGAAGTCAAGGACAACGAAATTACCGAGGATCAGCTGATCGACTACGTGCTCGACGAGGATTACTGACTCGGCCTCTATCGTTGGGTGTGATTTTCCGCCAGCTGACGGCAGGCATGATGACCAGGCGTTTAAGTCAATGATGAGGGCTGCCCATGAGAGTGGGTGGCCTTTTTTGTGCGTGTGATCAAGGTGCCGGGGGCGTGTAAAACCTGGACAAAAAAAGGGGCGCCAATGGGCGCCCCTTGAGAATGCAACTGAAGAGGAAAATCAGTTGTTCTGGTTGGCCATCTGCTGCTTGATCAGATCGCCGATAGTGGTCGGACCCGGAACGTCGACTTCCTGGTTGCGAACCGCGCTCAGAGCCGCTTTTTCGTCAGCCTGGTCTTTCGCACGGATAGACAGGTTGATGACGCGGTTACGACGGTCAACGCCAGTGATCTTGGCTTCAACGGTTTCGCCTACTTTCAGAGCAGTAGTGGCGTCTTCGATGCGTTCAGCCGCGATCTCGGAAACCTTCAGAGTCGCTTCGATGCCTTCAGCCAGCTCAACGATAGCGGCTTTCGGTTCAACGCTCTTAACAGTACCGGTTACGATGCTGCCCTTGTCGTTAGCGGCCAGGTATTCAGCGAACGGATCGCTTTCCAGCTGCTTGATGCCCAGAGAGATGCGCTCTTTCTCGGCGTCGATAGACAGGATAACCGCTTCAACTTCGTCGCCTTTCTTGAACTGACGCAGTGCAGTTTCAGGATCGGCTTCCCAGGAGATGTCGGACATGTGAACCAGACCGTCGAGGTCGTTGTCCAGACCCACGAAGATACCGAAGTCAGTGATGGTCTTGATGGTACCGCTGACCTTGTCGCCGGCAGCATTCTGCTCGGAGAAGGAGATCCACGGGTTGATGGTGCACTGCTTGATACCCAGGGAGATACGACGACGCTCTTCGTCGACGTCCAGGATCATCACTTCCACTTCGTCGCCGATGTTTACGATCTTGGACGGGTGGATGTTCTTGTTGGTCCAGGACATTTCAGAAACGTGTACCAGACCTTCAACGCCATCTTCGATAGACGCGAAGCAGCCGTAATCGGTCAGGTTGGTGACGCGAGCCGCAACCTTGGAACCGGCCGGGTAACGATCCTTGATGTCATCCCACGGATCTTCGCTCAGCTGTTTCAGGCCGAGGGAGATACGGTTGGTTTCCTTGTCGAACTTGATGATCTTGACGGAGATCTCGTCGCCCGGGTTCAGCATTTCGCTCGGGTGAGAGATGCGCTTCCACGCCATGTCAGTGATGTGCAGCAGGCCGTCAACGCCACCCAGATCGATGAACGCACCGTAGTTGGTGAGGTTCTTGACGTAGCCTTTAACAACCTGACCTTCTTCCAGAGTCGCCAGCAGTTCTTCGCGCTGAGCGCTGTTGGCTTCCTGCAGAACGGCACGACGAGACACAACGATGTTGTTGCGCTTCGGATCCAGCTTGATCAGTTTGAAATCAAGCTCTTTGCCTTCCAGGTGGTCAACGTCACGTACCGGACGTACATCAACCAGGGAGCCCGGCAGGAAGCCCTGAATGTTGTTGATGCTGACGGTGAAACCGCCTTTGACCTTGCCAGAGATGTAGCCTTTGACCACTTCTTCTGCGTCGAATTTCTTCTGCAGAACTTCCCATGCTTCAGCACGCTTGGCTTTTTCACGGGACAGACGGGTTTCACCGAAACCGTCTTCTACTGCTTCCAGTGCGACCTTGACAGAATCACCAACCTGGATTTCCAGTTCGTTGTTGTCGTTCAGGAACTGAGAACGCGGAATAACCGCTTCAGATTTCAGGCCGGCATTGACAGTAACCCAGTCGCTGTCGATATCGACAACTTCACCCATTACCAGGGTGCCTGGAGTCATGGCAATGTCTTGCAGGGATTCTTCAAACAGATCAGCAAAGCTTTCGCTCATGAAAGTATCCTATATTTTCGCCGTTTCTCGTGGGGATCCCGTGCGAGAAAGCAGCTTCCAGCCTGTATGCCAGCTATACAGGGTCGGTTGTCGATAACCACGTCGGCCGGCACTGGGCTGGCGATGTGCAGGCGGCGTGGGAAAGATAAAGTTGCAAAATTATACAGGCGTTGGCGAGAGAGTGCCAGTCTGCAGGATCAATTTTAACCAGCTGTTTCAGCCGGCAGAGTGCCCTGCAGGGCTTCGCGCAGGGGGCGCTGGCAGGCGGGCAGCAGCTTGTTAAGGTCGGTGGATAGGGCGGTCGGCAGGCGAACGTTGTCGGGGTCGTTGAACCAGTCCGTCAACAAGCGTTCTTCGGCTCGACTGTTGGCGGCCAGATCGACGGCGTTACCGACACAAAAGGCGTAAACCGGCAGCAGCTCATCAATGATTTTGGCCTTGTGTGAACGTTCCAGCATCAACCGGTTGGCGGTAACAAAACGGCGATATTCCAGCGTGCCGGCCGCCGCCATAAGGTCCAGACGGGTATTGTCGAATCGCTCGGACTCAGGCATCCGTGCCAGATTGCTCTTGAGAAACGAGCGGGTATCGGCCAGTTCTTCGGCGAAGGTGTCAGGCGCAAAGTGCTGATTCAGCCGTTTGTAGTCTTCCAGCTCCGCAATGCGTTGCTCCAGTGCCTTGATCTGATCCTTGAAGGTCTGTTGCTCGGCCAGCAGGTTTTCCTTGTCCTGCATCAATCCGCGGATCACACGCTCGGTTGGGGTCAGTTTTTTCTCGCTGAAGGTAGAAGGCAGCTGATTGGCACCCAGTTCACCGACGCTTTCGGTGTAGACATCACTGGGTACCATCTCATAGCCGAATTTTTCCAGCTCGGACAGATTGACCTGGTGCTGTGACTGCATCTTCTGGTAGGCGAAGTAACTGACGGTCCCGCCGATGATCAGCAGCAGGGGGACCAGGATTAACAGCAGGATGCTGAGCTTGTTCAGCTTCACTGTTGGTTTACTCCGCCGACGCTGACGGACGGTTCAGCCGGTTGGTTGCAGCCGTGTGGCTGACCGACAGATTGATCAGGTCGAGCAGGATTTCGCCACTTTCGGCCAGAATGGCTTCTGCTTCGGGGTTGATCGGTCGGCCCTGATGATCGGTCGGCAGATCGTCATCCGCCTCGCTGAGCAGACTGACCGGCGGCAGTCCCAGGCCGATGCGGCGCTCGTTTTCCGCCTGCAGCATCCAGGCTTCGTTGCGTTCCTGCTCCGCTCGCAGCATTTTTTCGTTAAGGCTCAGGATAGAGCTGTCCTTTTGCTCGGCCAGGTGAGCTACCTGTTTGCGCATGAACACAAAATCCGGGTCAGACTGTGTACGTTGTTCGTGACGTTCAATCAGCTGCTGCATGAACGGCGTCAGGCTGGGGAAGCGACCATGACGCACAGGACGCACCTGATCCCAGGGCAGCGCCTTCTCCAGTGCGCTTTCGCCGATCTCTTCAACGGTATAGAGCGACGGGAAGCTGATGTCCGGTTCGACACCGCGGTGTTGGGTACTGTCACCGGAAATGCGATAGAACTTGGCGTGGGTCAGTTTGACCTGGCCATGGTCGATCGGCTGCAGTGTCTGTACGGTGCCTTTGCCGAAGGTGCGGTTACCGACGATGATGCCGCGGTTGTAATCCTGAATCGCACCGGCAAAGATTTCCGAAGCCGAGGCGCTCAGGCGGTTGACGATCACGGCCAGCGGCCCGTCCCAGACCACCTTGGGATCAAAGTCGCCGAGAATGTCGACACGGCCGCCGGCGTCGCGGATCTGCACCGTGGGGCCGCGCTGAATGAACAGGCCGATCAGCTCGTTGGCCTCGCGCAGTGAGCCACCGCCGTTGTTGCGCAGGTCCATCACCAGGCCGTCGATGTCTTCGCTGCGCAGCTCATTGATCAGACGCTCCACATCGCGGGTCGTACTCTTGTAGTCGGGATCGCCGCTTTGCAGGGCAGCAAAGTCGATATAAAAGGTGGGCACTTCAATCACGCCCAGACGGTAGGGTTTGCCGTCACGGGTCAATTCCAGTACGCGCTTGCGAGCCGCCTGTTCCTCGAGTTTTACCTTGTTGCGTTCGATACTGATGACCTTGCGTTTTTGGCGATCGGCGGCATCGGCAGGAATGATTTCAAGGCGAACGATGGTGCCCTTGGGGCCGCGAATCTTGCTGACCACGTCATCCAGACGCAGTCCCACCACATCTTCGATCACGCCGTCTTCACCCTGTCCCACACCGACGATGACATCGGCAGGCTTGAGCTGGCCGGCCTTGTCGGCAGGTCCAGCCGGTACCAGACGCACCACCTTGGTCTGGTCGTTTTCGGCCTGGAGTACAGCACCTATGCCTTCCAACGACAGACTCATGTTGATTTCGAAGTTTTCCGAGCCCTGGGGCGAGAAATACTGGGTATGAGGGTCGAATTCGTGGGTCAGTGCGTTGACGAAGCTTTCGAACACATCATCGCTTTTGGCCTGTTCCATGCGCTGCTTCTGGTTCTCGTAGCGCTTGCGCAGAATATCGCGCGCCTCGTCGGCGGTTTTGTCAGCCAGAATCAGACTGAGCACTGCACTTTTCAACCGTTTGCGCCAGAGTTCATTCATCTGCGCCTGATCATCGGGCCAGGGCGCTTTGCTGCGGTCCGTGGACAGGGTTTCATCGCGGGTGAAATCCCATTCGGCATGGTCGAGCTGAGTCAGAATGTAATCGATACGCTCGCCGCGACGCTGCTGATAGCGATTGAAAATAGTGAAGGCCGCTTCGCTTTTGCCGGCCAGGATGGCGTCATCCAGCTGATGGCGAAAGGTTTCGAATTCGGCGATGTCCGCAGCGTAGAAATAACTGCGATCGGGATCCAGCGTCTCCAGATACTGATCGAGAACGGCACTGGACAGGCTGTCGTCGATCGCGATCTGGTTATAGTGTCCCTGCTGCAGAGCCGTCACCACATCCAGCAAGGTCTGGGAGTGCACAGGCGCGGGGGCGAGATTGGCGCTGGCGCTGCCTATCCCCAGCGACAGGGTCAGTGCCAGAACAGTTGTCAGGGGCTTAGCGAATCGCTTGGTCATGAGCAGCGGATCTCCGGATCGAATGGCTGGAGCTGATTTCCGAGGGCGTAAAGTCCGTTTCTGCTCTCGGTTCCTGTATAGGACGGCAGCAACGGTCATCAGTTCCGTCAGCGTGAGCCTTGTGAGTGTAGTCATCGCGCCTGGTAATGTAAAATCATCGGTTTACCTCGTAATCTACGGAGCAAATGCCGATGCAGATCTGGAAAACAACCGCTCTGGCGCTGGCGACGGCGCTGCTGCTGGGCTGCGGTGAGGACCCCGAGCAGGAGCGCCTGCGCCAGGAGCGTCTGGAGCGGGCCCTGAATGACGAAACCCGCCAGGCCGGTGATGCCTTTCTGGCCGAAAATGCCAAGCGCGAAGGTGTGATCCTGCTGGACAATGGGCTGCAGATCGAGCATCTGGTGAAGGGTACAGGTGCCAGTCCGACGGCGGCGGATACGGTGGTCGTACACTATGAAGGCAAGCGGGTTGATGGCCATGTGTTCGACAGCTCCTATGAACGCGACAAGCCCACGCGATTCCCCTTGAAACAGGTCGTGCGTGGCTGGCGCAACGGCCTGATCACCATGCAGGAGGGCGGCACGGCCATGTTGTATCTGCCACCGGAGCAGGCTTATGGTGCGACCAGCCCGTCACCGGATATTCCCGCCAACTCCACGCTGATTTTCAAGGTTGAACTGCTCGAAGTGGTCAAGACCGGGGAGACTGACTGATGTTGAATGCTGCTGTTGCCCTGCCGGATTTCAATGCCGATCTGCAGGCTTTTCTGGATACATCACCCACACCTTTCCATGCCGTAGCCGCCATGGCCAAACGCCTTGAGGCGGCAGGGTTTGTCGCGTTGGACGAGTCGGACAGCTGGACACCCGAACCGGGCAAGGGGTACTACATCACCCGCAACGGCTCATCCATTGTTGCCTGGCGTCAGCCGGCGGTGGATGCCGCTGTCAATCTTGGCTGGCGTCTGATCGGTGCGCATACCGATTCGCCCTGCCTCAAGGTCAAGCCGACACCGGAACTGCACCGTCAGGGCTATTTCCAGTTGGGGGTCGAAGTATATGGGGGCGTGCTGCTGAATCCCTGGTTCGACCGCGACCTGTCCCTGGCCGGACGCGTAACCTTCCGCAACGAAGACGGGCGCATTACCAGTGCGCTGATCGATTTTGAGCAGCCGGTGGCAGTGCTGCCGAGTCTGGCGATCCACCTCGACCGTGAAGCCAACTCCAGCCGCAACATCAATGCTCAGACCTATCTGCCGGTGGTGATGGGGCAGACCGACACCAAGCCTGACTTTCGTGCGCTGTTGCAGCAGCGGCTGCAGGCGCAGGGCGTTAAGGACGTCGAACGCGTGCTGGATTATGAGCTCTGTTTCTATGATACCCAGAAGGCAGCGCTGGTGGGTTTGAATCAGGAGTTCCTGGCCTCGGCACGGCTGGATAACCTGCTCAGCTGTTACATCGGTCTGCAGGCGCTGATCGATGGTGGCGAAGCGGCTGCGGGACAGGTGCTGGTGTGCAACGACCATGAGGAAGTGGGCAGCATGAGTGCCTGTGGTGCCCAGGGTCCCATGCTCAGTCAGTGGCTGGAGCGGGTGCTGCCGGATGTGGATCAGCGCAACCGTTCGTTGTCACGCTCCATGCTGATCTCGGCGGATAACGCCCATGGGGTACACCCCAATTTCAGCGACAAGCACGACGGCAACCACGGTCCGCTGCTCAATGCCGGTCCGGTGATCAAGATCAACGCCAACCAGCGCTATGCCAGCAACAGTGAAACCAGCGCGCTCTTCCGTCATCTGGGGGAGCAGGTCAACGTGCCGGTGCAGAGTTTCGTGGTGCGCACCGATATGGCCTGTGGCAGTACCATCGGCCCGATCACGGCGGCGGAACTGGGCGTCAAAACCCTGGATATTGGTGTGCCTCAGTTTGCCATGCACTCCATTCGTGAACTGGCCGGCAGCCAGGATGCCCACGGTCTTTACCGGATTCTGCAACGTTTCCTGCAGACCGATCAGGTGCTCTGATCACCGTTCTGACCATTGCTGCTGCTACCACGCACACGGCGGCAGCGTTGGGAGCAGTAGCGTACCTGCTCCCAGCAGTCAGACCACTTGCGCCGCCAGCTGAAGGGGCGGTTGCAGGCGGGGCAAATTTTCTCGGGCAGATCGGCTTTGCGTTTCATGCGGGCCATGGCGATTTCCGGGCTGTAAACGGGTTCAATCCCAAAGGTTGAGTTGCGGGGC
>CAYMHL010000060.1:0-3458 GCA_964390205.1 uncultured Marinobacterium sp.
ATATCGTGGAGTGATCGCAGAGGATCGCAACTGCCGTTTGGTCCGCTTCGGGCCAAAACAGGACACAATGCCAACGCCAACGAAGTTAACTCGGATCATCCTGCCTACTCGCTCTGCAGAGCCAGTACCGGATTCAGGCCGGCGGCGCGGCGGGCGGGCAGCACGCCCGAGATCAGGCCGACCAGTGCCGACAGCAACAGCGCCAGCAGCAGATAGAAGGGCGACAGCTGAATCGGCAGGGCGGGAATGGCCAGCGCCAGCAGGATCAGTGCCAGGCCGCTGATGAGGATGCCAACCAGGCCGCCGATCAGCGCCAGCAGAATCGCTTCACCGAGAAACAGCCACATCACCTGACGCTGGGTCGCGCCGATCGCCCGCAGCAGGCCAATTTCGGCACGGCGCTCATGTACGGTGGTGACCATGATGGTGATAATGCCGATGGCGCCGACTACCAGTGAAATGCCGCCCAGCCCTCCGATCGCCAGGGTGAGGATTGCCAGAATGCGGTCCAGACTCTTGAGCATCTCGTCCTGGGTGATCAGCGAGAAATCCTCCACGCCGTGGCGAGCGATCAGCCGTTGACGGATGCGCTCCGCCATCGCTTCGGCAGTGGTGCCCGGTCGGTAGGAGACATCGATCTCCATGACGCCCGTGCGATTGAACAGGCTCAGGGCCCTTTCCACCGGGATGTAGACAATATCGTCCAGATCAAACCCCAGCATCTGTCCCTTTGCCGCCATGATACCCACGACACGATAGCGCTCTCCGCCGACGCGGATGAACTGGCCCAGCGCGTTTTTGTCACCGAACAGTTCCTGCTTGACCTTGTGCCCCAGCACCGCCCAGGGCTGTGGATAACCCTCCCGGCCATCGGGCAGTGAACGCCCCTGTGCCACCTCGAAGCGCCAGGCCGCAGCCATATCGCTGCCGCTGCCGATGATATCGGTGTAGCGTACCCGTCGTCCGTATTCGATGGCGCCGCTGCCCTGAACCACCGGCACCACGTATTCCACATAGGGCAGCCGCTGCAGGCTCCAGGCATCTTCAACCAGCAGCGGTCGGGTGCTGGCCAGCAGGCCGCCGGTACCGCCGGTCTGCGACTTGCCGGGGTTGATGGCGATAAGCCGACTGCCGAACTGGGAAAAGTTGTCCATCACATAGACTCTGAGGCCTTCACCGAGGGTGGTCAGCAGCACCACGGCGCAGATGCCGATGGCGATGCCAAGGATGGTCAGGCCAGAACGCATGCGGCTGGATCTGAGGCTGGTCAGGGTGAGGCGGAGATAGTCGTTGCTGCGCATCTCAGCCTCCCTTCAACGCGAGTACCGGCGGCAGACGGGCGGCTTTGCGCGCCGGCAGCCAGGCGAACACCAGTGCCACGCCGATTGCCAGCAGCACGGCACCGGTCAGCGCCCAGATCGGTACCGATACCGGAAACTGCGGCCACAGCCAGTGACCGCTCCAGAGCAGGGCGTAGCCGATCAGCACGCCGAGCAGCGCGCCCAGCAATGACATCATCAGCGCTTCGCTGAGAAACAGCCGGTGAACCTGGCGCTCGCTGGCGCCCAGTGCCTTGAGCAGGCCGATCTCCGGGGTGCGCTGGCTGACGCTGATCAGGGTGATGTTCATGATCAGAATGCCGGCGACCACAAGACTGATGGCGGCGATGGCGCCGACCGCCAGCGTCAGTAACTGAAGTACGTCATCGAATACGCCGAGCAGACTGTCCTGAGTGATCAGAGTGATGTCACGCTCGCCCTGATGGCGGGCCTGAATCAGTTCGAGAATGGCGGGTTTGACGCTGTCGATCAGTTCCAGATGCTGCACCTGAACAAACAGGCGGAACAAGCCCCGGGTATTGAACAGCTGTTGAGCGCTGGCCACGGGGATGATCACCGCTTCGCTCAGGTCGGTACCCAACGAAACGCCGCGATCTTCCAGCACGCCGATCACCCGGCAGCGCCGGTCTGCGGTTCTGAGCCAGCGGCCCAGTACCGGCTGCTGGTCAAACAGGCTGCGCCGGACTTCATGGCCGATGACACAGACCGGCTCGGCTCGATCCAGCGGCAACGGTGGCAGAATCTGGCCCTGAGCTGTTTTCATCTGGCGCATGTGAAACAGCTCGGCACTGCTGCCGACCACCACCAGCTCACGGTTGCGACCACCGGCTTCGACCTCGGTCAGGCCGACGATCAGGGGCGCCACACGGCGCACCCCGGGCAGGTGCAGCAGCGCTTCGGCGTCCTCGATCGTCAGGTCGCGGGTGCCTTCGCCGGTCAACGGCGGCAGGCCGCCGGTGGTCTCCTTGCGCCCGGGCAGCACGATCAGGACATCGTTGCCGAGCAGATTGAATTCTTCCAGCACGAAGCGGCGGGCGCCTTCGCCCATGCCGGTGAGCAGCAGGACGGCCGCGACACCCACGGCCGTGGCCAGCAGGGTCATCAGGGTGCGGAACCACTGTCCGGTGAGCAGGCGCAGATTGAAGCGCAGCAGGTCAGGGCCGCGCATCCTGTTCATCCTTCAGCAGCTTGCCATCCTGCATCCACAGTCGACGGCGCGCCCGGCGCCCCATATTGGCATCATGGGTGACCATGATCAGCGTGATGCCTTCGGCGTTGAGTTCTTCCAGCAGCTCGATCACTTCCTGACCGGAATGACTGTCCAGATTGCCGGTAGGCTCATCTGCCAGCAGCAGGGCCGGTTTGCGAATCACGGCACGGGCGATGGCCACGCGCTGACGCTGACCGCCGGAGAGCTGGTTGGGACGATGATTGGCATGGCGATCAAGGTTTAACCGCTGCAGCAGTTCGTCGACCTTTTGCCGCCGTTCGGTGGGTGCAGTGCCGGTGAGTACCAGCGGTAGTTCGATGTTTTCACGCGCACTGAGTCGGTCGATCAGATGATAGGCCTGAAACACGAAGCCGATGCGGCGGTTGCGCTCGGCGGCGCGGGCTTCTTCGCCCAGCGCGGTCATCTCCTCGTCGTTGAGCCAGTAATGACCGCTGTCGGGGGTATCGAGCAAACCCAGCATGTTGAGCAGGGTGGATTTGCCGGAGCCTGAGGGCCCCATCACCGACAGGTATTCACCGGCGGTGATGCTCAGATCCACATGGTCCAGCGCCTGTACCGGCTCATTACCCAGCTGGTAACGCTTGCACAGCTGCTCCAGCCGGATCATGGTGTCGGTACCACCCGGGCACCGGCTTCGGCGCCCGGTGTATCCAACGACTGCAGGATGCGATCACCGGTATCAAGGCCGCTGCGGATCTCGGTCCAGGTCCAGTTGCCCAGTCCGGCCTCGACCTCAACCGCTTCCAGAATGCCGCTGGCCTGGTTGTAACGCAGCACCCGGTTGCCCTGCAGCAGGGTTTCGGTCGGTACACGCAGCACCTCGGCATGTTGCTCGATGATCACTTCGATATCGGCACTGTAGCCCACCAGCAGATGGGCATCCGTTG
>CAYMHL010000060.1:3558-6034 GCA_964390205.1 uncultured Marinobacterium sp.
CCTTGCTGGACATCGACCAGGCGCACCTCGACAGGGGCAGGGCGGTTGAGAACATAGAGGCCGGCGCCAATCAGTATCAGCAGGCCAAGGCTCAGGAACAGTTTTTTCATCCGACAGGGCTCCTTGCATCACGGATGCAGTATAGGCGAGCCCATCAGTGTCGCGCTTGACCGGCCTCAAGCCCGACGGCGCATGTCGTGGTTGTGAATCTCGAACTGATGGTCTCGGCAGCGGGCGTAGTTGTCGCGCAGGTTGGCGAGCACCTCGGGGGTCTGCACGACGATTTCGACGATGCGTTCAAAGTGGAAGGCGTTGTCCGGCAGGCGACCGGAGAGGTTGACGAACACCTGACGGTGATCGGGCAGTTGTTCACCCCAACCGATCTCGATCGGCGAGTCCGGCGACTGGCCCAGTAACACATGGGGTAGAAAGCTGTCGGCTTTGGCACTCCACAGCTGCTGATCCAGCTGGCGGGCGGCCGTTTCATGCTCGGTACTGATGAAGACCCTGAGCCCGAGGCTCAGGATCTTGTCACAGAGCCGGCACAGAAAGGCTGCCCGGCTGTCGGCATCGCTGTCCGGCAGAATGTAGTAGTCTGCGCGGGACACACTCAGGCCTCGTGGTGGTGATCGTGCTCGTCGACTTCAACCTGTTCGGCCAGATCCAGCAGATACTGGCTCAGCATGGGCACGCAGCGACCGGTGGCACCCTTTTCCTTGCCGTGGCTGTTCCAGGCGACGCCGGCGATATCCAGGTGCGCCCAGCGGTATTCCTTGGTGAAGCGGGACAGGAAGCAGGCGGCGGTAATGGTACCGGCCGGGCGTCCGCCGATGTTGGCGATGTCGGCAAAGTTGGAATCCAGCTGTTCCTGGAATTCGTCCCACAGCGGCAGCGGCCAGCCACGGTCGGAAGCATAGTCACCGGCGTCAAGCAGGGCGCTGGCCAGTTCCTTGTCATTGGCCAGAACGCCGGTGGCGTGGTGGCCGAGGGCGATGATGCAGGCGCCAGTCAGGGTGGCAATGTCGACCAGAGAGGCAGGCTGGTAGTGTTTACCGGCATAGGTCAGGGCATCGCAGAGCACCAGACGGCCTTCGGCATCGGTGTTGAGGATCTCGACGGTCTGGCCGGACATGGTGGTCACGATGTCGCCCGGCTTGGTGGCCTGGCTGCCCGGCATGTTCTCGGCGGCGGCGACGATGCCCACCACGTTGATCGGCAGCTGCATCTCGGCCACGGCTTCCATGGCACCGAAGACACTGGCGGCACCGCACATGTCGAACTTCATCTCATCCATGCCCGCGCCCGGTTTGAGGCTGATGCCGCCGGTGTCGAAGGTGATGCCCTTGCCGACCAGTACATGGGGCTTGTCGTCGGCTTCGCCACCGTGATACTCGATGACGATCAGGCGTGACGGCTGAGCGCTGCCCTTGCCGACGGACAGCAGGGAGTTCATGCCCAGCTCGGCCATTTCCTCTTCGCCCAGTACCTTGATGTCGAGGTCGTCGAACTCTTCACCCATCGCCAGGGCGCGCTCGGCCAGGTAGCTCGGGGTACAGATGTTGCCCGGCAGGTTGCCCAGCTCGCGGGCGGTATCCACGCCGTTGGCGATGGCAACGCCATCCAGCAGGGCGCCTTCGCCCAGTTCGGTATCCGCTTCAGTCAGCAGGATCTGAATGCTGTCCAGCTTGATCGGGTCGGCTTTCTTGCTCTTGGTTTCGTCGTAAACATAGAATTCGGCAGAGACCCACTCCACCAGCTGGCGGGTTTCGCGGTAGACGTCGTCGCGGTAGCTGGCGCAGCCATCCAGTGCAAACACCACGGAGGTGATGCCGGACTTCTTCAATGTGGCGGTAACGCCCTTGATCAGCTTGCGGTAATGGCGATCCTTGCGCTCGTCGCTCTTGCCCAGCCCGACCAGCAGTACACGGCGTGCCTGGATGCCCGGCACCTTGAACAGCAGCAGTTGCTCGCCCGCCTTGCCGGAGATGTCACCGCTGTTGACCAGCTCGGTCAGGTAACCGTTGGCGGCCTTGTCCAGAGCGGCGGCGGAGGGGCAGAGGGTGCCTTCGGCGTCCAGCGCGACTACGATACATTCGGTTTGCAGTGCTTCGACACTGCCGTTGACGATCTCAAAATCCATGACGACTCCGTAAAGACTTTACAGGCTGATTGCGCGATAATGCGCCGATTCTCGGCTCCGCATCTCGCCGACTGATGCGGCAAGGGGCCGACCGGCTTTGCGCCACTTATATTGCTGATTTCTTTTGTTGATGTAGGGCGCACTATAAACCATTTCTCCGATTGGAAACCATGGCGGTGAAAGGGAATCTGTTTTGATTATCTTCCGTTACCTGGCCCGTGAGGCATTGATCTCCACCGCGGCTGTTACCTCTGTTTTGCTGCTGATCATCACCAGCGCACGCCTGATCAAATACCTGGCCAACGCTGCCACCGGCAAGATGGAGGCCGGTTTTGT
>CAYMHL010000060.1:6134-13331 GCA_964390205.1 uncultured Marinobacterium sp.
GAGATGTTCAGTATTCAGGAGTCGCGCAGCGAACTGGAGCTGCTCACCCCCGGCCGCTTCCAGTCGCAGACCGGCGGGCGTCAGGTGACCTATGCCGAATCCTACGACGCCGAAACCGACCAGCTGCAGGAAGTGTTCATCGCCCAGCGCAACGAAAACGGCGAGCCGATCGTATTGATGGCGGATCGGGCCGAGCGTCAGTATATCCCCGAGTATGGCGGTCGCTTCCTGATCCTGCAGGACGGCTATCGTTATGACGGCACACCCGGACAGGCGACCTACAGTCGTACCGCCTACGAAGGCTACGGCATCAGCCTGCCGGAAGCGGAGATCGCCAGTGAAATTACCGAGCTGGATGCATTGCCAACGCTGCAGTTGCTGAGCAGTGACAAGCTGGCGGAACAGGTGCGACTGCACTGGCGACTGTCGCTGCCGGTACTGGCCTTTATTGTCACCCTGATTGCGGTGCCCATGAGCCGGACCAATCCGCGTCAGGGACGTTTCGCCAAGTTGATCCCGTCGATCGTCCTCTATCTGCTCTATCTGACTTTGTTGACCAGCATGCGCTCTTCTGCCGAAGAGGGTGAAGTCTCGGTGTGGATACTCTGGCTCATCCATGCCGCCTTCCTGCTGCTGGCGGCCAATCTGATTCTGGCGGATCACTTCTGGCACCGTGTCTGGCAGCGGGTGTGGAATCGACTGCCGTCCCTGCCTGCACTGCGCGGGAGGAAAAGCTGATGCTGCGTCTTGACTGGTATATTGCGCGTCATGTGATGGGGGCCATTCTGGCCGTGCTGCTGGTCGTGGTGGGGCTGGATCTGGTATCGGCCTTCCTCGATCAGCTGGATGACCTGTCAGAGCACTATGACCTGACTGATCTGGCGCTCTATCTGGGCATGACCGTGCCCAAGCGCATCTATGAATTCATCCCCCTGACCAGCCTGGTCGGCTGCCTGATCGGCCTGGGCATGCTGGCAACGCACAGCGAACTCACGGTGATGCGGGCCGCCGGTTTTTCCACCGCCCGTATTCTGCTCGCCGTGTTCAAGCCGGTGATGCTGCTGGCGCTGTTTGCGCTGGTACTGGGCCAGTTCATTGCACCCTATACCGAGCAGAAGGCACAGAGTTTCAGGGCGCTGCAGCAGTCCGGCAACGGTGTGATGAGTTCCCGTTACGGTATTTGGCACCGCGAAGGCCTCAGTTTCATTCACATCAATGCGGTTGAAAGTCGTGGCGTGATTCATGGTGTGACGCGCTATCGCTTCAGCGATGGCCATCAATTGGCGCAGGCCAGTTTTGCCCGTATCGGTCATTTTCAGGATGGACAGTGGCAGCTGGAGGATGTGCGCAACACCCTGTTTACGGAAGCAGGCACTCAGGTGGACAACCAGGCAAGGGAAGCTTGGACCAGCGGCCTGACGCCGGAGCTGCTGTCGGTGATTGTGGTCGATCCGGTTGATCTGTCGATCAGCGGGCTCTGGTCCTACTCCACATACCTGGCCGAGCAGGGCGTGAGTGCCGATACCTATCTGCTGGCATTCTGGGGCAAGCTGCTGCAGCCGCTGGCAATCCTGGCACTGGTGCTGATCGGCGTGTCCTTCATTTTCGGCCCGCTGCGCAGCGTAACCGTGGGCCAGCGGGTCATCGCCGGGGTGATTTTCGGCCTGATGTTCAAGTTTGCCCAGGATCTGCTGGGACCGGCCAGCAGCGTGTTCGGCTTTCCGCCGCTGATCGCAGTGGTGTTGCCGATTCTGCTCTGTGGCGGTGCCGGTTTCTGGCTGCTGCGCCGGGCAGGTTAGTTCTTTGTTTCGGTCTTGTTCGGTTTGGGCAGCTGTACCACGCAGCTGCCCGACCAGCGATCGTGCAGGCTAAGGCGTTCATCCGTCAGCAGCATCCACAGGAAGCCGATGCCGAACAGTCCCAGTGACGGAATCGCCAGCATGAAGCGTACCAGTGCCTGCCCCCAACTCAGACGGCCACCGGCCAGGGTCTGAACACGCAGCCGCCAGGCAAGCATGCCCAGCGTCTGGCCATTACGGGTCCAGAAAAAGCCAAAAAACAGGAAGGTTGCGCAAAACAGTGCCGAGTTGAACAGGGCTACGGTCGCACGTGAACTGGTCTCGATGCTGATCGCTTCGCCGTCGTTAAGGCCGACACTGATGGCACCGATCACCATCCACAGCGCAATGACGAGCAGGCTGTCATACACCATTGCCATCAGACGTTTGATGAATGCAGCGGGGGCTATGTGCGTGAATTCCTGTTTGAAGGGGCGATGCATGCTGAGGCTTCCTGAATCCGACGTTGGGCGTTGGGGCCGGATTGTAGCACCACAAATGGAACCTGGCATCGAAAGCGGGGACAGGCGTGTGTTGGGGTAAGAACGTGTGTTGGGGTAAAAATACACGCGCCTGTCCGACACAGGGACTCTGCGCCGGACAGGCAGTGACAGGCAACTGATCGAAGATTTACTTGAACGGCGTCACGTAACGGGCCTTGTAGCTTTCGGCCAGCGCCTTGGCCTCGGCCAGTTGGCTCTCGTCCAGCTTCAGCAGCAGGCGGGTCTCGATGGTGGCAGCGGTACTGTTGCCCAGCAGAGCGGCGTTATGCATCCAGGCGTAGGCGAGGATGTTGGTATCGACGCTGGTATCCTGACCGTGGGCGTTGGAGTACAGGGTGCCGAGGAAGAACATGGATTCCATATAGCCCTGTTCGGCGGCCTTGCGGTACCACTTTTCGGCTTCGGCGTAGTCCTGAGCGACACCGGTACCGAAGTTGTAGCTGCGGCCGACATTGTGCCAGGCGGCAACCACATCCTGTTCGGCGGCCTTGCGGAACCACTCCAGTGCCTTGTCGTTGTCACGGGAGACGCCATAGCCGAATTCGTACATTTCACCGATACGGTTCTGGGCCTCGCCGTCACCCTGTTCGGCCAGCGGCAGCAGACGCTCAAACTCGACCTGATACTCCTTGTTTTTCAGTGCACGCAGGCTGTTGACGCTGTCCAGGTGACCCTGACGGGCGCCCTGTTCGTAGAGGCGGCGGGCACGGTCAGTATCCTGCTCGACACCCCAGCCGTTCTCATACATCTGACCCTGGAGATTCAGTGCGTCCGGGTCCTGAGACTTGACCAGTGTTTGCAGTTCAGCTTGCGCCTTGGCGTAGTCACCGGCATCGATCGCGCGCTTGGCGGCATCGATGCTGGCTGCGCCGGCAGGAGTAATATGCAGAGTAAACAGCAGCCCGGCCGCTGCAAGAAGTGCGGATTTGTTCATTAAAGCCATGCCTTCGTCATCATGTTGATGCATATCAGGAAGTCGTTCGGAACGGCTTCCGCCGAATATATACAGCTGGAACACCACCGTTTACTGAGGGCTTGCCCGGGGCCAGAAGCCCGGCCCAACGCTTGCAAGGCCTTCACCGGTATCACCTTCTCGATAAGGTGTTGCTAATATTGATTCTACAGGAAAATCGTGCTCTGCGGCACCCGTCTTGTAATGGGGCGTGGCTTGTGCAACCGGTTGCAGGCTCGGTTTGCGGCTCGGGAGCCTTAAGGTGCGGGCAGGGCGGGGCATCCGGCAGACACCGGGTCGGCAGGGTGCCCCGTTCAGGTCAGTCCTTGCGCTGCGGGCTGAGCAGTTCGATCAAATAGCCATCCGGATCCTTGACGAACGCCAGAATGGTACCCGAGTTGCTGTTCTTCATCGGTCCGGCTTCGCGGACTACCTGACCGCCGCGGGCCTTGATCTGGTCACAGGCCTGGTAAACATCATCGACCTCGATGGCGATATGACCATAACCGGTACCCAGGTCATACTCATCGGTGTCCCAGTTATGGGTCAGTTCCAGTACGGTGTTTTCCGCTTCATCGCCGTAGCCGACAAAGGCGAGAGTGAACTTGCCTTCCGGATAGTCCTTGCGTCGCAGCAGACGCATCCCCAATACCTCGGTATAAAAAGCCAGGGACTTGTCCAGGTCGGTTACCCGGTACATGGTATGCAGCATGCGCATGGAAATACCTCTTTAGTAAAGTTGAAAAAGCACAGTGGAAAAGTACAGTGAAAAATATGTGCCGTCGAAAAGCTGATGTACATCTTGCCTCAGGCAAAATTTGCTTGCGGCTTTCAGTCTACAATGATTAATTGGAAGTATTAATAACAATAGCCAAGGGGGGCTTACCCATGTTTCAGGATATGACCAAACAATTCAATGAATCCATGGCTCCGTTTCGTGAGCTGGTGGGCATTCAGACCAAAATGCTGGAAGAGCTGACACGTCAGCAGATGGAATTCACCAAGTCCTGCCTTGAAGCCACCATGCAGCAGACCAGTGAGTTGCAGAAATGCCAGACCCCCAATGACCTGATCCAGTTGCAGCAGGCCTATGCCAAGGAACTCGAGACCACGCTGAAGGCCGCCAACGAGCAGAACATGAAAGCGCTGAACGCTGCCCAGCAGGCGATCCAGCAGCTGACACAAAGCTCACTTGAGGCTTTCACCACCAAGAAGTAAAGTTGCAGCCAACAACGGATATCAGAAGCAGCCCCGGTGGCTGCTTTTTGTTTATCTGGATGTGGAGTTCTGGATGTGGAGTTCGGGAGGCTTTCCCGGCTTGAGACTGCGGGATGGAGAGTTCGAATGGACAATATGGCCACCAGTATCGGTTTGTTTTATGCCAGTACCACCGGCAACACGGAGCAGGTTGCGGACCGGATTGCGGCCCTGTTGCCCGATCGGATTCGCCTGCACGATATCGCCGTGGAAGGCGTGGCGGCCATGGCCGAGTATCCCTGTCTGATTCTGGGGATACCGACCTGGGACTTTGGCGAACTGCAGGAAGACTGGGATGAACACTGGGAGGTGTTATCGGCACTGGATCTCAGTGGCAAACGTGTCGCCCTGTTCGGTCTCGGTGATCAGCTTGGCTACGGCGAGTGGTTCCTGGATGCCATGGGCGCACTCTGTCAGCAGGTACAGAGCTGTGGCGCCCAGGTGGTGGTTAACTGGCCGGTGGCGGGCTACCGCTTCGAGGCCTCCCGTGCGCTGACCGAGGATGGAGAGCATTTTGTCGGTCTGGCGCTGGATGAAGACGGCCAGCACGGCGAGACGGAAGAACGTCTGCGCCGCTGGTTGCCTCAGGTGATTTCGGCCTTCGATGCCTGATTGGGCCGCAGGCGGCAGAGCAGATACCAGCCCAGACTGAGTGCCTGGAGTGCCGTTGCGGCCGCCATGGCGGCACGGTAGGCTTCGGTCGGATAGTCCACACCATTGGCTGATGGCCAGACCGCGATGATGGCACCCATGCCCCACTGCACCAGAAATGCGCCGAGAAAAATGCCCAGGTTAAGGCTGGTACTGACGCGGGCGCTGATCTCCGTGGGGAACTGTTGCGCCAGTCCGGCGAACATCAGCGTGCCCGAAGTGCCGAAAAAGCCGAACAGCATCCAGGCCAGACTGTCCGCACGCTCCGGGTGCAGCTGAATCCACAGCAACGCAAGCAGAAAGCCGATCATGCCCATAAAGCTGACGCTTTGGGTACTGATGCCCAAACGGTTCAATCGGCTGGCAATGACCCCCAGTCCAAGAAAACCCGCCACCATGCTGGCTGCCGACAGCAACAGTACCTGAGCTGCGTCGGCGGCGTTGAGGTTGTTGACCTGTTGTAGCCAGATGCCGGCCCAGAGTGACTGGGTGGCAATAAATACCGACTGCGACAGCATGCTGGCCGGCGCCAGTTGATAGAACGCAGGCGTACGAATGACGGTCAGCGTCTGGCGCAGCTGGGTCAGCATACTCGGTGGATCGCTGCGTTGCTCACGCAAGGGAATCCAGCGGCTGATCAACACCGAGATCAACAGGCTGATCAGCGCCAGAACCATGAACAGGCTGCGCCAGTCGGTGTGTTGCAGCGCCCACTCCACTGGCGCCGTTGCGGTCAGGGCGCCCAGACCGCCACTGGTCAACTGCAGGCCGTTGATCAACGGCAGCTGCTCCGTTTTCAACCAGGTCGCGTAACTTTTGAACGCGGCCATCAGGCAGGCCGAAACGCCGATGCCGATCAGTCCTCTGCCTATCCACAGCATCAGACTGGAGTCGGCCAGGGCAAAGATCAGGCTGCCGGCGGCGGCAAACAGCAACAGCGATGCCGCCACGTGCCGGGTTTGGTAGCGGTCCAGCAGGATCCCCAGCGGTATCTGGCAGGCGGCGAAGGTCAGAAAATAGGCGCTGGAAATAAAGCCCAGGGTCGCGCTGTCGATGTCCAGGTCCTGCATGATGGCCGGTGCCACCACGGCGTTGATCACCCGAAATACATAGGACAGCCAATAGCCCAGGGCGAAAGGAACGAGCAAGCGAATGATAAGCGGCATGGAACTTTGTATCCTTGTCAGGGCCAGAGGTAAGGCCGAATCAGGCTGAAGTATACCCTATGGCCTGGCAAGGAGCTGTTCATGAGAGCAGCATTGATTTCATGGATTAGTATGATCTAATACGTGACTCACGTCTGACACATCGAGAAAGGGAAACCACAATGAACAAAATTGCTGCAATGGGATTGGCAGGTCTTCTGGCTGCTGTAAGCACCACGGCGATCGCCGCCAAGCCGGAAGATGCGATCAACTACCGTCAGGGTGTTTTCAGTGCCGTCAAATGGCACTTCGGCACTATGGGCGAAGTGGTCAAGGGTAAACAGGATTACGATGCCGAAGATTTTGCCCGTCGCGCCGATATCGTGGCTCAGCTGAGCAAACTGCCGTTGGAAGGCTTTGTTGCCGGCTCCTATGAGGGCGAAACCGATGCACTGCCGGCTATCGAAGAAAACTGGGACCAGTTTGAAGGTGGCATGAACAAATTCATCGAAACCGCCGATGCGCTGGCCGCTGCTGCCAAGACCGGTGACATGGACCAGATCCGTCCGGCATTGGGTGAAGTCGGCAAGACCTGCAAGGGCTGCCACGACAACTTCAAGGACTGAGCCTTTCGGTTCGGTACTGACGAAAAAGGGCGCTGCGGCGCCCTTTTTGCTGGATAGTCTTGTTGCTGAAGGCTCTTTTTGCTGTGCTGAAGGCTCATTTTGCTGAGCACAGGGCCTCATCAATCGCCATCAATTAGAGCAGATTGATCAGGGCCCAGATGGCTGCAGCGGCCAGAATTGCCAGAACCACACCTCTCATGACCGGTGCAAAGGGGTAGCGTGCTT
>CAYMHL010000061.1:0-4777 GCA_964390205.1 uncultured Marinobacterium sp.
TCGCCATCGGCAAAACCGATGCGGTACACCTGACCGTCACGCTTGATCTCCACATTGAGCAGCTTGGACAGGGCGTTCACCACCGACACCCCCACCCCGTGCAGACCGCCGGAGTAGTTGTAGTTGTCGTTGTTGAACTTGCCGCCGGCGTGCAGCTTGCACAGAATCAGCTCCACCCCGCTGACGCCCTCTTCCGGGTGGATATCCACCGGCATGCCGCGGCCATCGTCGGCCACGCTGAGGGAGCCGTCTTCGTGCAGGCAGACATCGATCTGTTTGGCATGCCCGGCCAGCGCCTCGTCCACCGAGTTGTCGATCACTTCCTGAGCCAGGTGGTTGGGACGATCGGTTTCGGTATACATGCCGGGACGGCGGCGCACCGGGTCCAGACCACTGAGGACTTCTATCGCATCGGCGTTATATTGCTTCGACATCGGGTGTTCCTGTTCAGGGGGCCGATACCGGCAGGGCTACAGGCTCGGGCAGCTCAACGCGACCCTCGGCAAACGCCTGCAGCGCCGGAATCAGCGCCTCAAAATGTTCAAATCCATGACTGCCGCCCGGCTGCACAAACCGGGTGCTGGCGGCATATTTATCCACAGCTTCACGATAATCCAGGGTTTCATCGCCGGTCTGTACCAGCAGCAGATAGCGCTCGGGGTGCTGCAGCTGTGGACAGTACAGCGCCTGCAACTGGGCCAGATGCTCCCCGGTCAGCTCGTAGTTGTCCGCGGTGTAGAGGTTGGTATTCTGTCCCAGCCAGGCTTCCAGCAGCACAAAGGGGCGTACCGCCGGGTTGACCAGCACCGCGCGCACGCCGGGGTTGTGCTCCACCAGCCAGGTGCTGTAATAGCCGCCCAGTGAACTGCCCACCAGCGTCACCGGCCCCTGCGCGGCATCGATCTCGGCCTGCAGCTGCTCGATCGCTTCAGCGGGCCAGTGCGACAGTGCCGGTACGCGCAGCTGTTGTCCACGCCCCTGCGCCTGCATCACCGACTGCAGCAGACGTGCCTTGAACGACTGCGGTGAACTGTTGAAGCCGTGGGCATAGATAATGACCGGCTCAGACATTCTGCATGATCTCCTCAACCTCGGTGGATAAGCGCAATACCCGGGCCTGAATACTGCCATCAGCGGCCAGTTCATACCAGCGGCAGCCGGGGGCAGACAGCAAGGGATCGGTTTCCAGAGTGAAACAGTCACAGCGAGGGGCAAACTGGATCACCGTGGAGGGTGCCGACCAGAGCGGACGTCCGGCACATTCAAGCGCCAGCGCCTGATGCAGATGGCCACAGACCAGCCCTCGCACCTGGGGCGCGCTTGCCAGCAGGGCTTGCAGTGCCTCAGGGTTGCCCAAGCGAATCTCATCCTGCCAGCGACTGCCGGTCGCCACCGGGTTGTGATGCAGCGCCAGCAGGATATGGCGGTTCTGCAGGGCGGCCAGACGCTGCTGCAGCCAGTCCAGCTCCGCATCGGCGAGCGACCCGCTGCCGCGACCATCCGGGTGGGCGGTGGTGTCCAGCTGCAGCAGTGTCCAGTGCTTATCCAGCTCGACCTCTTTACACCCCAGCCGGCCATCGGGGTCGGCAGTTTCAAGGGTGGCCCGGTCATCATGGTTGCCGGGCAGCCAGTGACGTTCTCCGACCAGAGGCCCGATGATCGTCAGCAGTCGTCGGTAAGCTGCCACACCGGCATGGTGGGTCAGGTCTCCGGTCAGCAGGATATGGTCAAACGCAGGTTCTTTAGTGAGTGCCTGCACCAAAGACTCCAGTGTCCGGTCAGGGTCGCGGCCGTGATATAGCGTTCCGGCCTCGGCTGGCAGATGGCAGTCACTCAGCTGCAGAATGCGCAGACTCACTCGGCAAACACCTCTTCCAGCAGCTGGCCATGGGCCAGGCAGTGGCTGAGCCACTCGCCGAGGAAAGCGTTGAGCTGGGCCTTCTCGTCAGGCTGATGCATCTGCCGGTTGGGATAGGGGTAGACGCCGGACAGCTGGCGCCGCTGGCGGGTGCAGATCACCTCGGCCACGCGCGCATCATGGTAGAGCCGCACCACCAGACGGGGCGATTCCAGCCAGGCGGAGGCATTTTCATACTGCTGAGACACCACCACACTGGTGGTGTAGGTGAAGCGTTCATCCACTTCCAGGCGTACACGCACGCGCTGGTTGTCGACCATCACCTGGAACTCGCGCTGATCGCAGTGATCCAGATCCGGCAGCAGCTTGAGCAGGCGCAGATAGTTGGCTTCGCCCTGGGCCATCTGCCGTTTCAGGTCAGGCACATACTTACGTTTCATCGGACACCCGCATCTGTTGCAGCCGTCCATGGTTGAGTTGCAGCCACTGCAAGGCGATGATCGCAGCAGCATTGTTCAGCTTGTTGGCGCGTACCAGGGCAAAGGCATCCTCTGCCGCGATCACATGCACCTTGATATCCTCGCCCTCGCTGTCGAGACCGTGGACACCGCCGACGCCGGTGGAATCGATCAGCGCACAGACCAGATCGATCCATTCATCACAGCCGCCGGGGCTGGGCAGATAGCCGGTGATCGGAAACACGGGGCCCAGCTCGACGCCGGCTTCTTCCACACTTTCACGCCGAGCCACCGCTTCAGCGGATTCGCCTGCTTCAACCATGCCGGCGACCAGCTCCAACAGCCAGGGGCTGTCGACCTTGCCCAGAGCACCGGCACGGAACTGTTCCACCAGCACCACGGCATCAGCCAGAGGATCATAAAGCAGCACGCAGACGGCGTCGCCACGATCGAAGATTTCGCGCTGGACCCGCACCCGACCGCCCTCGAAGCGGGGGTGGCTCAACGTCAGCCGGTGCAGGCGGAAAAAGCCCTGGTACAGGGGCTCATCCTGCTCCAGACGCACATCGCGCTGGTCGAATTCGGGGTTCCAAACCGTGGACATGGGGTTCACCTTGGTACGCTAGAATCAGACAGCGACTATACCACTGCCGACCAGGAGACCCCAGTGCCCGGCGGTCAGTCCAGGCCGAGCAGGCTGCGACCGGGCAGCCGTGACCAAAAGGCACGCCGAAACACCTGGCCGGAGCGTCGGTGCAGTGGCGGGCGAATCTGCTGCGGCATCAACGCCACCTCAGGCCGGACCTGGGGATACCCCAACAGATAGCCCTGCCCACAGGGAACCCCCAGCGCCTGCAGCGCACGCAGCTCACTCATCTGCTCGATCCCTTCGGCCAGCACCTGACAGCGCAGTGAACGCCCTATACGTGCAATCGAACGCACGAACTCGCGCTTAACCGGGTTACGGTCCAGGTCACGGATGAAATGCTGATCGATCTTGACGTACTCCGGCTGCAGCTCGGACCAGAGTTTAAGGTCGGAATAGCCGGTACCCAGGTCATCGATGGCGATGCGAAAGCCCATGCTGCGGTAATGTTCTACCGCACGACGGGTCAGGCCACTGGTATCGAAGGGATGCTGCTCGGACAATTCGATGACCACCTGCTGCTGCGGGATGCCCAAACGGCGCAGGAGGTCGAGGGTAAAGCCCGGCTGATGCGCAGGCGATGCCAGCCAGGCGGCCGACACATTGAGAAACAGCGTGGCATCGGACCCCAGCCGGGCAAAAACCTCCAGTGAACGCTGGCGGCAAAGGTGCTCCAGTTCCAGCTCGCGCCCCGCCTGCAGGGCCGCCTGGAACAGCGCATAAGGTCGGTGCAGGGGACTGTCTTCGGGGCCGCGAATCAGTGCTTCATAGCCGAAGAGGTGGCCGGTCTGAAGGTTGATGATCGGCTGGAAGTGCGGATAGAGCAGCGCCTGCTCCAGTATTCGCGTCAATTCCAGCCGTTCGGCCATCTGCTGAGAATCATTGATCTGTGCTGGGTTGAACTGCATCCCGGTCCCCGACTACTGCATGACAGCCGGGCAGTCTATGTCGGTTCAATGACAGCAGGATGACAGAGCGGCCTCAGCCGGCCGCCAGCGCACGCAGCTGCTGTATCTCGTCAGCCCAGATTTCAGGTTCAATGGTTTCCAGCACCAACGGTATGCCTTCGAAGCGGCTGTCGCGCATGATGTACTCGAACACCGCCCAGCCGATCTCGCCCTGCCCCAGACTGTGGTGGCGGTCGATGCGGCTCTCCAGCGCACCCTTGGAGTCGTTCAGGTGCATGCCACGCAGGTATTCAAAGCCGACGATACGCTCGAACTCGGCAAAGGTGTGCTCGCAGGCTTCCGGAGTGCGCAGATCATAGCCGGCAGCAAAGGTATGACAGGTGTCGAGGCAGACGCCGACACGAGACTTGTCCTCCACCTGATCGATGATCGCCGCCAGCTGTTCAAAGCGAAAGCCCAGATTGGACCCCTGCCCGGCGGTGTTTTCGATCACCGCGACCACGCCTTCGGTCTGCGCCAGCGCCAGATTGATCGACTCGGCGATGGTGCTTAGACAGGTGGCTTCATCGACCTTGCGCAGATGGCTGCCCGGGTGGAAGTTGAGCAGCTTCAAGCCCAGCTGTTCGCAGCGCTGCATCTCGTCGACAAAGGCCGCGCGGGATTTTTCCAGTGCCTCTGCTTCCGGGTGGCCCAGATTGATCAGGTAACTGTCATGCGGCAGGATCTGATCGGCGCTGAACCCCAGTCGCTCACAGTTGGCCTTGAACGCCTTGATACTCTTGCCGGTCAGCGGCTTGGCGTCCCAACGGCGCTGGTTCTTGGTAAACAGCGCAAAGGCGTTGGCACCGATTTTCGCTGCGTTCAGCGGCGCATTTTCCACCCCGCCCGAGGCGCTGACATGGGCTCC
>CAYMHL010000061.1:4877-13084 GCA_964390205.1 uncultured Marinobacterium sp.
GCATGCTGCGCCTTGATGCGCGTCAGCAGATCGGCTTCGATGGCATCCTGGCCGGCACCGGCACGGTCAAAGACATTCAACAGTGCAGTCAATTCTTCCAGGGTGAGTTCGTGCATGGGGTCTCCTCGGCCAGCATCCGACCGGTTAAGTGGGTATCAAAACAGGGCGCGTATCCTAGCCCAAGCTGAAATAAAACGACACTTCCAATGTAGGTCAATGTTATGCCTGATCGGCCAATACAGCCCGTTACTCCTCGCCGATCCAGTCCACCATCAGCTGCAGGCTGCGTTGGCCGCGGAATTCGTTCACATCCAGCCGGTACACCAGCCGTACCTTCTGCACCGATTCATCGGGCCAGACCAGGGTATCCACGTTAAAGGCGATGGCATCCAGCGCCAGGGTGCCGCCTTCGGGCATCACTACCAGCTTGAGGTGGCGCTGGCCGACGATACGCTGCTGCAGCAGATGGAAGCGGCCCTCAAACAGGGGCTCGGGGAACTGGTGCCCCCAGGGACCGGCGTTGCGCAGCGCTTCGGCCAGCTCCATGCTGAAGGCGGATTCGGCCAGCTCACCATCGGTGAGAATGCGCTGGGTCAGATCCTGTGCGTCCAGCTGGCGACGCACTTCGGCATCGAAGGCATCACTGAACGCAGGCAGATCTTCGGCGGCGATGGTCAATCCCGCCGCCATGGCGTGGCCACCGAACTTTTTCAGCAGCCCCGGATGTTTCGCCGCGACAGCATCGAGGCCGTCGCGGATATGGAAACCGTTGATGGAGCGGGCTGACCCCTTAATCTCGCCTTCGTCACCGGGGGCAAAGGCGATCACCGGGCGGTGTACCCGCTCCTTGATGCGCGAGGCGAGAATGCCAATCACGCCCTGATGCCAGTACTCGTCATACAGGCAAAGACCAAAGGGCAGTTCACGGTCATTGAGACTGAGTCGACCCAGCAGCTCCAGTGCCTGCTGCTGCATCTCCTGCTCGATGCCGCGCCGTTCCCGGTTCAACTCGTCCAGCTCCCGCGCCATGGACAGCGCACGGTCGTAGTTCTCTTCCAGCAGACACTCGATACCGATCGACATGTCTTCCAGACGCCCTGCCGCATTCAGGCGCGGGGCGATGGCAAAGCCCAGATCGCTGGCGACCAGACGATCACGGCGGCGGCCGGCAACTTCAATCAGCGCCAGCAGACCGGGACGGGCCTGACCGGCGCGAATGCGCTGCAGCCCCTGCCACACCAGTGCACGGTTGTTGCGCTCCAGCGGTACCACATCAGCCACCGTGCCCAGCGCCACCAGATCCAGCAGGCTGGCCAGATTGGGCGCCTGGCCGTTGAACCAGCCGCGCTCGCTCAGCGCCCGACGCAGCGCGATCAGCACATAAAAGATCACGCCGACGCCACAGGTGGACTTGGCGATAAACTCGCAGCCGGGCTGGTTGGGATTGACGATGGCACAGGCCTCGGGCAGCTCGGCACCGGCCAGATGGTGGTCGGTGACGATCACATCGATGCCCAGCGCATTGGCGCGGGCAACGCCCTCGATGCTGGAGATACCGTTGTCCACCGTGATCAGCAGATCCGGCGAACGCTGGGCCGCCACGTCGACGATCTCCGGGCTGAGGCCATACCCGTACTCGAAGCGGTTGGGCACCAGATAGTCCACCTCGGCCACACCCAGCATGCGCAGGCCCAGCAGCGCCACCGTGGTGCTGGTGGCGCCATCGCAATCGAAGTCGCCAACGATAAGGATTTTCTGACGCTGTTCAAACGCGATCAGCAGCCGCTCCACCGCCGACGGGATGCCCTTCATGCGGCTATCCGGCAACAGCTCCTGCAGCCGTCGCCCCAGTTGCTCCGGATCATCGATGCCACGGGCGGCGTAAACGCGCGCCAGTACCGGGTCGAGTCCACTCAGATTGGGGTGGGCAGGGTCGACCTGGAGCGGCCGCTGTTCGATGATGGGATCGGATACACTCATGCAGGACAGTCCGGCTGATAACAGAGAGGCAGGGGAAAGGGGTAAAACGCAGTACGGCGGACCTGCCTGAACAGATCCGCCGTCTCTGAGGGGCTCAGCGATCAGTCGCGGTGAGCATGACCGGCGATGAACGCCTGCACGCCGGCGAGATCGTTGGCCAGCACTTCGTAGCGTTCTTCACGCTCGAACAGGTCCGCCATGTGTGCCGGCAGCTGCGGCGATTCCAGACCGGCCTTGACCACCGGTTCCGGGAACTTGACCGGATGCGCCGTAGCCAGGGTGATCATCGGCACCGACTTGTCGCGCCAGCACTCACGGGCGGCCTGAACGCCGATAGCGGTGTGCGGATCGAGCAGGTAGCCGGTTTCGGCATGGACATCACGGATCACTTCGCAGGTCGTTTCGTCGCTGACCGCACGGCTGTCGAACAGCTCGCGGACCTGCTCCCACTGTGCCGGATCCAGCTGCACGGACTCGGTCTTGAAACGCGCCATCAGATCGTTGATGGCAGCACCGTCACGGCCGTAGACGTCGAACAGCAGACGCTCGAAGTTGGAGCTGACCATGATATCCATGGACGGCGACAGGGTATGCACCAGCTCGCCCTTGGACATGTCGTTGCCGCTGATCACGCGGTGCAGAATGTCGTTGCGGTTGGTGGCGACCACCAACTGTTCGATCGGCAGACCCATCTGCTTGGCCAGGTAACCGGCGAAGATGTCACCGAAGTTGCCGGTCGGCACCGAGAAGGACACCGGACGGTGCGGGCCACCCACGGCCAGCGAGGCCGAGAAGTAGTAGACGATCTGCGCCATGATGCGCGCCCAGTTGATCGAGTTGACCGCACCCAGCTTGAGGCCGTTGAGGAAGCTCTGATCGGCAAAGCTGTCCTTGACCATCTGCTGGCAGTCGTCGAAATTGCCTTCCAGCGCGATGTTGAACACGTTGTCGGCCAGCACCGTGGTCATCTGGCGGCGCTGTACTTCGGACACCCGGTTGTACGGGTGCAGGATGAAGATATCCAAATGTTCGGAGTGACGGCAGCCTTCGATGGCGGCAGAGCCGGTATCACCGGACGTGGCACCCATGATCACCAGACGCTCGCCGCGTTCGGCCAGCACGTGATCCATCAGGCGGCCCAGCAGCTGCAGCGCAAAGTCCTTGAACGCCAGCGTCGGGCCATGGAAGAGTTCCAGCACCCATTCGTTGGTGCCCAGTTCCTTCAGCGGCGCCACGGCGCTGTGGTTGAACACGGCATAGGTCTCGTCGATCATGCGCTTGAGATCGGCATCGCTGATGCAGTCATCGACGAACGGCTTGATCACCTTGAACGCCAGTTCGGCATAGGACAGACCGGCCCAGGAGGCGATCTCTTCCTGGGAAAATGTGGGCAGGGTTTCCGGCACATAGAGACCGCCATCACTGGCCAGACCCGCCAGCAATACGTCAGCGAATTTCAGTTTCGGCGCCTGGCCGCGAGTAGAGATGTAATTCATTGCAGTTGCTTCCTCAAATCAGCCTCAGTCAGCCAGCAGCTCGACACGGATACGCACGATTTCACCGAGGATATCCGGCAGCGCTTCGATCTCGCGGATCGCTTCGTTCATCATCCGCTCTTCCACGCGCTGGGTCAGCATGATGACCGGCACCTGCGCTTCGGTGGTCTGTTTCTGGATGATTGCTTCAATATTGATGCCCTTCTCGCCCAGAATACGGGTCACGTGGGCCAGCACACCCGGACGCTCCACTGCCTGCAGGCGCAGGTAGTAGGCACTGGTGGTTTCATCCACCGGCAGCACCGGCGCATCGGACAGCGCCGAGGGCTGGAACGCCAGATGCGGAACGCGGTTATCGCGGTCGGCGGTCAGGGTACGCACCACATCCACCACATCGGCCACCACGGCAGAGGCCGTAGCTTCAGCACCGGCACCCGGACCGTAGTAAAGGGTCTGGCCGACGGCATCGCCATCCACCAGCACGGCATTCATCACGCCGTTGACGTTGGCCAGCAGCGCGTTCTTCGGGATCAGCGTGGGGTGCACGCGCAGTTCGATGCCCTTGTCGGTACGACGGGTAATGCCCAGGTGCTTGACGCGATAGCCCAGCTCCTCGGCGTACTGAATATCCTGCGGCGTGATCTTGCTGATGCCTTCGGTGTAGGCCTTGCTGAACTGCAGCGGGATACCGAACGCCAGCGAGGCGAGGATAGTGAGCTTGTGTGCGGCGTCGATACCTTCGACATCGAAGGTCGGATCGGCTTCGGCATAACCCAGCGCCTGAGCTTCCTGCAACACATCGGCAAACTCGCGACCCTTCTCGCGCATTTCGGTCATGATGAAGTTGCCGGTGCCGTTGATGATGCCGGCCAGCCAGTTGATCCGGTTGGCCGCCAGGCCTTCACGGATCGCCTTGATGATCGGAATACCGCCGGCCACCGAAGCTTCAAACGCCACCATGACGTTTTTGGCCTGAGCGGCTTCGAAGATCTCGTTGCCGTGCACGGCGATCAGCGCCTTGTTGGCAGTGACCACATGCTTGCCGTTTTCGATCGCCGTCATCACCAGATCACGGGCGGTGTCGTAGCCACCGATCAGTTCAATGACGATATCGATTTCGGGGTTGGTTGCGACCTCGAACACATCGGTCGTGATCTGCATGCCGCTGGTATCGCAGGCCGGGTTGTCACTGCGCGTCGCAATCTGTTCGATCACAATATGACGCCCGGCACGCCGGGAAATCTCCTCTGCATTTCGCGTCAGGACATTGAAGGTACCGCCACCGACGGTTCCCAGACCACAGATCCCTACTTTTACCGGTTTCAAGCCAACACCTCGCAGATAGTTCGTCGCAAACAGTTCAGTCACCGCCGACAGACGGTCAAAAAATGGGCTCCATTATAGCGAAAAGGCGGGTCATACACTATGTATGCCCGCCCTTGTCGTCACGGATCGGCGTCAGCGCCTCAGTTCAGCTTGAGTACCTGCTGCAGCCGTGCCGCCGGCATATACCCCGGCAACAGAGTACCGTCATCGGTAATCAGCGCCGGCGTACCGGTCACGCCCAGCTTCTGGCCCAGCATGTACTGGTCCAGCACCGGGTTGTCGCAGGTCTCGTTATCGAGGCGCTCACCGCCCTTGATCGCATCCATACGTTCGCGACGCTCGGCCTCGGTGCCGCACCAGATGGTCTGCATCTTCAGGTGTGCCGGCGAGCCGGGGCCTCCGCGCGGAAAGGCCAGATAGTTTACCTGCACGCCCATCTTGTTCAGCGCCGGCACTTCATCGTGCAGCTTGCGGCAGTAGGGACAATCCACATCGGTGAACACGTTGAGGGTGGCCTTGACCTCGCCCTCCGGCTTGTATACCACCAGATCGGCTTCATCCAGCGCCTGCACGGCGGCCTGGCGTGCCAGATTGCGCTTCTGCTCGGTCAGGTTGACCAGCCCCTGCTCGGCATCAACCTTGAACAGCTGACCGGCCAGCAGGTACTGTCCCTGCATGTCGGCATAAAGGGTTTCTCCGCTGCCGAGTACCACTTCATACAGACCGGCAACCGGCGCCGGTTCGACACTTTTCACCTGCAACCGGCTGTCGACCTGACTCAGCTGCTGGCGGATATTTTGTTCGGCACTTTCAGCCGCCCAGACAGAACCTGTCAGGAGCAGCATCATGGCCGAGGTCAGGGTGGTAGATCGCATGAGAGCCTCGGTAATCAATTCGGGTTATACGCCTGTGATCCGCACAGGGCGCTTTAGTTCCTAGCCACGCGGGTGATGTTCGCGATGCAGTGACTGCAGGCGATGACTGGCCACATGGGTATAGATCTGGGTTGTCGACAGGTCACTGTGCCCCAACAACATCTGCACCACACGCAGGTCGGCACCGTGGTTGAGCAGGTGGGTGGCAAAGGCATGGCGCAGCACGTGGGGCGACAGCGGCTTGTCGATGCCGCTTTCGATCGCGTAACGTTTGACACGATACCAGAAAGTCTGCCGGGTCATCATCTGCCCGCGCTGACTGAGAAACAGCGCTTCCTCGCGCACGTCTCGCACCAGTGCCGGTCGCGCTTCATCGAGGTAACGCCTGACCCAACGCAGGGCTTCATCGCCGACCGGCACCAGTCGTTCCTTGTCTCCCTTGCCGACCACACGAATAACGCCGATGCGCTGGTTGATCTGCTCCAGCTGCAGCGCGATCAACTCGCTGACCCTGAGCCCCGTGGCATACAGCAGCTCCAGCATGCAGCGATCTCTCAATCCCAGCAGCTCAGCGGTATCCGGTGCCGTCAGCAGCGCTTCCACATCCTGCTCGCTCAGAGTCTTCGGCAGGGGGCGGCCGCTGCGGGGATTGTCCAGGTTAAGCGTGGGATCAAGGTCGATCCGACCCTCCCGCAACAGATGGCGGTAGAAGCCGCGCAGACAGGAGAGCAGACGGGAGGTGGAACTGCTTTTGAGCTGCTGCTGCAATCGCCAGTTGAGGTATTGCTGCAGTTCGGCACGGCCGGCGTCGAGCAAACCAAGCTGCTGTCCGTTCAGCCAGAGCGCGTAATGACGCAGGTCGCGACGGTAGGAGGCCAGCGAGTTCTCGCTCAGCCCCTTTTCCAGCCAGAGCACACTGACCCAGGTTTCAATCAGCTCAACATCCGCCGCCTTTGGCTGGCGGGCCGTGTGCCGCCCGTCCCGAGTCAACGATAGACCTCGACCTGCTGAATGCGCTTGTATTCCAGCGGATACTCGGCCATGCCCTGATTCAGTCGCTGCAGTACACGTACACCCTGCTCCTCAACCGCCATCAGCCGCCCTTCCACATCATTGCCGAAATAGGTAAAGATGCGCACATTAGCGCCTACATGAGCATCCAGCTGATCCAGCGGTGTCGCCTGGAAGCGCTTCGCCGGAGGTTGTTGGCGTGCCGTCCGGGTAGCAGTGACGGCCAACGGCTCTGCCGCCACAACCTCGGCATTCGCGGTGGCCGTTGCCTGCTCGGGTATCGGGTTTTCTGCGGGCTCCTGATCACGGCCAGCTTCCCGGGCAACCCTGGCGCCACTGCCGGCAGTGGCGAACTGCATGGCCAGCTCTTCCCAGTTCACGGCGCCGAGGTGCAGCGGTGTATCGTTCACCTTGACGCTGGGATTGAGTTTTTCGATCAGATACTGGGGATCCTGCATCATCATCAGTTCAGCCGAGCCAAAACCGCCCACAGGGTTTACCGCCAGCGAGAAAGTCGCCCCCGCCTGCTTCAGCTCGGCGTAGGCTTGCAGCCAACCCGGCGGCAATTCGATGGTGTTGGCCTCCAGCCAGCGCGTGAACAGCTCCAGGTGGTGCGCCGGATAATCGGCCGGACGCATTTCGGCTTCACGGGCACAGAGGTTGATCTGGCGCTGGTTGTAACCCCGGTCGATATAATCGATCAGCAGCCGCTCCAAACGCGCACTGCCGCTGGCCATCATCGGGTTCTTCAACTGCGCCGGATCAGCGCTGAACACCAGTTCCATGCGGGTATCGCCCATGTGTTCGATGTCCACCTGAGCTTCGAAGCGTACCTTGCGTGCCACTTCATCGCCGCGATAGTGCAGATCGATATCCATCACCAGATCGCGATAGCCCATCATCCGGGTGGTGTTGACATCAAATTCACGAATCGAGCCGCAGCCCAGAGCCTCGGGGCTGACGTGCAGAGGGTTGGCTTCACGGGCCAGGTCAAACTGTTTCTGCAGGTCATGGAACAGCGCCGAATCCAGACTCTGCTCCACCTGCTTGAGGCTGATAAACAGCTCGGGCGGCGGTTCATTCCCCCCCAGCACCCAGGCCAGGGGGCCACCGGCACGTACGCGGACCTGTTCAACCTCGATCGGCGCGTGTACCTGATGCGGCGCAATACTCAGCCCATTCACACCGACCGTACCGTTCGGGTGGGCGTAGATGGCTGCGTACTGAACGCCGGCAAAGGGTGACAGCTGCTGCACCAGCTCATCAACCTTGCTCTTGACCTGGTACCAGTACACCCCGTATGCCGCTGCTGTCACCAGCACCAGAATTCCAAGCAATGTCCCCAGCCTGCGCATGCACACCCCGCAATCCATTCAGTTGCCATTCAGAACGCCCAATTCTATGGACCCGTCCCGCAAAAGGCGAATACCTGGATCAACAAAACCAGATCAACAGTGCCAAATCAACAAAAAAGGCAGCCACCAGGGCTGCCTTTTTCATCACAAGAAGCGTCAGTCTT
>CAYMHL010000062.1:0-12566 GCA_964390205.1 uncultured Marinobacterium sp.
TACCAAATTTAGAGAAAGCCGGTTACCGAAAGGTGCCGGTTTTTTCGTTTGTGCGCTTACAGGACGAGCAGGCTCATCGGGCCTGCCCTCCATAACATACCCCCTGATTAACCCTTCAAGGCCGGGAGTTGTTCAACAACTCAACCAGTGCTTCAGCAGAGGCATCGGAAGACGCCGGGTTTTGCCCGGTCACCAGCAGGCCATCAACCACGACATGGCTCTGCCAGTCATCGGCACGCTCATACTGACCGCCGTTTTGCTTCAGCATCTCTTCCACCAGGAAGGGCACCACCTCGGTCAGTTGCACTGCCTCCTCTTCCGTATTGCTGAATCCGGTCACCTGTTTACCCTGCACCAGAGGCGCACCGCTGGTATCGGTCACATGCCTGAAAACGGCTGGGGCATGACATACCGCACCGACGGGCTTTTGCTGCTCAACAAAGGTCTTGATCAGTGCAATTGAGTGGCTATCTTCAGCCAGATCCCACAAGGGGCCATGGCCGCCCGGATAGAAGATGGCGTCGTAGTCACTGGCGTTCACCTGTGACAGCAGCGTGGTGTTGGCCAGTGCCTGCTGTGCCTCCTGGTCCTGATTAAAACGCTCGGTTGCCGGCGTTTGCGCATCGGGCACTGTACTGTTCGGATCAACCGGTGGCTGACCGCCTTTTGGCGAGGCCAGAGTGATTTTCGCCCCCGCATCGTGGAATACATAGTAAGGCGCCGCGAATTCCTCCAGCCAGAACCCCGTTTTATGCCCCGTTTCACCCATGCGGTCATGAGAGGTCAGTACCATCAGTATATTCATCTGTTTCTCCTGCTTCGATCATTGAGACCCGTTAGCCAGCAACAATACTGTTGTACCCAGTCAGGGACTCGCGTCAGCTGTAAAGCCTAGCATTACGCAACCTATCCGGCACTTGATCAGCACAGGTGTATACAGCCTGCCTCAACCCTGAGCGCTCTACGGTAAAGCCATACACCAACAGCCCTGCACCCTCTGGTGCCGAGCCGCGCTTCCTAATGGAGCCCTGCGCTCCGTAATGGTGCATGGCGCGACCCTACCCTGTCACGGATACAAAGCGAAAATAGCTCATAACCTACTGTTTAATAATGACTTTATGAATCATGGCACAGCTCTCGCTAAGTGCAAGGCAACATACTGCAAATGTTGTTTGCCGAGCACTTGAAATCGAAGGGGATAAAGATGAAAAAATTCACTAAAAGCCTGATCGCTGCCGGCCTGCTGACAGCCTCCGCTGCTGCAAGCGCCGAACTCTCGGTCAATGTGGGTGCCATGAGTGACTACTGGTATCGCGGCGTTGATCAGGGCGTAACGTCTGCCAGCCTGATGGCCGGTGCCGACTATGATTTCGGTAACGGTTTCTATGTCGGCACCTGGGGCGCTCAGCTGGATGACTCCGAGCTGGAATATGACGTGTACGGCGGCTACAGCGCCGAATACGAAGGTTTCAGCTACGGCATCGGTTATATCGGTTATTTCTACACCGAGGACGATGCCACCGATTTCCATGAAGTGGTGTTCAGCGGTGGCTACGGCCCGATCAGCGCTGAATACGTGCTGGGGACAGAAGAAGCCAACAGTGGCCCCGAAGCCGACTACAGTTTCTTCAGCATCACCGGTGAATACGAAGGTGCCTACCTGAAGTACGGCTCTTTCGGCCAGGATTACGACGGTGACTACGCCGAAGCCGGCTACGGTACCACGTATCAGGGCGTCGACCTGGGACTGGCCTACGTCTATCAGCTGGATGATGAACTCAGTTCCGACGGCGAAAAGGACAGCAAGCTGATCTTTACACTCAGCAAGACGTTCGACTTTTAAGTTGCACCAGGGATAAATCCCGCCGAAACGCAGACCGTTCGGCTCAGTGACCGGTCGGTCTGCGTCCAACATTCAGCATGCATCCATTAGGGCTCTTCGGGGCCCGTTTTTACTGCAACCGCAAGAGGTTCACTCCCCCGCCCCGGTCCGCTATCATCGCTCCCTTTTCAGCACAGGAAATTCCATGGCGACCTATGCAATCGGCGACATCCAGGGCTGCTATGACGAGCTGATGCGCCTGCTGGAACAGATCAACTTCAGCGACGATGACCGACTTTGGCTCACTGGCGACCTGGTGAACCGCGGTCCACGCTCACTGGATACCCTGCGTTTTATCAAACAGTTGGGTGAACGTGCCGTCACCGTGCTGGGCAACCACGACCTGCACCTGCTGGCCCTGCATCATGGTCATCCGCGCAAGCTTGATCCGACACTGGCGCCGATATTCGCTGCACCCGACCGCGATGAGCTGATGCACTGGCTGCAGTCGCGTCCGCTGCTGCATGACGACAAGGCACTGGGCTATGTGATGACTCACGCCGGCATCCCGCATATCTGGTCGCTGAAGCAGGCACGCCAGTACGCCCGGGAGCTGGAGGATGCGCTGCAACATCCCGACTCAGCCGACTTTTTCCAGCAGATGTATGGCAACCAGCCGGATTGCTGGCACGATGATCTGACCGGTGTCGATCGCCTCAGGGCTATCACCAACTACTTTACCCGTATGCGTTTTATCAAAGCCAACGGCACCCTGGAGTTCAAGGCCAACGGCGGTATCGAATCAGCGCCCAGGGGGTTTGCACCCTGGTTCGAGCAGCCACGCAAAAAACCATTGAAGCGCCACCAGCTGTTTGGCCACTGGGCCGCGCTGGGCTTCAAGCAGATGGAGGCAGTGACCGCCCTCGACAGCGGCTGTGTTTGGGGAAATGCCCTCACTGCCGTTAGACTGGAGGACGGCAGCTGGTTCAGCCAGCCCTGCCCCGGCAACCGCACACCCGGAGACTGAATTGTGACCGATTATCGCTGCATCAATACCGAACAGGCCTGTGAACTGATCGACCAGGGCGCCCAGATTGTCGATATCCGCGACGAGGGCAGCTATGGCGAACTGCATATCAGTGGTGCCTACAACCTGAACAACCACAACCTGCCCGAGTACGTCGGTCAGGCCGACTTCGACAAACCGCTGATCGTCTGCTGCTATCACGGCATCAGCAGCCAGTCGGCAGCGGCCTACCTGGCCCACCAGGGCTTTGAACAGGTCTACAGCCTGGACGGTGGTTTCGAAGCCTGGCGCGCCCAGTGTCCGGAGCGCTGCGAACGCTGATGGAGATCTATCTGGTGGGCGGCGCCGTCCGCGATCGACTGCTGGGGCTGGAGGTCAAAGACCACGACTGGGTCGTGGTCGGCGCCACCCCGGACGAGATGCTGGCGCACGGTTTCAAGCCGGTGGGCCAGGACTTCCCGGTGTTTCTGCATCCGGATACGGGCGAGGAGTATGCGCTGGCGCGCACTGAGCGCAAGAGTGGCAAGGGCTATACCGGCTTCACCTTCCACGCCAGCCCGGACGTGACGCTTGAGGACGATCTGGTCCGCCGCGACCTGACCATCAACGCCATCGCCCAGAGCGAAGATGGCGCGCTGCATGACCCCTGGGGCGGTCGCCACGACCTGGAACAGCGTCTGCTGCGTCATGTGTCGCCCGCTTTTGTGGAGGACCCTCTGCGCGTACTGCGCGTGGCGCGTTTTTATGCTCGTTTCGCCCATCTGGGCTTTACCGTCGCCGAGGAAACGCTGGCGCTGATGCGTGAACTCAGCGCCGGTGACGAGCTGGATCACCTGACACCCGAACGGGTCTGGCAGGAGTGCGCACGCGCACTGGCAACCCGCTCACCGGAACGCTTTTTCCGCCTGCTGCAGCAGGTCGAGGCGCTGGGCAAGGTAATGCCTGGCTGCGAAACGCTGAACTGCGACCGTCTGCAACAGCTGATTGCCCGGCTGCCCGAAACCGCGCCGCATCGACCAGAAGCCATCTTTGCCCTGTTCGTTCGTGTATTGACCGAAAACCACAGCGACCAGGATGCACAGACGGCCCTGACCGATCTGTGCGAACGCCTGCGCATCCCCAACCGCTTCCGTGATCTGGCACTGAAAACCCGCCTGCATGCTGACGCACTGAGCCACTTCGACCAGCTAAGCGGCGAGCAGCGCCTGGCACTGATCAAAGGGCTGGATCTGCTGCGTCGCCCGGAGCAACTGCCCGATCTGGTGGCCATTAGCCAGGCCATTCAACCGAATCAGCCGCCAACCCGCCTGTCGCGGCTAGAGCACCTGCTCAATGCCATCAAGGCGATAGACAGCCGAGCCTTGATGGCGGAAGGCTTTACCGGCAAGGCACTGGGAGAAGCCCTGGCCCGGCGCCAGCAGCAGCTCTGTGCCGACTATCGGGAGGATTGAGATGAACCCTGCACCTCGCGCTCTGATCACCGGTGCGGCACGCCGCATCGGTGCCTGCATCGCCCGGCACCTGCACCAGGCCGGCTACGACCTGATCCTGCATTATCGACATTCGGCCACGGACGCAGAGCAGCTGGCTGAGGAACTGAACGCCATCCGCCCCGGCAGCTGCAGCTCGCTGCAGGCGGATCTGGCAGAGATGGCAGAAGTGGAGCGGCTTGCAGCCGAGGTACAGGCGACCGGTGGACTGAATCTGCTGGTCAACAACGCGTCCAGCTTCTACCCGACGCCGGTGGGCCAGGTCAGTCAGCAGGACTGGGATGCACTGATCAACAGCAACCTGCGCGCGCCCTTCTTTCTGACTCAGGCGCTCACTCCACTGCTGAAGAAGACCCAAGGCTGCGTGATCAATCTGGTCGATGTGCATGCCGAACGGGGACTTACCGGCTATCCGGTCTACTCCATCGCCAAGGCCGGACTGAAAATGATGACCCTGAGTCTGGCGCGGGAGTTGGCCCCCGACGTGCGTGTCAACGGCATAGCCCCCGGCCCCATCCTCTGGCCCGAAGCCGAGGCCTCACTGAGCGAAGACGCCCGGCAGGCGGTGCTGGACAAGACACTGCTGGCCCGCACCGGACGCCCTGAAGATATCGCCGGGGCAGTGCTCTATCTCAGTCAGGCAGGCTATGTCACCGGCCAGGTACTGGCCGTGGATGGCGGGCGCTCGCTCTACAGCTAGCCTGCCGGCTATGCCGTGGCCCGCCGGGAAATACGCCGCCCCTGCCAATCAAAATCGATCGGCCAAAGCTTCTGTGGCCGATCATACTGCTGCCAGAGTGCCGCATAGGTCTCGCCCAGCACTGGATGACGCGCCTCGGGCGCCAATTCGGCCAGAGGACAGAGCACGAAGGCGTTGTGCAGAATTTCGTCACGGGGCAGTTGTACCCCGGCCTCCGACTGCTTCAGCTCGCCATAGGTGAGGATATCAATATCCAGCGTACGGCCGCTGAAACGGGGACCACTGCGGTCACGGCCGTTGTCGTCCTCGATTCCCTTCAGACAAGCCGACAGTGTCGCCACATCCAGGTCGGTCCGGATACCCACCACCAGGTTATAAAAATTGCTGCCCTTGAACCCCACGGCCTCGCTTTCGTAGACCGATGAAATCTGCAGCTCGCCGAAGCGTTGAGATAAAGCATCAAGCGCGGCACTGATATAACGCTCGCGCTCGCGGTTACTGCCCAGGCTGAGATACACCTGCACCATCAGTCACGGTTCCCGCGCTCGATGATTACACCCACATCGCGGGCACCGCGCACGGCCCCGGGCTTGCTCAAACGCAGGCGCAGCCAGGGCACATTGAATTCATTTTGGACGATCTGAGCGATCTCTTCCGCCATGGTTTCCACCAGCAGGAACTCGCTCTCACTGATAAAGGCGATCAGTCGCTTGGCGACGGTTTTGTAGTTCAGCGTGTTGTCGATATCTTCGGTGGTAGCCGCTGCGCGGATATCGGTGCCCATCTCCAGATCAAGACTGACGGTCTGGCGCACTTCACGCTCCCAGTCGTAAATACCGATGATGGTCTCAACCTGCAGTTCTCGAATGTAGACGATATCCATCTGTACTCCTTATGTGCGTGTGATGACAGGTACGTGCGATTGCGGCCGCTTTCATTGAGGCCCGGTGCGCGCTTGTATATGCTTGATCCAGATGCCTGTCAATTTATCACGCCATCCACGGGCAGCGCATTGTTATGGCTGGCATTTGTAGCGGACTCTTTGATGCCCGATTACCTGTTGCTGTTGTTCGCCTATCTGCTGGGGTCCATCCCCAGCGCCATCCTGATCTGTCGCGGCATGGGGCTGGGTGATCCACGCCAGCACGGCTCCGGCAACCCGGGTGCCACCAATGTGCTGCGCACCGGCGGACCTCAGGCAGCTGGACTTACCCTGCTGGCCGATCTCGGCAAGGGGGCCGCCGCGGTATTGCTGGCGATCAATCTGGGGGCATCGTTCCTGCTGCAGGGCTGGGTCATGCTGGCCGCCGTATGCGGACATCTGTTTCCCTGTTTCAGCCACTTTCGGGGTGGCAAGGGGGTTGCCACGACGCTGGGCTGTTCCCTGCTGTTGTGCTGGCCGCTGGCACTCTGTCAGCTGCTGTTCTGGGGGCTGATCTTTCTCTGCGGCCGCATTTCATCACTGGCGTCCATCGCCACCGCCGCTGCCACGCCGCTGTTCTGCTACCTGCTCATCCCGGCGCTGCTGCTGCCTTTCACCATCACCTCGCTGCTGCTGATCCTCAGACACGGCAGCAATATCCGCAAGTTGATCGCCGGCCGCGAACACCATTTCTGAGCGCTCGACAGCACAGGTTCAAATCGCATCCAGCGTATCCAGCGGCCAGCGCGGACGAGCCAGAATGGTCAAATCGGCATGCTGCCCCGCCAGCAGGCGCTGACAACCAGCATAGGCGATCATCGCCCCATTGTCGGTACAGAACTCGGGACGTGCATAGAACAGCCCAGCGCGCTCCTTCTTCACCACCTCGGCCAGACGTTCACGCAGACGCTGGTTGGCACTGACGCCACCCGCGATTACCAGCTGTTTCATGCCGGTCTGCTGCAGGGCACGACGGCACTTGATCGCCAGGGTGTCCACCACCGCATCCTCAAAGGCACAGGCGATGTCGGCCATGGTCTGCGGATCGATATTGCCCTCGGCATCCCGGGCATCATTGGCGGTATTCAGGGTAAAGGTTTTCAGACCGGAGAAACTGAAGTCCAACCCCGGACGGTCAGTCATCGGCCGCGGGAAGCGGTAACGTTCGCGGTTGCCCTGCTGCGCCAGTTTGGCGATCAGCGGCCCACCCGGGTAGTCCAGTCCCAACATTTTGGCCGCCTTGTCGAAGGCCTCACCGGCCGCATCATCCAGAGACTCGCCCAGCAGCTCGTACTGGCCGATGCCTTTCACGCTCACCAGCTGGGTATGACCACCGGATACCAGCAATGCCACAAAGGGGAAGGATGGCGGGTTATCTTCCAGCATGGGTGCCAGCAGATGACCTTCCATATGATGTACACCGATGGCCGGCACCCCCAGCCCCAGTGCCAGCGCTCGCCCGGTAGACGCCCCTACCATCAACGCTCCGATCAGGCCTGGGCCCGCAGTGTAGGCAACAGCATCCACATCCGCCAGCTGCAGGTCAGCTTTGGCCATCACTTCACGGATCAGCGGCAACAGCTTGCGCACATGGTCGCGGGATGCCAGCTCAGGCACCACACCACCGTATTCCGCGTGCATCTTGACCTGACTGTACAACGCATCGGACAGCAGCCCCTGTTCGCTGTCATACAACGCCACACCGGTTTCATCACAGGATGTTTCTATGCCCAGCACTCGCATATCGGCCCCTCAGCACAATCGTCGCTACCGGTCGCAAAAACGGTCGCAACACAAGCTATTCAAAATCAGGGGCACATTATCCTTTAGTTGGCGGCAAAATTCACGGACTTCCAGCTTTACAGGCCGCTTCGCCCTGACTAAAATATGCGACCTTCTTTCTGTATCTGCGCATTCTGCCTATGCTGAAAGAGGACAACTGACATAAACCCTACGGGAGAATGAAATGCCTCAGGTTAAAGTTAAAGATAACGAGCCGTTCGACGTAGCTCTGCGTCGCTTCAAGCGTTCTTGTGAAAAAGCCGGCATCCTGGCTGAAGTTCGTCGTCGCGAATGCTACGAAAAGCCCACAGCTGTTCGTAAGCGTAAAGCTGCTGCTGCCGTTAAGCGTCACGCCAAGAAAGTATCTCGCGAAAACGCTCGCCGCGTACGCCTGTACTGATCTGATTACTCTGTAACCTGACCGACAGCACTTTCGAAGGAGCATCCCATGTCTGATCTGAAAGCCACTATTACAGAACAGATGAAAGATGCCATGCGCGCCAAGGACAAAGTCCGTCTTGGCACCATCCGTCTGATTCTGGCGGAACTCAAGCGTATCGAAGTGGACGAACGCATCGAACTCGATGACGCCCGCGTCCTGACCGTGCTGGACAAGATGGTCAAACAGAGACGAGACTCCATTACCCAGTACGAGGCGGCTGAGCGACCCGAACTGGCAGATAAGGAGCAGCAGGAGCTGGAGGTGATTAAAACTTTCCTGCCGCAGCCACTCAGCGATGCTGAGATTACTCAGATTATTGATGACGCCATTGCCGAATCCGGCGCCAGCACCATGCAGGACATGGGCAAAGTAATGGCCATCGTCAAACCCCAGGTTCAGGGTCGTGCCGACATGGGCAAGATTTCAGGTCTGGTGAAGCAGAAACTCTAAAAGGTCCGCATAGGCTGACCTGTCCGCGGAGCGAACATGGCAGGTCGAATACCCCAGCATTTCATTGACGACCTTCTGGCCCGCGTCAACATTGTTGACGTCATAGACGGCCGCGTCAAACTCAAGCGCGCAGGCAAGAACTACTCCGGCCTCTGCCCGTTCCACAAGGAAAAAAGCCCCTCGTTTTCGGTCAGCCCCGACAAGCAGTTCTACTACTGTTTCGGCTGCGGCGCCGGCGGCAATGCGCTTGGCTTCCTGATGGAATATGATCGCCTTAACTTCCCCGAAGCCGTTGAAGAGCTGGCCAAGCTCGCCGGCATGGATGTTCCACGCGAAGAAGGCCGCCCGGTTGATCATCAGCGTGAGCAGCAGCTCAAGCGCCAGTTCGACATTCTTGAACAGGCCAACACCTTTTTTCAGCAGCAGCTGCGCCACTCAGCCGAGCGCCGACGCGCTGTCGACTACCTCAAGCAGCGCGGCCTCAATGGCCAAACGGCCGCCGCCTTCGGCATCGGCTACGCCCCACCCGGCTGGGACAACCTGCTGCGCCACTTTGAGCATCTCGACAACGCCAGCGCCCTGCTGGAAGTATCCGGCATGGTCATTCACAACGAAGACAAACAGAGCCACTACGACCGCTTCCGCGATCGCATCATGTTCCCGATCCGCGATGTCCGTGGCCGAGTCATCGGTTTCGGCGGCCGTGTGCTGGGTGACGACAAGCCCAAGTACCTGAACTCGCCGGAAACTCCAACCTTTCACAAGGGACGCGAGCTCTACGGCCTCTATGAAGCGCGCAAGCACAGCAACCACCTTGACCGCCTGCTGGTTGTGGAAGGCTACATGGACGTGGTCAGTCTGGCCCAGCACGGTATCCACTGGTCGGTCGCCACCCTGGGCACCTCCGCCACCGAGCAGCACCTGGAGCGCATGTTCAAGCTGGTGCCGGAGGTGATCTTCTGCTTCGATGGCGATCAGGCCGGCCGCGATGCCGCCCTGCGCGCTCTGAAAAACACCCTGCCGGTAATCAAGGATGGGCAGCAGGCCCGCTTCCTGTTCCTGCCCGATGGTGAAGACCCGGACTCACTGGTGCGTCGCGAAGGCCAGGACAGTTTCACCGAGCGTGTCAGCCAGGCCCTGCCACTGAGCGAGTTCTTCTTCAAATCCCTGAGTGAAAACGCCGACCTGAGCAGCATGGACGGCCGCGCCCGCTTCAGCAATGCAGCCCTGCCCATGATCAACACCATGAAGCCCAGCCTGCTCAAGCAGATGATGCTGGACCGCATCTGCGAGATTACCGGCCTTAACATGGAACAGCTTGGCAGCGTCATCGATCTGCACCAGGCCACGCATGAACCGCCACCCAGTCGCCCCACTACCGCCGCGGCCGCACCTGCTGACAACAGAAGCCGACAGGATGATTACGGCTACGATGGTTACACGGACTACGCAGATGCGGCGAGAATGCCGGACTACACGTCTGCGGCTTCGCACGCGCCTTCACGCCCCAAAACCGGCAGCAGCGGCTCGCGCAACTTGGTCAACCAGGCCGTATCCATACTGCTGCACCGCCCCGAACTGGCACGCAGCGCACCGGCTGCAGACAAGTTCCGCACCCTGCTTGAGCCCAATATCGACGTACTGATCAACCTGCTCGACTATCTGCAGAAAGACCCCACCAACTCACTGGGCACCCTGCTGGTGGACTGGCAGGATACCGAAGCACACCGGTCCGATCTGATGCTGCTCAACGAAATTTCGCACCTGGATCCGATCATGGGTGATGTCGACGCCGCCACTCTGCTCGACGATACCCTCAAGCGCTTGCTGGCCCGCCGACAGGAAGCCCAGCTCGATCAGCTGTTGAAAAAGTCACGACAGTCCCCATTAACAGATCAGGAGAAGCGTGACCTGCAGCAATTACTGCTCGACCGACAACAGTGAAATGCCGGTTCGTTTTCAGGCAGTTGCCTGATTTGTAGTCTATTCTCTTAACACAGCACGCTGTACCGGCCGCGCAGCCAACGGTCGCCTGTAGCCGCAAACGGCCCGATCAGGTATAATACTGCGCTCGATTTTCCGCCATCAGTCACATCAGCATTCATTCGTTGCAGGGGTTCTATGTCAGACACATCCCAACAGCAGTCTCGTCTCAAGGAACTGATCGCCCGGGGTAAGGAACAGGGTTATCTGACCTATGCCGAGGTTAACGATCATCTGCCGGAAGACATCGCCGACCCGGATCAGGTCGAAGACATCATCCGCATGATCAACGACATGGGGATCCGTGTTGCTGAAGAAGCACCGGATGCCGAAGACCTCCTGCTGAGCGGCGGCGACTCCGCCGACGAGGCCGACGACGAGGCCGTCGCCGCCTTGGCGGCCGTAGAGTCCGATGCCGGCCGCACCACCGACCCGGTGCGCATGTATATGCGCGAAATGGGTACGGTAGAGCTGCTGACCCGCGAAGGCGAAATCGACATCGCCAAGCGCATCGAGGAAGGCATTCGTGAAGTGATGATGGCCCTGTCCCGCTTCCCCGGCAGCGTGGACATGATTCTGGACGCCTACAACCAGGTACTGCAGGAAGAAGGTCGCCTGAGCGACATTTTCAGCGGTTACATTGACCCGGATGCTGAAGTCCCCGAAGACGAAACCGATGCACCTGTCGATCTGGATGACGATGATCAGGATGACTCTGACGACGACGATGAAGATGATGACGAAGACGACAAGGACAGCGATTCCAGCGATGACAAGGAACGCGGTCCCGATCCGGAGGAAGCACGTCAGCGTTTTGGTCTGATTCAGGAGTGCCTGGACAAGCTGCGTGCTGCCCAGGACAGCAACGCATCGGTTGACGAGATCGAATTCGCTGCCATGTCGCTGGCCAACGCCTTCGCGCCCATCAAGCTGTCGCCGCGCTACTACGACCTGCTGGTCGAGCGCGTACGCAGCTGCGTCGACAATATCCGCAAGCAGGAGCGCACCATCATGCGCATCTGCACCCAGCGCGCTAAAATGCCGCGTCCGCTGTTCATCAAGAGTTTCCCGGGCAACGAAGTCAGCCAGGAATGGCTGGACACTTTGGCCAACAGCGACAAGCCCTTTGCTGCCGCCATCGGCCGTCACATGCCCGACCTCCAGCGCGCCCAGCGTCGCCTGCTGCAGATCGAAGACAGCACCGGCCTGACTCTGGCCGAAATCAAGGAGGTCAACCGCAACCTCTCCATCGGTGAAGCCCGTGCCCGCCGTGCCAAGAAGGAGATGGTCGAGGCCAACTTGCGTCTGGTAATTTCCATTGCCAAGAAGTACACCAACCGTGGTCTGCAGTTCCTTGACCTGATTCAGGAAGGCAACATCGGCCTGATGAAGGCGGTGGACAAGTTCGAATACCGTCGCGGCTACAAATTCTCCACCTACGCGACCTGGTGGATTCGTCAGGCGATCACCCGCTCCATCGCCGACCAGGCCCGCACCATCCGTATTCCGGTGCACATGATCGAAACGATCAACAAGCTCAACCGTATCTCCCGTCAGATGCTGCAGGAGATGGGCCGCGAAGCGACCCCGGAAGAGCTGGCCGAACGTATGGAGATGCCGGAAGACAAGATCCGCAAGGTGCTGAAGATCGCCAAAGAACCGATCTCCATGGAAACGCCGATCGGTGACGACGAAGACTCCAGCCTGGGCGATTTCATCGAGGACACCACCCTGTCCTCCCCGGTAGACACCGCCACCGGCGAAGGCCTGCGTGAAGCCACCCGCGAGATTCTCTCCGGCCTGACCGCACGCGAAGCCAAGGTGCTGCGCATGCGCTTCGGTATCGACATGAACACCGACCACACCCTCGAGGAAGTGGGCAAGCAGTTCGATGTCACCCGTGAGCGTATCCGTCAGATCGAAGCCAAGGCGCTGCGCAAACTGCGCC
>CAYMHL010000063.1:0-12410 GCA_964390205.1 uncultured Marinobacterium sp.
GGGATCGGCAGCTCGGCCACATCCTTCTCGGTACGGATGACCTTCTTGAAGCGCGGACCTTCGCCCTGCTCGAAGTACAGTCCCAGCCCCATGGCATCGGGGATGGTGAGGATATCGGAGAACAGGATGGCCGCATCCAGATCGTAGCGCTCCAGCGGCTGCAGGGTGACTTCGCAGGCCAGTTCACGGTTCTTGCACAGACTCAGAAAATCACCGGCCTGAGCACGGGTCGCCCGGTACTCCGGCAGGTAACGTCCTGCCTGACGCATCATCCAGACCGGGGTGACATCAACCGGCTCACGCAGCAGCGCCCGCAGAAAGCGATCATTTTTCAGTTCAGCCATCTCGCCATCTATCCTGTAAGTAAGAGTTCATTTGCGCCTATTGTAACCGTTAAAGCAGGTAAATGCGCAGCCGATGGTCCAGCCGGACACAAACAGGGGGAACGCCCATGTTCAACGCAATCGACGCTCTGCAAGCGGAGTTGATCGAGCAGCCAGCGGAGCGGCTCTGGCAGCAGATCTCCCCGCTTTATGCCATTGACGAGAGCCGCTGGCTCAGGGAGCTGATGGCACTGGCAGAACCGACCGGCGAGCAGATCCGCCAGGCCGAAGCCTGCGCCACCCGCCTGATTGAACAGGTGCGGGCCGATGATGGCGCCATCCACATGATCGACGCCCTGCTGCTGGAATACAGTCTGGACACCCGTGAAGGCATCCTGCTGATGTGTCTGACCGAGGCGCTGATGCGCATCCCCGATGCCGAGACCGCTGATGCCCTGATCCGCGACAAGCTCAGCGTCGCCGACTGGAAAAGCCACCTGAAGCACTCCGACTCCCTGCTGGTCAACGCCGCCACCTGGGGCCTGTTGCTGACCGGCAAGGTAGTCACCCTGGACGAGCGCGAGGATGGCACGCCGTCCGGCATCATCAACAGTCTGGTCAACCGGCTCGGCGAGCCGCTGATCCGCAAGGTGATGCAGCAGGCGATGAAAATCATGGGCCACCAGTTTGTACTGGGCCGTGACATCAACGAAGCGATGAAACGCGGCAGCGCATATCGTCAGCAAGGCTACACCTACTCCTTCGACATGCTGGGCGAAGCCGCCCTGACCCGTACCGATGCCGCCAAGTACCTGAATGACTACAGCCGCGCCATCGACTTCGTCGGCAACTATTATCAGGACAAGAAGGCCAAGGGCCCTTTTACGTGGCAAAACAGGCCCAGCGTCTCTATCAAGCTGTCCGCGCTGCACCCGCGTTATGAGCCGGGTCAGCAAGCGCAGGTGATGGAGCAGTTGTTCGCAACCGTACTCAAACTGATCCGTCAGGCCCGTGCACTGGACGTGGCCATTACCATTGATGCCGAGGAAGCCGACCGTCTGGAGCTGTCACTGCAGCTGTTTCAGAAACTCTACCAGCACCCGGACTGCAGGGGCTGGGGCGGATTCGGCCTGGCGGTACAGGCCTACTCCAAACGTGCCCTGCCGGTACTGATCTGGTTGGCGGCACTGGCCAAGCAGCAGGGCGACCTGATTCCGGTACGTCTGGTGAAAGGTGCCTACTGGGATTCGGAAATCAAACTCTGCCAGCAGAAAGGTCTGACCGGCTATCCGGTATTCACCCGCAAGGAATCCACGGATGTCTCCTATCTGGCCTGCGCCCGTTTCCTGCTCAGCCAGCATGTGCAGGGGCTGATCTGGCCCCAGTTCGCCAGCCACAACGCCCATACCGTCGCCAGCATCCTGACCGAGGCGCGGCACAATCAGTTTGAATTTCAGCGCCTGCATGGCATGGGCGATGCCCTTTACGACCGCGTGCTGGAACAGGCCGGTGTTGCGGTACGCATCTATGCACCGGTTGGCAATCACAAGGACCTGCTGCCCTACCTGGTGCGTCGCCTGCTGGAAAACGGTGCCAACAGCTCCTTCGTCCACCGCCTGGTCGATGCACGCTGCCCGATCAGCGAACTGATCGAGCACCCCTGGCTGACCCTGAACAAGCGCAACCCGCTGCACAATCCGCATATCCCGCTGCCGTGTGACATTTATGGCCGACAGCGTCGGAACTCATCCGGACCGAACATCGATATCGCCTCCGAGTGGGTGCCGTTCAGCGATAAGGTTAGCGCCTGGCTGGAACATCAGTGGCAGGGCGGCCCCATCATCAATGGGCAGACTGTCGAAACCGGCCATGTCGCTGAGGTCAAAGCACCCTACGACCGTCGTCACCACACCGGCAAGGTTCATTTCGCCAACGCTGAGCTGGTCAACCGGGCCGTTCAAGTCGCTCAGGAAGGCTTTGCCGACTGGCACGCCACCCCGGTGGGCATTCGCACTCAGGCGCTGATGCATCTTGGGGATCTGCTGGAGGAGAACCTGGAAGAGCTGGTGGCGCTCTGTCACCAGGAAGCGGGCAAGACCCTCCAGGACAGCATCGACGAAGTACGTGAAGCGGTGGATTTCTGCCGTTATTACGCCCTGCAGGCCAACGACCTGTTCAGTACACCGCTCAAGCGTACTTTGGCCGATGGCCAGACTCACAACCTGATCCGTGACGGTCGTGGTGTCTTTGTCTGCATCAGCCCGTGGAACTTCCCGCTGGCGATCTTCCTCGGCCAGATCACCGCCGCACTGGCCGCCGGCAACACCGTGATTGCCAAGCCGGCGGAGCAGACCAGCCTGATCGCCTGCCGCGCCGCGGAACTGATGCTGGAAGCCGGCGTACCCGGCAGCGCGATCCAGCTACTGCCCGGCCGCGGTGCCGACGTAGGCGCCCCACTGACGGCCGATCCACGCATTGCCGGGGTCGCCTTCACCGGTTCTACCGAAACCGCACGCCTGATCAACCGCGCTCTGGCCGCGCGCGACTGTGCGCCGGTACCACTGATCGCCGAAACCGGAGGTCAGAACGCCATGATCATCGACTCCACCGCGCTGCCGGAGCAGGTGGTCAAGGATGCCGTGCAGTCTGCATTCGCCTCCGCCGGTCAGCGCTGTTCGGCACTGCGTGTGCTCTGTGTGCAGACGGATATTGCCGAGCGCATCATCGATCTGCTCAAGGGTGCCATGGCCGAGTTGCAAACCGGCAACCCCTGCCTGCACAGCACCGATGTCGGCCCGGTGATCGACACCGATGCGCAGCAAGGCCTGCTGGGCTACATCGAACAGATGAAGTCACATGCTCGATTGCTGGCACAGACACCACTGCATGCCGACGCCGATCTGGGAACCTTCGTGCCGCCAACCGCGTTCGAGATCGACTCCATTGAACGCCTGGGCCGGGAGCAATTTGGTCCGATCATGCATCTGGTACGCTATGAGGCCCGCGATCTGGACAGGCTGATCGACCAGATCAACCACTGTGGCTACGGCCTCACGCTGGGCATTCACAGCCGCAACGAAGGCACCGCCGCACACATAGAATCCCGTGCCCGGGTCGGCAACACCTACGTCAACCGCAACCAGGTGGGCGCGACCGTCGGTGTGCAGCCGTTCGGTGGCCAGGGCCTGTCCGGCACCGGTCCCAAGGCGGGCGGCCCGCACTATCTGCTGCGCTTTACGCAGCTGGCCACTACAGACAAAGTGACCGACAAGGTGGAGGGATAAACATGCATCACGCTGATTCTCACGATATTCAGGCGGGCGCCGTCTGGGAAGCCTGGAACCGTCGCGGCTTTGCCGATCGCTGCCGGCTGCTGACAGCAGCGCTGGAACACCTGCCGGCACATGCCGAAGCGGCACTGACCGAGCGTCTGACCCGCCAACTGCTCAGCGATGCCGAACGTCTGGGCACCACTGTGGAGTTGCCCGGTCCAACCGGCGAATCCAACGCGCTCTACCTGAACGGCCGTGGTCTGCTACTGCTGCTGGGCACCGACGTCAGCTCCGAAACTCTGGTCGCCGGACAACTGCTGGCGGCACTGGCCTGCGGCAATGCCGTTATCCTGCGCTGGCCCGACCATGAAGGCTGGCTCGGCCAGCTGGTGGAAGCCCTGCAGCAGGCCGGCATTCCCAAGGCGCTGTTGGCGTTGGACAGTCATACGCCGGAAGCGGAACTGCTTGGCCATCCAGACCTGCGCCTGGTCATCACCAGCTGCACCCGGGAAGAGGCCATCAGACTGAATCGGACCCTGGCGGCCCAGAACGGCGTGTTGCTGCAGCTGGTAGCGGAAACGGACCTGCAGCAGTGTCCGCTGCTGACCAGCCCCGATTTTCTGCTGCGTCTGGTGACCGAAAAGACGCGTACCATCAACACCACGGCGGCTGGCGGCAATGCTAGCCTGTTGACGCTCGCTGCCGGCCCCGGCAAGCAGCTGTTTTGACCAACGGACCGGCCGCTGGCGTTGTGTCGCTGGCACTAATCCTCTATATATTGGAATATCGATACACTTTCAGGGACGCCATGCGCATGAAACTCACCGCGTTACCGGTTTTGGCCGCTGCCGTTGTACTCAGCCAGCCGCTGCTGGCCGCCGATGACTCCGATCTGCCTGATTGGGCGGCCGATGGGTTGGATCAAACTCACGACACTGTCAGCCACTGGGTCGATGCCTCCGCGCGTAGCCTCGATGGCCTGCTCGGCACCGAAGACAGCCTGACGGTGGACAACGAATCCTATCTGCGCATCAGCCAGGAAACGCTTTGGCAGGAATCCGAGGGCTTCAGCAACGATTTCGGCGTGCGTTTCAAGCTCGACCTGCCCACCAGCAAGAAGCGCCTGCGTCTGCTGATCGAGAGTGATCCCGAGGAATCGCTGGGCACCCTGGCCGAACAGGGCAGCGACAGCCAGCTCAACGAGCGCCTGTCCAGTAACAACGCCATCATCGGTCTGGACAAGCTGGAACCCAAGGACAAGACGCAGCGCTGGAGCTACCGCTACGGTGCCGGTATCAAGGTCAGAACCCCGATCGATCCCTATGTCCGCGCCACCGGCGAACGCCTCTGGCTGATGGAAGACAGCCCCTGGCAGCTGCACAGCTACAACCGCCTGTCCTGGTTCGACAGCGACGGCTATTCGGCACGCAGCCAGTGGGACCTGAGCCGCCCGCTGTCGGACAACCGCCGCCTGCGCTCCTACACCCAGTTTCAGTGGCAGGAAACCGAAGACACTCTCGAGTTTTCCCAGCGGTTCGAGATTTCCAACCGCATCAATGCGCGCAGCAACCTGCGCAACGGTCTGATCCTGGTCGGCGACAGCCTTTCCGATCCGCGCATCAACGACTACTACCTGCAAAGCTGGTATCGGCGCGATATCCACAAGGGTCGGCTGTTCATGGATCTGATCCCCGAGCTGCACTTCGATCGCGACTCCGATTTCGAGCCGCGCTGGGCCTTCACCCTGCGTCTGGAGCTGTACCTGAGCAAGGCGATCGAGAATCGCTTCTAGGCACTGTAAGACTCACGGCAGTGGGCAACCATGATAGACTGCAGGCAGGTTGACCACTTCTGAATTCCGGAGGCTACCGTGTCACAACCCCCACACCGCAAGCTCCCCATCGGCATCCAGACCTTTGCGGATATCCGCCAGGGTAACTACTACTATGTGGATAAGACCCCGCATATCCACACCCTGGTCAACCAGAATAAATATTATTTCCTGTCGCGCCCCCGCCGGTTCGGCAAAAGCCTGTTGCTGGATACCCTGGCCTGCCTGTTTGAAGGCCGAGAGTCCCTGTTTGAGGGGTTGTATATCCACGATAAGTGGGACTGGCAGCAGCGCCAACCGGTGATTCGTCTCAGCTTTGGCAGTGGGGTAATCGGTAGCCGGGAGGCCCTGGATGAGTACATCATTGAACTGTTGCAGAGTGAAGCCAAACGCCTTGATGTCACGCTGACCAACAAGTCGATACCAGGACAATTCAGTGAACTGATCCAGCAAGCCCACCAGCATTACGGTCAACGGGTTGTGATCCTGATCGATGAATACGACAAGCCGATTCTGGATAACATCCTGGAGGCCGACCGTGCACGTGAGCTGCGTGAAGGGCTGAAGAACCTCTACAGCGCAATCAAGGACGCCGACCCTCATCTGCACTTTGTCATGCTGACCGGTGTATCCAAGTTCAGCAAGGTCAGCCTGTTCTCCGGGCTGAACAACCTCAACGACATTACCCTGGATGCCACCTTTGCCACCCTCTGTGGCTATACCGATGAGGATATCGACACCATTTTTGCACCTGAACTGCCCGGGCTGGAGCGTCAGGCTATCAAAGAATGGTACAACGGCTATCGTTGGGGCGATCAATCGGTGACCTCGGTGTATAACCCCTTTGATGTGCTGCTGCTGTTTCAGAAACGCGAGTTTGGCGCTTACTGGTTCGAGTCGGCCACGCCCACCTTCCTGGTGGAAATACTCAAACAGCGCGGCATCTTCACCCCGGCATTGGATAAACTCCAGGCCAAGGCACAGTTGCTGGGGCGATTTGATGTCGATGATATGACCACCGAAGGGCTGCTGTTTCAGACCGGCTATACCACCATCAAATCGATGCAGGAACCGATGCTGGGGTATCGGCTGTATACCCTGGGGTTCCCGAACCGGGAAGTCGAGAGCAGCCTGAACGACATTTTGCTGCCGGTGCTGGGGATCGGTCACAGTGAAGCACAGACACACCAACTGGCCCTGTTGGAGGCTCTGCAGCAGCACGATTTGACCGCTCTGGAAGCCCACCTAAAGGCCTTGTACGCCGGACTTCCCCACGACTGGTACCGCAACAACCCTATCGCACAGTACGAAGGTCACTATGCCAGCGTGTTTTACAGCCACTTCGCTGCACTGGGGCTGGATGTGACAGTGGAAGATGCCAGCCATCACGGCAAGGTAGATATGACCGTTAAATTCGGCGGCCATATCTACCTGTTCGAATTCAAAGTGGTCGAGCAGCTACCCGAGGGCAAGGCGCTGGCGCAGATCAAACGGAAGGGGTATGCCGACAAGTATCGGACGCCAGGTCAGTCTATCCACTTGATCGGGGTCGAGTTTTCCAGGGAGCAGCGCCAGATCGTCGCATTTGAGGTGGAAACCTTGTAGCTCTCGGGACAGGGAACGAAAAACCGATCAGCGCATAGTCATAAGCAAAAAACCGGATGCCATCACAGCATCCGGTTTTTTATTTTCCTTGCAGAAGGTCGGAGGGAATCAGACTTCGAGGAAGTCCAGAATGCCTTCTGCAGCCTTGCGGCCTTCGTCGATGGCGGTGACCACCAGATCGGAGCCACGCACCATATCACCACCGGCGAACACCTTGGCGTTGCTGGTCTGGAAGGCAAACGTGCCGGCTTCTTTCGGCTGCGCCTGAGTCTTGATGCGGCCATCGTCATGCAGTTCGATGCCGAAATCGGCGAACCAGGGCGCCGGGCTCGGACGGAAACCGAAGGCGACCAGTACCGCATCAGCAGGCAGGACTTCTTCGGAACCCGGTACCACCTCGGCACGGCGACGACCGTTTTCGTCCGGCTCGCCCATCTGGGTTGCCACCACCTTAACGCCGACCACCTTGCCGTTCTCGCCCACGACCTCAACCGGCTGACGGTTGAACAGGAACTGGACGCCCTCTTCGCGGGCGTTTTCCACCTCGCGCTTGGAGCCCGGCATGTTGTCTTCGTCACGACGGTAGGCACAGGTCACCGAGGCCGCACCCTGACGGATGGAGGTACGGTTACAGTCCATGGCAGTATCACCCCCGCCCAGAACCACCACCTTCTGGCCCTTGACGCTGATGTACTCGGACGCATCCTTTTCAAAGCCCAGGCAGTGGTTGACGTTGGAGATCAGGAACGGCAGCGCATCGTAGACGCCATCCAGGTCTTCACCGGGGAAACCGCCCTTCATGTAGGTGTAGGTGCCCATGCCCATGAAGACGGCATCATACTCGTCCATCAGCTGCTGCATGGTCACGTCCTTGCCCACTTCGGTGTTGAGACGGAACTCGATGCCCATCTCGGTGAACACTTCGCGGCGACGGCTCATCACGCTCTTTTCGAGCTTGAACTCCGGGATACCGAAGGTCAGCAGACCACCGATCTCCGGATTGCGATCGAACACCACCGGCTTGACGCCGTTGCGCACCAGAATATCGGCACAGCCCAGGCCCGCCGGGCCGGAACCGATGATCGCCACTTTCTTGTCGGTCCAGACCACCTTGGACATGTCCGGCTTCCAGCCCATGGCAAACGCGGTGTCGGTGATGTATTTCTCCACCGAGCCGATGGTCACGGCGCCGAAGCCGTCGTTCAGCGTACAGGCACCTTCACACAGACGGTCCTGCGGGCAGACACGGCCGCACACTTCCGGCAGGGTGTTGGTCTGATGGCTCAGCTCCACCGCTTCCATGATGTTGCCTTCGGTGACCAGCTTCAGCCAGTTGGGGATGAAGTTGTGTACCGGGCACTTCCATTCACAGTAGGGGTTGCCGCACTCCAGGCAGCGGTGTGCCTGAGAGGACGCATCCTTGGGTTTGAACTCCTCATAGATCTCGGCAAACTGCTGTTTGCGCACGTCCGCCGGGATTTTATCCGGTCCCTGACGGCCAACATCGATAAACTGGAAATCGTTTTTCAGACGGTCAGTCATGTTACCACCTCGTCCGGCACCCGCCCCCTGGGCGAGTGCTGCTGTTAGTCGTTCTCTGTGCTTACTCGGGACGTACACGCACAGTGTTCAGAAGTTCGTTCAGGCTTGCGGCTTTCGGCTTCACCAGCCAGAACTTGCCGCTGAAGTCGTAGAAGTTGTCGAGGATCTCCTGACCCCAGGCACTTCCGGTCTCCGCCGTGAACTCCTCGATCACCGAACGCAGGTGGTTTTTGTACGCTTCCATCTGCTCGGTCGCGATGCGGTGGATATCCACCAGCTCGTGATTGTACTTATCCACAAAGCCGTTGTTCAGATCCAGCACATAAGCAAAGCCACCGGTCATGCCGGCACCGAAGTTGTAGCCGGTCTCGCCCAGTACGGCCACCATGCCGCCGGTCATGTATTCACAGCAGTGGTCACCGGCACCTTCGATCACCGCGTGACAACCGGAGTTGCGCACACCGAAACGTTCACCGGCATGGCCGGCTGCGAACAGCTTGCCGCCAGTTGCGCCATAGAGGCAGGTGTTGCCCAGAATGGCGGTTTCGTTGGACTTGAAGGTCGCCGCTTCAAACGGACGCACGACGATCTTGCCGCCGGCCATGCCCTTGCCGACGTAGTCGTTGGCATCGCCTTCCAGCAGCAGGTTCTGACCACCGGCGTTCCAGACGCCGAAGGACTGACCGGCGTGACCCCGGAACTTGAAGGTGATCGGCGCATCGCTCATGCCCAGATTGCTGTGCAGACGGGCGATCTCACCGGAGGTGCGGGCACCCACGGAGCGGTCGCAGTTGGTGATGTTCAACGTCCACTCACCGCCCTGCTTGCCGGCGATGGCCTCACGCGCCAGTTCCAACATCTGCGTATTCAGGCTGCCCGGATCGTAGGGCTCGTTGCGCGCCTGCTGGCAGGTGTGCGGATACTCTTCCGGTACACCGGCGTTGCCGATGATCGGCGTCAGATCCAGATTGGCCTGCTTGTCGGTCACGCCCGGCAGAATCTCCAGCAGATCGACACGGCCGATCAGCTCGTCGAAGCTGCGCACGCCCAGCTGCGCCATCAGCTGACGGGTTTCTTCTGCTACAAAGCGGAAGAAGTTTTTCACCATTTCCACGGTGCCGCGGAAGTGGTCGTTACGCAGGTCAGCGCGCTGAGTCGCGACACCGGTTGCACAGTTGTTCAAGTGACAGATGCGCAGGTATTTACAGCCCAGCGCCACCATCGGCATGGTGCCGAAACCGAAGCTTTCCGCACCCAGAATCGCGGCCTTGATCACGTCCAGACCGGTTTTCAGACCACCGTCCGTCTGCAGACGGATCTTGCCGCGCAGCTGGTTGGCACGCAGTGCCTGCTGAGCATCGGCCAGACCCAGTTCCCAGGGGGAACCGGCGTAGTGGATGGAGGTCAGCGGAGAGGCCGCGGTACCGCCATCGTAACCGGAGATGGTGATCAGGTCGGCATAGGCCTTGGCCACGCCACAGGCGATGGTGCCGACACCCGGACGGGACACCAGCTTGACCGATACCAGACCTTCAGGGTTGATCTGCTTGAGGTCGAAGATCAGCTGCGCCAGATCCTCGATGGAGTAGATATCGTGGTGCGGCGGCGGCGAAATCAGGGTTACGCCCGGCACCGAGTAGCGCAGGCGCGCGATCAGGTCATTGACCTTGCCGCCCGGCAGCTGACCACCCTCACCCGGCTTGGCGCCCTGGGCGACCTTGATCTGCATGACATCGGCGCTCATCAGGTATTCCGGCGTCACACCGAAACGGCCGGAGGCCACCTGCTTGATCTTGGAACGCTTGATGGTGCCGTGACGGGCCGGATCTTCACCGCCCTCACCGGAGTTGGAGCGACCGCCCAGCTCGTTCATGGCCACGGCCAGAGCTTCATGCGCTTCCGGTGACAACGCACCCAGCGACATGGCGGCACTGTCAAAGCGCGGGAAGATATTTTCTACCGGCTCAACCTGATCCAGCGGGATCGGCTTAATATCTTTTTTCAGGCCCAGCAGATCGCGCAGCGTCGCTACGCCACGGTTGTTGACCAGCTCGGCGTAACGCTGATAGGCACGCTTGTCGCCGGTTTGCACTGCCTGCTGGATAGTGGTGACCACATCCGGGTTGTAGCAGTGATATTCGCCACCGTGTACGTATTTCAGCAGACCGCCCTGCTTGAGCGGCTTGCGCGCACTCCAGGCCAGCTGCGCCAGATCGGCCTGCTCGTTCTGGAAGTCGACAAAACGCGCGCCTTCGATACGGCTGCAGACGCCACGGAAGCAGAGATCAACCACTTCGCCGGCCAGGCCCACGGCTTCGAACAGCTGAGCGCCGCGGTAGGAGGCGATGGTGGAGATGCCCATCTTCGACAGGATCTTCAGCAGGCCCTTGTTGATGCCCTTGCGGTAGTTCTCATGTGCCTGCATCGGCTCCAGACCCAGCTCGCCGGTGCGGCACAGATCATTGAGCACGCGGTAGGCCAGGTACGGATAGACGGCGGTAGCACCGAAACCGAACAGCACGGCAAAGTGATGCGGATCACGGGCCGTAGCGGTTTCCACGATCAGGTTGGTTTCGCAGCGCAGTCCCTTTTCCACCAAGTGATGGTGTACGGCACCGGTGGCCATGGCGGCATGGATCGGCAGCTTGCCCTGCTTGATGTAGGCATCGGTCAGTACCAGCAGCACTTTGCCGTTACGGGCCGCGTCTTCGGCCTGGGCGCAGAGGTCACGGATCGCCTGTTCCAGACCGGTTTCGGCGTCGTACTGCAGGTCCAGCTGCTGCGACTCAAAACCATCCTGCGGGCAGTTGAGCAGGTAGCGGAATTTGTTGGCCGACAGCACCGGCGTGGTCAGAATGATACGGCGGGCGTGTTCCGGGGTTTCCTCGAACACGTTCTGCTCGGCACCGATACAGGTTTCCAGCGACATGACAATGGCTTCACGCAGCGGGTCGATCGGCGGGTTGGTCACCTGCGCAAACTGCTGACGGAAGTAGTCGTAGGGTGAACGGATCTGGCTGGACAGCACCGCCATCGGCTTGTCGTCACCCATGGAACCGACCGCTTCCATGCCGGACTCACCCAGCGGACGCAGCACCTGGTCGCGCTCTTCGAAGCTGACATTGAACATCTTCATGTGCTGCTTGGTCTCTTCCGGCGACATCTCGCGGAAGGACTGAGATTCCATGTCGAAGTTCATGTGCTGTTCAAGGCGGATCGCCTTGTCCTTCAGCCACTGCTTGTAGGGCTGACCGGACTTGAGCTTGTTATCCACATCTTCGGTGTGCAGCACTTCCCCGGTGGCAGTATCGATGGACAGCATCTGACCCGGTCCGACACGGCCCTGGGCGACGATGTCTTCCGGCTTGTAATCGAACACGCCGATCTCGGACGCGGTGCAGATGTAACCGTCGCGGGTCATCACCCAGCGGGACGGACGCAGACCGTTACGGTCCAGCATACAGACCGCGAAACGACCATCGGTCATCACCATGCCGGCAGGACCGTCCCAGGGCTCCATGTGCATGGAGTGGTAGTCGTAGAAAGCGCGCAGATCGGAGTCCATGGTCTCCACGTTCTGCCAGGCGGGCGGCACGATCATGCGCACGGCGCGATACAGATCCATGCCACCGACCAACAGGAACTCGAGCATGTTGTCCATGCTGGAGGAGTCGGAACCGGTGGTGTTGACGATCGGCTGCAGCTCGTCCAGGTTGGGCAGCAGTTCGGTAACGAACTTGGTGCGACGCGCACGGGCCCAGTTGCGGTTGCCGTCAACGGTGTTGATCTCGCCGTTGTGCGCCAGGAAACGGAACGGCTGTGCCAGCGGCCAGCGCG
>CAYMHL010000064.1:0-12409 GCA_964390205.1 uncultured Marinobacterium sp.
TAAAGTTGAAGGCTTATATGGAAATATCAAAACAATGATCGGCGGTGCGCCCATGCCCGCGGAGCACCCCTCAGAGGCTCAGCAAAAAGCCTATGCCGAACGTTTGGCACAGATGGCCTCAAAGGCCGCTCACAACTTCAACCTTGGCCTGAGAACCTATTATTTCAGCATTTCGGTGCTGGGCTGGTTCATCAATCCGCTGGTGTTCATGTTGCTGGCGTTTACCGTGGTGGTGGTGCTCTACCGACGCGAATTTACCTCGTCCACACTGAAAACCTTGATGATGAGTTCCGGCGGCGACTCATGAAAGATGATGCCTATTATCACGCCCGTTGCAGCCGCTTCCTTGAGGCTCAGCCACATATGCGCACGCTCGGCATAGGCCTGATTCGTGCAGAAAGAGGCAAGGCGACACTGGTACTGCCGGTGCAGCCACAGCTGATCAGTGCCGATCTGGATACCTATTTGCATGGCGGCGTATTGACCACGCTGGTGGATGCTGCCAGCAGCGTATCTACGCTGTGCGCACTGGATGCATTTGAGCTCTGCCCGACGCTGGATCTGCGCATTGATCACATGCGCAGCCCCGTGCAGAGCCAGCCGCTGTATGTCGCAGCCGAATGCTATCGGGTGACGCGCAGTGTGCTGTTTACGCGTGCGTCCGTATATCAGGAGTCCCCCGACCGCCCGGTGGCCTATGCCATCGCTACATTCATGCGCCCGGAAGCGGGTGTGACCGACTCAGCTTTCAGGGCAATGATCGAAGGAGGCACGGATGCAGCAACTGCTTGATCTGGTCAAACGCGCTCATGCCAGTGGCGATTATCAACCGCTGGTTGACCTTATTCCCTATGCCCGCATCCTCGGGGTGCAGTGTGACTGTTATGGCGAAGAGATCATTTTTCGCTTGCCTGCCAATCCGGACAACATCGGCAACCCAACGATTCCGGCCATCCATGGCGGCGTCATTGCCTCATTCATGGAGCTGACGGCGCTGTTTCAGCTTACCCTGCAGTTGCCACAGCCGGGGCTGGCCAAGATCATCGATTTCTCGCTCGACTACATGCGTGCAGGACTCGATCGGGACACCTTTGCCATCTGTGAAATCAGTCGTCAGGGGCGACGCGTTGGCAACTGTTCCGTTCTGGCCTGGCAGGAGCGCAAGAGCAAGCCCATCGCCCAGGCGCGGGCGCACTTCCTGCTGGATACGGGTGTTGCGACATAAATCGTACACTAACCCCTTGAAAAGCCGATCAGCACCCCTATATCAGTGAAGGTTGAAAGTTTGTTCTCGGAGGTTAGGTAAGCCCGCCATGACTACAGAAACACAGAAAGAGACTCTTGGTTTCCAGACAGAAGTGAAGCAGCTTCTGCATCTGATGATTCACTCCCTGTACTCCAACAAGGAGATCTTCCTGCGCGAGCTGATCTCAAACGCCTCGGATGCATCCGAAAAGCTGCGTTTTGAAGCTCTGCACAATGATGCGCTCTATGAAGGCGATACCGACCTCGCCATCCGTATCGAATTCGACAAGGATGCGGGCACGGTCACCATCGAAGACCGTGGTATCGGCATGAACCGTCAGGACGTGATCGAGCATCTGGGTACCATCGCCAAGTCCGGTACTGCCAGCTTCCTGTCCAATCTCACCGGTGATCAGGCCAAGGACAGCCAACTGATCGGTCAGTTCGGTGTCGGTTTCTACTCGGCCTTCATCGTCGCCCAGCGTGTCGATGTTTATACCCGCCGTGCGGGTGAGCCGGCCGAGAACGGTGTGCACTGGTCGTCTGCCGGTGAAGGCGACTTCACCATTGCCAACATCGACAAGGCACAACGCGGCACCCGCATCGTCCTCAAACTCAAAGAGGGTGAAGAGGAGTTTGCCGACGGTTTCCGCCTGCGCTCGCTGGTACGCAAGTACTCCGATCACATCTCCATTCCGGTGAAGATGCTCAAAGAGGAGCTGCCGGGTGACGAGGACGAGGGCCAGGAAGAGCAGAAAGCGCCTGAGCTGGAAAGCGTCAACTCGGCTACCGCGCTCTGGACACGTTCCAAGTCTGACCTGAACGACGAAGAGTACCAGGAGTTCTACAAGCACATCTCCCACGACTTCGCTGATGCGCTGACCTGGTCGCACAACAAGGTAGAAGGCAACCTGGAATATACCAGTCTGCTGTATGTGCCGGAAAATGCCCCCTACGACCTGTGGAATCGCGAAGCGCCCCGTGGCCTGAAGCTGTACGTGCAGCGTGTGTTCATCATGGATCAGGCGGATCAATTCCTGCCGCTCTACCTGCGTTTCATCAAGGGCGTGGTCGACAGCAACAATCTGTCACTGAACGTGTCCCGTGAGATCCTGCAGAAAGATCCGAGCGTCGACAAGCTGCGTTCAGCACTCACCAAGCGTGTGCTGGATATGCTCGCCAAGCTGGCCAAGAGCGATGCCGACAAGTACGCCAAGTTCTGGAGCACCTTCGGTCAGGTGATGAAGGAAGGCCCGGCAGAAGACTACGCCAACCGCGACAAGATTCTCAAGCTGCTGCGCTTTGCTTCCACTCACAGCGGCACTGCCGAGCAGAGCGTCTCGCTGGAAGACTATGTGGGTCGCATGAAGGAGGGGCAGAAAAAGATCTACTACGTGGTCGCCGACAACTTCAACACCGCCAAGAACAGCCCACACCTGGAAGTGTTCCGCAAGAAAGGCATCGAAGTGCTGCTGCTGTCCGAGCGCATCGATGAGTGGATGATGAGCCAGCTGTTTGACTTCGATGGCCACAGTTTCCAGGATGTCACCAAGGGTGAGCTGGATCTGGGTGAGACCGAGTCCGAAGAAGAAAAGCAGAAGCTGGAAGAGGTCGCCAAGGAGCACGAAGGTCTGATCGAGCGCCTGAACAAGGTGCTGACGGACAAAGTCGACTCCGTGCGTATCACTCATCGCTTGACCGATTCTCCGGCCTGTCTGGTGATCGGTGACTATGACATGGGCCTGCAGATGCGTCGCATCATGGAAGCCGCGGGTCAGAAGGTGCCGGACTCCAAGCCGATCTTCGAGATCAACCCCGAGCATCCGCTGATCGACAAGCTTGATCAGGAACCGGACGAAGACCGCTTTGCCGAGTTGGCGCTGGTACTGTTTGATCAGGCCGGTCTGGCGGCAGGTGCGACCCTGGATGATCCTGCCAGCTATGTGCAGCGTCTGAACAAACTGCTGCTGGAACTGAGCAGCTGACAGCCCTGCCAGTGGGTATGTTTACAAGGCGACCTTAGGGTCGCCTTTTTGCTGTTTGACTGTTGCAGGTCATATCTCGACAGACCGACTGACGTTAGGCTGAGACAAAAATTCATGGAGGCAAAAAGATGAATATGCGTAAGGTAGTGGTACTGGCCGGCTTGATTGCGCTGCCGCTGTCGGTTCAGGCGATGACGGCGGATGAAGTGGTGCAAAAGCATTGCGTGGCCTGTCATCAGGCAGGGCTGGGCGGCGCGCCCAAGCTTGATGATCAGGCGGCCTGGTCACCGCGCATCGCCAAGGGCGTGGAGGCCATGACTCAAACCGTATTGACTGGCAAGGGCGCCATGCCGCCCAAGGGTACCTGTGGGACCTGTGATGAAGCGGCACTCAAGGCCGCCGTCGAAGTGATGGTTGCACCGCTGCAGTAAACGCGGCTTCAGATGCGGTCCATCAGCTGCATCGATTCGCGGCTCCATTCAAGGCTGCTCAGGTAGCAGCGTTGAAGTCTGTCGGTTTGCAGGTGGTCGGTGGAAGCCCAGTTGCCGTTGACGAAGGCTTCCACCTGTTGCAGCAGCTGGCCCAAGGCACCCTGGCGCTCAGTCAGGGCGGCATGGATCTGAGGTGCAACATCGATCTGCTGCAATAACTCCTCCTGGCTTTGATTCATCAGCCCGTCCAGATGCAGCAGCAGACCGGTCATAAAGGCTTCACCTTTGTTGACCTCCGGGCAGGCATCGGCGAGCAGCTCGCAAAAACGCGCCGTCAGCAGAATCTGGCGGATAAGTTCACAGGGTTTGCCATAATCATCGGCCAGAATGATCAGTGAGGCCCACTTGCGCAGCTCATTGAAACCAAGATAGACCAGTGCCTCCTGCAGGCTTGCGATACTGCGCTGCAGACCGAAGGCAGCAGAGTTGGTCAGGCGCAAAAGTTTGTAACTGAGCGCCGGATCCCGTGACAGCAGTTCACACAGTGTATTGAAATCCGTGTCCGCTTGGCTCAATGCAGCCAATACCTGGCTGATGATCAGCTTGCTGCCCGTCGCCTTTCGCCCCTTAAGCAATTCGGGTTTGCTGAAAAAATAGCCCTGAAACAGTTCGCAACCCAGTTCAAGGCAGTGTTGGTACTCTTCCTGGGTCTCCACCTTTTCCGCCAGCAGTTTGACATTGTATTGCTTCAGCAGCTCAACCTGTTGGCGAAGTTCAGCGGTTGACTGGCTGCGTATATCCAGCTTGACGATATGCGCCATGTCCAACAGGGGTTTGAAGCGAAGGTGGTAGATGAAGTCGTCCAGAGCCAATTTGAAACCGGCCTCGCGCAGTCGTCTGACCGCCTGTACCAGCTTGGGGGTTACGTCACAGTCTTCAAGAATCTCAATGACGATCTCGCGCGGAGAAAGGGATGGCAGGGTCTCGGACTCGAGCATTTGCTGACTGAAGTTGATGAAGGCCGGCAAAGTGCGCAGATTGCCGGCATCTGCAATACTGGTGTACGAGTGCAGAATGACACGACTGCTGGCAGTTTCGCCGCTGATGAGCGGCAGCGGGTTGATGCCGTCTTCGCTGCGATACAGCAGCTCGTAGGCAATCACCTTCTGTCTGGCATCAAAGATCGGTTGCCGTGCCATCAGCACCGGGTTGGTCATGTTTAACGCTCCTGCACAGTCGCCACAAAAGACTGCCTTTAGTCCCTTAACGGATACATAGTATAGTCACAGGTCATTACGAAAAGAACGCTATATGGGTGTTTTACTCGATCCGGGGAAGAAGCAGCCCCGACCAGGAGGGAAGTCGATGAGTACAGATGCATATGAATCGCGCTACCGGGCGTTGTTGAGTGCCTGCCAGGACCCTGTTGTGATACTGGATAATGAAACCATCCTGGCGGTGAGTGAGGCTGTTCAGGGCTGGTGTCAGGCAGAGGCTCTGACAGGTAAAACGCTGTCGCAGCTCTTCGCACCGGATCTGCTGGCGCAGTTTCGTCAGGTAATGAAGCAGCTGGCTGAAGGCGAAGAGGTGATAGAGCTGGAATACCAGCTGCGTCCAGAGCATTTGCCTGAACTGCATGCGCTGGGTCTGGATGAGCCCTGCTGGTATCACAGCCGCTGGGTGATGTCGGATCAGGGTGAAGTGGTTTGGAGCGCCAGAGACATGACCGCGCAGAAGCACATGGAGCGCAAGCTGTCGCATCAGGCGCAGCGAGATCTGCTGACTGGCGCCTATAACCGCAGGACGTTGATCCCGGTACTGGAGATGGCGACGGCACAGGCGCTGCGTTATGACGGAGCAACCTGTGTGCTGCTGATCGATATCGACGGTATGAGCGGTATCAATGAGCGCTGCGGTTGGGATGCCGGTGATCAGGTGTTGCAGCAGACGGTCGTGACGCTGCATGCCTTGAAGCGCACCTCCGATTTTCTGGCGCGCTATGCGGATGATCAACTGGTGTTTGTACTGCCCGAGACCAATCATGAGCAGGGATTGCTGGCGGCTGAGCGAATGAGGGCGGCCATCGAAAAGCTGGAGTTGCCTTACAGTACCGGCAATCTGCGCTGGACGGTCAGTATCGGTTTGGCGGCAGCGCTCGATCCGGATGACGATGCAGCGTCAATGATGCGTCGTGCCCGTGAGCATCTGCTGATTGCTCAGCAGAGTGGACGCAACAGGGTAGAGGGTGAGGCGCTCTAGGGCGCCTCGAGACGCGCTTAGAGCAGCGGATGCTTGTGCAGGCAGTCAATCAATGCCTGCATTTCAGCATCGGTGCCGATGGTGATGCGCAGGTGGTTGTCGATGCCGGGCTTGGTGAAGTGACGCACCAGGATTTTGTTGTCGCGCAGGTACTGCATCAGTTCACAGGCCGCTACCCGGGGGTGGCTGGTAAACACGAAGTTGGTGTGTGACGGCAGTACATCAAAGCCGAGCTGCTGCAGTTGTTTCGTGGTCCAGCGGCGGGTTTCGATGACCTGATTGATGCACTGGGTGAAGTACTCCTTGTCTTCCAGCGTGGCGATGGCGGTCTGCTGGGCCAGCATGTCCAGTGGATAGGAGTTGAAACTGTTCTTCACCCTTTCCAGGGCTTCAATCAGCTCCGGGTGGCCGAAAGCGAAGCCGACGCGCATGCCTGCCAGTGAACGGGATTTGGAGAATGTCTGAATCACCAGCAGATTGGGGTACTGATCAACCAGTCGAGTCGCACTTTCGGCACCAAAATCCACATAGGCTTCATCCACGACGACGACGGAATCGGTGTTGCGCTCCAGCAGTGCGCGGATGGCATTCAGGTCGAGACTGACACTGGTGGGTGCATTGGGGTTGGCGAAGATGATGCCGCCATTTTCGCCGCTGTAGGCGTCAAGATCGATGCGGAAGTCTTCGGTCAGCGGTATGTGACGCGCATCGATACCAAATAGATCAATGTAGACATTGTAGAAACTGTAACTGGTTTCCGGCAGCAGCAGCGGCTTGGGCTGGCGCAGCAGGGCCATGAATGTCAGTGCCAGAACTTCATCCGAGCCGTTGCCGACGAAAACCTGGTTGCGTGCCAGTCCGGTGTTGTCGGCCAGAGCCTGCTTGAGGGCCAGGCAGTCGGGATCCGGGTAAAGACGCAGGCGTTCGCTGTCAAAATGGCGCAGTACGGCTTCAACGCCGGGGGCAGGCGGATAGGGGTTTTCATTGGTATTCAGCTTGATCAGCCCGTCCACCTTGGGTTGTTCGCCCGGTGTATAGGGTACCAGTGACTGAATAGCCGGACTCCAGAATCGACTCATGTTGAACAGTCCATACACAGATGCAAAGCGGCCATGATAGCAGACCCGCCGAAAGGCGGCGACTCGCTAAGGGATCAGTTTTTCAGGCTGCCTTGCTCTGATTTGAGGTAGTCCGGAATGGTGTTGTCACTGGTGCGGTCAAGCGCGCCTATATCCAGCATGGGTGCCGCATCAAGATGGTGTGCGCCGAGGATGTGGGAGACGCGCTCCAGGGCTGCCACAATCATTGATTGTTCCCACTCCTGCATGTCTTCGAACTGACGAATAAAAGTATCCTGCAAGGTGGCAGGTGCCGATTTAAGCAGTTCAAGACCCTCATCTGTCGGACAGGCGAGTACCTTGCGCTTGTCGGTGTGGCTGCGCTCACGGCGTACCAGGTTCTTGCGTTCCAGCCTGTCCAGAATGCTGGTGACCGTGGCCTGGGCCAGATTCATTTCCTTGGCCAGCATGCCGATGGTCAGCGGACCATTGATGTGCAGGGTTTGCATGGTCATCAACTGAGGCATGGTGAGGCCGGTCATCCGACTCAGGTGCTTGTCATGCAGGTCGGTGGCACGAATGATCTGGCGCAACAGCACCAATACGTCATGACTCTTTTCCATAGCGCTCAGCTGGTCTCCGGAAGCTGGTGTGAACTGATCGCGTTTTTTAGCCTGATTCATTAAGTAATGCAAAATTAGTTTGTCACTCCTGCTTAATTAATTTGTAATGCAATGCAATCTGTTCTTGCGCATAAAAGTTGCTGGTTTCAAGTCTTTATACCCATATATGGCTAATATAAAGCTGAGATGATCTAAAGGGTTGCGATTGCTTTCAAGCTTGCAATACCATTCTAGGTGTGTTTTATAATAAAAACCATAGCAATGCGAAAGAAATCAAATACTATGGAATCTGACATTATTACTTTGCGTAAACCCAAGGCCACTGATGGCTATGCTCTTCATAAGCTGGTGGAGCGTTGCGCTCCACTGGATCCCAATTCGGTCTACTGCAACCTGCTCCAGTGCAGTGACTTTGCCGATACGGCAGTAGCCGCCGAAGATGAGAACGGCGAACTGGTCGGATTTATCTCCGGCTACCGCCCGCCGCAGCGTCCTGACACTTTGTTTGTCTGGCAGGTCGCTGTTGATGCTCGCTGCCGCGGCAAGAAACTTGGTCAGAAAATGCTGCTTGAACTGGCAGAGCGACTGGCACCGGAAGGTGTGCAGTACATCGAAACGACCATCACGCCGGGCAATGTTGCCTCTGAAACTCTTTTTGCTCGCGTATTTGCGGCCTTGTCAGCGCCGGTTGAGCGCTCGGTCCTGTTCTCTCGCGCTGAGCATTTTGACGGCAAGCATGATGATGAAGTGCTGTACCGCGCCGGTCCGTTCAAGCTGATGACACAGAATTCATAAATTCAGGAGACGCCAATGAATATTTTCCAGAAAACCGAATCCGAAGTTCGTACCTACAGCCGCTCTTTCCCGGTGACCTTCAAGAAAGCGAAGGGTGCCGTGTTGACCACTGAAGACGGCAAGGACTATGTCGATTTCCTGGCTGGCGCCGGTACGCTCAACTACGGCCATAACAATGATGTGCTCAAGCAGGCGCTGGTCGACTACATCATGGCTGATGGCCTGACTCACGGTCTGGACATGCAGTCCGAAGCCAAGGCCGAGTTTCTGAACACCTTCCGTGATCTGATTCTTGAGCCGCGCGGCATGGGTGACTTTAAGGTGATGTTTACCGGACCCACCGGCACCAACTCAGTCGAAGCGGCACTGAAACTGGCGCGCAAGGTAAAAGGGCGCAGCAACATCATCTCCTTTACCAACGGTTTCCACGGCGTGACCGGCGGTGCCCTGGCGGCAACCGGCAACCAGCATCACCGTGGCGGCATGGGAACGTCCATGCCGGATGTGACCCGCATGCCGTTTGATGGCTACCTGGGCGAAGGTGTGGACACCACCGAGTACCTGGATCAGGTGCTGAGCGATCCGAGCAGCGGTGTTGACCACCCGGCGGCGGTCATCGTGGAAACCATTCAGGGCGAGGGTGGCCTCAATGCCGCATCCTTTGAGTGGCTGCGCAACCTGGAGAAGGTATGCCGTCGTCACGACATGCTGCTGATTGTCGATGATATCCAGTCCGGCTGTGGTCGTTCAGGTCGCTTCTTCAGCTTTGAAGAGGTCGGCATCAAGCCTGACATTATCACCCTGTCCAAGTCGCTCAGCGCCTATGGTCTGCCGTTTGCGGTGACCATCTTCCGCCCGGAGCTGGATATCTGGAGCCCGGGTGAGCATAACGGTACCTTCCGTGGCAACAACCATGCGTTTGTGACTGCCGCCACTGCATTCAAGACCTTCTGGAGCGACGACAGCTTCCAGAATGAGGTACAGCGCAAGGCGAAAAAACTGCGTGATGGCCTGCAAGCGATCATTCGCAAGCACGGCAGCAAGACCCTGCAGCTGAAAGGTCGCGGTCTGATGAGCGGTATCGAGTGCCCGGACGGTGACCTGGCCAGTGCTGTAACCGGCAGTGCCTTCGAGCAGGGCCTGGTGATCGAAACCAGTGGTGCCCATGATCAGGTGGTCAAGTGCCTGGTGCCCCTGGTGATCACTGATGAGCAGATCGACTTCGGCATGAAGGTGCTGGATAAGGCGTTTGGCGCCGCCATGGAAAAGCGTGAGCGCAAGGCATCCTGAGGATGCCTTTTCAGGCCAGCCGTTAAATCCACTTATTAATAGAGAGTTGTGTAATGATCGTAAGAACACTGGCAGAGTGCGAAAAATCCGAACGTCGTGTGGTCGCTGAAACTTGGGAAAGCACGCGTATGCTGCTCAAGGACGACAAAATGGGTTACTCCTTTCACATCACCACCATTTATGCAGGTACCGAGACACATATCTGGTATCAGAACCACTTTGAATCGGTGTACTGCATCAGTGGTGAAGGCGAAATCGAGACTTTGGCTGATGGCAAGATCTACCCGATCAAGCCCGGTACTCTGTATAATCTGAACGAACATGATGAGCACCTGCTGCGTGCTACCAAAGAGCTGAAGCTGGCGTGCGTCTTCAACCCGCCGCTGAATGGCAAAGAGGTACACGACGAGAACGGCGTCTATCCGCTGGAAGCGGAAACGGTCGAGGCCTGATCGCCAACGAACGGAAGCATGCCGGCGTACTGCCGGCATGCTTTTATGTTGACCACCCAATGCCACTCAGCGGCAGGAACACAAGAGAGAAGCCAACAGGATATAACATGCATACTGTAGAGAAGATCGGCGGCACCTCAATGAGTCGCTTCAGCGAACTGATGGACACTATCCTGATCGGAGATCGCACCGGTGAGGAGTTGTATAACCGCATCTTCGTCGTATCCGCCTATGGCGGCATCACCAATCTGCTCCTTGAGCACAAGAAGACCGGTGAACCGGGGGTTTATGCCCGTTTTGCCAATGCGGAAAATGAAAGCGCCTGGCGAGAAGAGCTGGCCGATGTGCGTGCCCGCATGATGGAGATCAACCTGGAGTTGTTTGGTGATTCCGTTGAACGCGCCGAAGCTGATCGTTTCATCAATCAGCGTATCAGCGATGTTGAAGCCATCATGTCCAACCTGCAGCAGCTTTGCTCGCATGGCCACTTCCAGCTTGAAGAGCACCTGATGAAGGTGCGCGAAATGCTGGCCGCCATCGGTGAGGCGCACAGTGCCCACAACAGTGTGCTGGCGCTGCGCAAGGCGGGTGTCAATGCCCGTTTCGTGGATCTATCCGGCTGGGATCAGCCCAAGCCGCTGCCGTTTGACGAGATGATCGAGCAGAGCTTCAAGAACATCGATGTGACCAAAGAGATGCCGATTGTCACTGGCTACACGCACTGTAGTGAAGGTCTGATGCGCACCTTTGACCGTGGCTACAGCGAGATGACGTTCAGCAAGATCGCGACCAAAACCGGTGCCCGTGAAGCGGTGATCCACAAGGAGTTTCACCTGAGTACGGCGGATCCGGGTATCGTGGGTCTGGAAAAGGTGGTCACCATTGGTCGTACCAACTATGACGTGGCTGACCAGCTGTCCAACCTTGGCATGGAGGCGATCCACCCGAAAGCGGCCAAGGGACTGCGCCAGCAGGAGATCGAGCTGCGCATCAAGAATGCGTTTGAGCCTGATCATGCGGGTACCGTTATCAGCACCGACTATTGCAGTGACGAGCCGCGGGTAGAAATCATTGCCGGTCGTCCGAATGTCTTTGCCATCGAAATCTTCGACCAGGACATGCTGGGTGAGGCGCACTACGACATCGAACTGCTGCGCCTGCTGCACGAACTTCGCCTCTACGTGGTGAACCGCGATGCCGATGCCAACAGCATCACCTACTTCGTGGCCGGCTCACGCAAAATGGTCAATCGTGCCGTGCGCCTGATCAGTGAGAAGTACGAAGGTGCCGAGGTCAGCCTGCACAAGGTTGCCATGGTGTCAGCCATCGGTTCCAACCTCAAGGTACCGGGCATTCTGGCGAAAACCGTTTCGGCGCTGGCCCAGGCCAACATCAGTGTGCAGGCGCTGCATCAGTCCATGCGCCAGGTGGAGATGCAGTGTATCGTCAATCAGGATGATTACGAGAATGCGGTACGTGCCTTGCACCATGCGCTGATCGAGCAGGAAGATCACGGGGACGTGATATGCGCTGCCTGAAAGCAGCCCTGATCCTGTTGCTGGCCTTGCCGGTTGGCCTGAGTGCGGAGGAGGCCCCCGATTCGGGGGCCGAATCCGTTATGGCAGCCGAGCAGGGTGTGACTGCTCCCGGAGATGCAGGCCTGCGCCGGCATATCGAGCAGTTGGAAGAGCCGCTTTACAACCCCTTTATCGAGCGCTACATGATTGACGAGATCAAGGGGCTGCGCTCCGAGATCGAGCGCCAGCGCGTCGAGATGATCCAGGAGATCACCGACCGAGAGTTGAAGGTAGCCAACAGCTCCATTTCCTATGCCACGGATACGGTGACCTACTTTTTCTACCTGATCGCTGCGGCATCATCAATCCTGTTGATCGTGGGCTGGAACTCGATTCGTGAAATCAAGGACCGGGTGCAGTCGATTGCGGATGAAAAGGTCGGGCGTCTGGTTGAAGAGTATGAGGAGCGCCTTGAGCGGGTGGAAAAGGAACTGCTGCGCAAATCCCGTATCATCCAGGAAAACCAGCACGAACTTGAAGTCACCAATGAGGTGCAGACGCTGTGGGTCAAGGCAACCCAGGAGACGTCCTGGGAGCAGAAGATACGGCTGTATGATCGCATTCTGGAGCTGCGTCCGGACAATGCCGAAGCGCTGACCTACAAGGCTGATGCCGCACTGGAGCTGAATCAGCATCAATGGGCCATTTCGCTGTGCAACCGTGCGTTGACGGTGGAGCCGGACAGTGGTCATGC
>CAYMHL010000065.1:0-12315 GCA_964390205.1 uncultured Marinobacterium sp.
ACCTATGACCAATTGGTTAAAAGCCAACTGCTCTACCAACTGAGCTAACGACCCGCTCTTTGCATGTAAACCAGGCCAGACAGGCCAGGCTGTATGATTTGGCTCCTCGAGCTGGACTCGAACCAGCGACCAATAGATTAACAGTCTACTGCTCTACCAACTGAGCTATCGAGGAACTGTCCAAATCATTCATCCTTCAAAATGGCGGAGGGACAGGGATTCGAACCCTGGGAGCCTCGCGACTCGTCGGTTTTCAAGACCGGTGCTTTCGACCACTCAGCCATCCCTCCGAAGGATGGGCGCAGATTTTACAGCCTGAACAATTTCTGTCAACAGCCTTTTTGAAAAAAATTGCTTAAGCTGCAGAATTGGTTAGATTTTTATCGATTGTTCACCCAGCTCCGACAGCGGCCTGGGGGCGGAAAACAGGTAGCCCTGGAGCTCGTCACAACCGCGTGTCTGCAGGAAATCCGCCTGGGCACGCGTCTCCACGCCTTCAGCCACCACCTGCAGCCCCAGCGAGTGCGCCAGCACGATGATGGTTTCCACAATGACCCTGTCCTCGATGTCGGTTTCGATGTCGCGCACGAAGGAGCGGTCGATTTTGAGGTAGTCGATCGGCAGACGCTTGAGATACTCCAGCGAGGAGTAACCGGTGCCGAAATCGTCGATCGCCACCTCGACGCCCAGTGCCTGCACCTCCTTGAGCTGAGCAGCCGTGGCCTGAAAGTTTTCCACCAGTGCATTCTCGGTGACCTCGATGCACAGCTGTTCCGGCCGCAGCCGGTACTGCTCGATAATCGCTTTCAGCGTCTCGGCCCAGTTGCCGGTCTGGAACTGACGTGGCGACAGGTTGATGCTGACCTGCTTGCCCTGGAGTACCGGCCCGGCCAGATCCCTGGCCACCTGATGCAGCAGCCAGTCGGTCATCTGCCCCAGAGCGTCAGAGGTCTCCGCGACGGGAATGAACTCCGCCGGTGATACCGCTCCCAGATCCTCGCTGTTCCAGCGCATCAGCGCCTCGTAACCGATGATGTTGCCGGCAGCTGCACGCACCCGGGGCTGATACACCAGACTCAGTTCCTGCCTCGCCAGCGCCTGATTGAGTCCCGCCTTGATTTTGACGATGCGCTGGTTGCGCGCATTGATCTGCGGGTCAAAAAACGCATAGCGCCCCCGTCCCTGCTCCTTGGCAAAGTACATGGCGGCATCGGCATGCCCCAACAGCGTATCCCTGTCACTGCCATCACGCGGATAGCTGACCATGCCGATGCTGCAGCCGATCTGCATGCTCTGGCCATCAATGATGAAGGGGGTGCGCAGCTGTTCGATCAGTTTGCCTGCCACGGTTGACAGGTCGTTGTCCTCCGCAACCTTGGGCAGCAATACCGTGAACTCGTCGCCGCCCAGGCGGAAAGCATGATCGGTCTCGCGCAGACAGCTGCGCAGGCGCTGGGCCACCTGACACAGCAGTTTATCACCGGCAGCATGTCCGAAGCTGTCGTTGACTTCCTTGAACAGGTCCAGGTCGATGAACAACAGGCCGAAGGGCTCGTTGTAGCGCTCCCCACGGCCCAGCGCGTCGGCCACCATGCGCATGAATTCGGTGCGGTTGTAGAGGCCGGTCAGCGTATCGTGGTAGGCCAGCAGGTGCAGGTTGCGCTCGGACTGCTTCTCCTCGGCAATATCCTGAAAGATGCCGAAATAGCCGTCGCGATCGCCCCGTCGATTGAGGATAGTACTGATCGACAGGCGCACCGGATAGAGCTCGCCATTGGCACGCCGGTTGACCAGCTCGCCGCTCCACTTGCCCTGATCCTTGATTGCCTGCCACATGCGGCGATAAAACCCGCCACCCTGCTGCCCTGAATTTTGTATCGAGGGTGATTTACCCAGCAGTTCTTCGCGACTGTAGCCCGTCATGTCAACCAGCGAGTGGTTAACGTCGACAATACGGTTGTCGGCGTTGGTGATCATGATGCCCTCGGTAGTGTGCTCGAAGATGCGCTGGGCAATGCGGGCCAGGTTCTCGTTGCGCTCCTGTTCGGTGACATCGGTGGCCACGGTGCAGACGGCATACAGCTCGCCCTCCTCGTTCACCAGCGGGAACTTGACCATAAACCAGTTGTGCATCTCTTCGCGCACCGGAAAGCTGATGTGAAACTGCCGTGCGCCGCGCGTTTCCAGCACCTTGCGATCCTGGGCCGCGATCTCGCTGGCGTAGGGTTCGGCCAGCAGATCGAACACCGTGTTGCCCGCATCACTGGGTTCACCGAGCACCTCCTTGAAGCGCTCATTGACCAGGCGGTAATGCCCCTGAGGATCCTTGATATAGACCATGGATGGGATAAAGCGCAGGATATTTTCCATCTGCCGATTGGCCTGTACCAGCTGGGCCCGGTTCTGCTCCAGACGATCCGCCATCTGATCCAGAATGCTGCCGATCAAGCTGAGTTCATCCCTGCCGCGCAGTCCCGTACGCCGGTCAAAATCGCCCAGCGCCAATGCCTGCACGGTTTCGGTGATACGCCCCAAACGCCGACTGACGGCACGTTCGAACACCAGCCAGGCCAGCACCGCAAAGAAGACGATGGCCAGCCCCACCCACATGAACAACATATCGAGACGGTGATACACCTGACTCAGGGTGCGGTCCATGTCGATTTCCAGCAGCACCATGCCGCGACGCTCATGCAGGCCGTTGTCCGGATCGGGATAGAGGTAGGGCGCAGCACCGTAAATGGTATTTTCACCCTGCTGCTGATGCTCATAGATCGGTTTCCAGCCCTGCTGCATCTGATTGATCATACGATCGCTATGATGCAGCGGCAGATGCTCAATCAATTCACCCACATAGGCGAGCTGGCTGGCCGCAACCACTCGGCCATTGGAATCGATCAACAGCAGATTCTTCACTTCCCGGTTGGCACTGGTGGCCGCTACTTCTCGCTTGACACCTTCCAGGTCACCCTTGCTGAGCAGGTATTCGGTGGTGCCCTGCAGACGATTCAGCGTCGACTTCAGGCCTGCCTCGTGATTTTGATAGAGGAGCTCACCAACAAAGGGTTTGATGACCAGGAAAGACAGCGCCAACACCATCAGTGCAAAGGCCAGAATGGTGGCCGGTATCACCCGGCGCAACGGGACAGTATTCATGAATCTCATTCGGCGGGATAATGGCTGTAGATCAGCCCCTCCAGGTCAGGTACGGCGTCGATCAACCGGTGTTCATGCATGCTGTCGGCCAGTTTCATGGCCTGTTTCAGCAGCAGGCGGTCAGGGCTATCCATGAGTCGGCGACTTTGCTCCCAGCCGGGAAACTCCAGGTTGGCATGGCTTTTGAGCACGTCCTCGGCAGACAGTTTAAGCCGTTGAGCCATCTGTCTGGCCGATGCCTCAGGCCGGGTTTCAATCAACGTCAGGCTCTGCTGCCAGGCGTGTATCAGGTGCTGGATGTGATCCTGGTGCGCATGCAACAGCTCTTCACGCACCACCAGCACATCCACAATTTCACCGGGAATCATGCTGGAATCGAAGATCGGTACCGCACCGGCTTCAAGCAGCGATTGGCGTACCGGATCGAAGGTCACCACGGCATCCACCTCACCACGCAAAAAGGCCTCTCGGTGCTCATTGACCTCAAGACGAATCACCTGCACATCCGCCGGTGTCATCCCCGCCAGACCCAGCGCCCGTGACAGCATATAGGCACCCAGTGCCGTCGCCTCCACCCCCACCCTGCGCCCACGCAGATCAGCGACCGAATTCAACCCCTGACGCGCCAGAATGACATCGGCACCGTCGGAGAAATTGGTAACCTGCACCACCACCGGCTTCAATCCCATGGCCCTGAGGTTGATCACCTCGTCCAGTGTCAGCGCGGCGGCATCAATGGCGCCGTTGCGAAAGGCGCGCATCACCTCGCTGGCCGACAGCAGTTCAACCAGAAGCACCTGATCATCGGTCAACATGCCTTCACTGCGCGCCAGATACAGGGGTTCATACCCCGGCCAGAGGTTGGTACCCAGCTTGAGTGGCGGTTGTGACGGTGACAGACAGGCGCTCAGGACCACCCCTAAAGGCAACAGCAGACATAACCTGAGCCAGGAAGACAAACGCTTCACCCCATGCTCTCCTTGACGTTGGATGACGACAGTATATCCGAAACCCATACGCACTTGATGCCGTTCAGATCAAATGATTTGATCCCTGTCAGCGCAAAAAAGCCTTTGAATTTGACCGCTTTGCAACGACCAACTGAGCTTTGCACACACTTTTACCCACAACCTTCATCCCGAGCGGCAACTGTTGAAAACAGCGATTTTTTTGCTCACACATTCTGTGCACAAACATCGGGATAAGTTTTGGACAGAGTGGAAAGCCATATCCTAACTAATTGTTTTAAAAGAAATTTAAAAAAGCGTACATTTCTTGACCGGGCAGGTGATAGTTTTGTAAGCCGGGAGTTTGTCAACCCCGATGCGCTGGCTGTTTTTCAGCCAAATCAGGCTTTTGGGACAATAATCAAGCCCTCTTTTCCACATTTTTACAGGATTCCGTTGAGCGCTGCATCCTGCGCCGAAACGCCTGTTTATAACTATTCGACTGATGACCATTCAACAGCGGATGGCATCAGCCGCCGAGCCATCCACCAGCTGTCCTGCCAATAGGGATTATCCAGTCGAGATATCATCACCCCACGACTGGTCGAGGCATGCATGAATTCGCCGTTGCCCAAATAGATACCGGCATGACGCTGCTTCCAGCCGGTTTTGAAAAACACCAGGTCGGCCGGCTGCAGGCGATGTGCCGCCACCTTGTCGCCCTGTCGTGCCTGCTGCTCTGTTGTGCGCGGCAGATACGGCCCCTCCAGCTGCAGAAAGACCTGCTGAATGAACCCCGAACAATCCACTCCACTGCGATCATTGCCACCCAGCCGGTAGGGCGTCCCCTGCCAGTGAGCATAGGCCAGCAACAGTCGATTGCGCACCGGATCACCGGCATGCTGCTGTTCATAAACAGGCGGCGAACCGGCACAGCCAACCAGCAGCAGTACGCACAGCAGGACAGGCAAGGACAAAAGGCGGGCACAGACGGACATGGCTTTTCCCCGGATGACTGGGTTGAACAGGCTTAGCGTTGGACACTTGCTTTAACCCGCACTCTAGCAAAGGCCACCCCGCTCTGTCTGCGATGCAGGCAGCCGGTCAAGACTGTCCACAAAATCTGTGGACAAGGGGCTGAACAACCTCGGCACAGCTCAAGCCAGGCCGCAGCGACAGGGAGTTTGTCTCTTGCGTACACTTTCCATCCTCAGCCGCGCCATAATTTGCTAGGATTCGTCCACACATGACCATGCGAGAAATCAACGTGTTTGCTGAACTGATGCTGCATGACCGCCTGCTCAAGGCGATCGACCAACTGGGATTCACCCAGCCCACTCCCGTACAACAGGCGGCCCTGCCCGAAGCCCTGGCCGGTCACGACCTGATCGTGGGCGCAGAAACCGGCAGCGGCAAGACGCTCGCCTTCGTGATACCCATGCTCCAGCACTTTCTGGATCAGCCGGCACCCAATACCGGCACCCGTGGCCTGATCCTGACTCCCACCCGCGAACTGGCCGAACAGGTGTGTCAAGCGGTCAAGGATATGGCGGCGTTCACCCGCATCGGCGTCATGACCGTCTGCGGTGGTACCGGCTTCAAGGAGCAGGCCGCCGAGATCCGCAAGAACCCGGAAATCCTGGTGGCGACCCCCGGTCGTCTGGCGGAACATCTGGAGCGCCAGACGCTGGATTTTGATGACCTGGAATTTCTGGTACTGGATGAAGCCGACCGCATGCTGGACATGGGCTTTCGCGACGAGGTGATGGCGATCATCAACGTCTGCCGTCCCGACCGCCAGTCGATGGTGTTCTCCGCCACGCTGAACCACCGGGGTGTTCGCGCCCTGTTGCCCGAGGTGCTTAAAGAGCCGAAGGAACTGATGCTGAACACCCATCAGACCGGGCAGGAAAACATCCGCCAGCAGATCATTCTGGCCGACGACGACAAACACAAGGAGCGTCTGGTCGAATGGCTGCTGGCTCACGAGACGTTCGAAAAAGCGATCATCTTCACCAACACCCGTGACAAGGCACAGTGGCTGGCGAAAAGCCTGCAGCGACAGAACCGTCGTTCCGGCGTGCTGCACGGCGAGATGAGCCAGGACGAGCGCAAGCATGTCATGGGGCTGATGCGTGCAGGCACGATCAACATTCTGGTTGCCACCGATGTAGCGGCCCGAGGCCTCGACATCCAGGGACTGGATCTGGTGATCAACTTCGACATGGCACGCAAGGGCGACGAGCACCTGCACCGCGTCGGTCGTACCGGCCGTCAGGAACGCGAGGGACTGGCGATCTGCCTGATCGACCACAACGAGTGGAACCTGATGGCGGGCATTGAACGCTACCTTCGCCTGGAATTCGAACGTCGCACCCTCAAGGGCGTTGAAGGCAGCTACAAGGGACCGAAGAAAGTCAAAGCATCCGGCAAGGCCGCCGGCAGCAAGAAAAAGAAGGTCGACAAGAAACTGGCCGGCAAGAGCGGCAGCAAGGTCCGCGAGCGTGACCGCAAGCAGGTCGGCAAGCGCCGGGACGGAGCAGACGGGCGCGGCAAAGCGACAGCCACTCCCAGTCTGGGCGATGGCTCCCTGCCGCTGATGAAGCGCAAGCCCAAGCCACCCGCCGAGTAACCTTTGCCAACGCGCTGGTTTTGAAACCTGTACTTAACCGTTTGATTTAACAGAAGCCGGGCCTGAGAGTCCGGCTTCTCTGTTTGTGCCCGCCGCTGCTCTCTGCCGCCGTGATCTTCAGTCCGGCCGCTGCAATCGGATCGACAAGCATCCGCTCCACGAGCAGCCATAGGTTGCGCATAGTGCAACTGACTTTCCACGAAACCGCAACAATGTCTACAATTTTTTGCCAAACCTAGACTAAAGGATTAGTATCTCTGACCTTTCAGGACTTAAAACCCGTCGAATCGCTGATAGAATGGCACCCCTTCACTCTTGTGCAAAAAACAGACAGATGTCTGATGCGCAAGATTGTCAACAATGTGGCATGAGATTGAATATGTCTGATAACTCTCGAATTCTGTGTCCGGTCCTCAGCAAACGCATCATGAGCGCCGAGCAAGCCGCCGAACTGATTCCGGCGGGTGCCAATGTGGGCATGAGCGGTTTCACCGGTGCCGGTTATCCCAAGGCGGTTCCGGGCGCGCTGGCCGAGCGCATTCGTCACCTGAATGCACAGCCGGGTGCCAAGCCCTTCCGCATCAACGTTTGGACCGGTGCGTCTACCGCGCCCGAACTGGATGGCGTGCTGGCCGAGGTTGACGGCATCGAAATGCGTCTGCCGTTCCAGAGCGATCCCATCTGCCGCAGCCGCATCAATAACGGCACCATGGATTATGTTGATTACCACCTTTCCGAGGTGTCCCAGTACGCCTGGTCCGGCTTCCTCGGCAAGATGGATATCGCCCTGATCGAAGTGGCCGGTATTCGCGAAGACGGCAGCCTGATTCCGTCCTCCTCCATCGGCAACAACAAGACCTGGATCGAGCAGGCCGACAAGATCATTCTTGAGGTCAACTCCAAGCAGAATGCCAAGCTGGAAGGCATGCACGACGTGTACTACGGTACCGCGCTGCCGCCGAACCGCAAACCGATCATGCTGACCGATCCGGCTGACCGCATCGGTGAACAGTACCTGGCCTGCCCGCCTGAGAAGGTCATTGCCGTGGTTGAAACCGCCGCTCCGGACCGCAACTCGCCGTTCAAGCCGAGCGACGACGTCTCCAAAAAGATCGCCGGGCACATCCTCGAGTTCTTCAACAAGGAGATCGAGCTGGGCCGTCTGCCGAAGGAACTGCTGCCGATCCAGTCCGGCGTGGGCAATATCCCCAACGCCGTGCTCGAAGGCCTGGATGCAGGTCCCTACAAGGGTCTGACCGCGTTCACCGAGGTGATTCAGGACGGCATGCTGAAGATGCTCAAGTCCGGCACCCTGAAGGTCGCCTCCGCAACCGCCTTCTCCCTGAGTCCGGACGGTATCCAGGAATTCGATGACAACATCGACTTCTACCGCGACAAGATCATTCTGCGCCAGCAGGACATCTCCAACCACCCGGAGCTGGCCCGTCGTCTGGGCGTGATCGCCATGAACGGCCTGATCGAGTGCGACCTGTACGGCAACGTCAACTCCACCCACATCATGGGTACTCGCATGATGAACGGTATCGGTGGTTCCGGTGACTTCGCCCGTAACGGTTACCTGTCGATCTTCGTTTCGCCGTCCACGGCAAAAGACGGTGCCATTTCGTCGATCGTACCCATGGTCTCCCACGTCGACCACACCGAACACGACGTCAAGATCATCGTCACCGAACAGGGTCTGGCGGATCTGCGCGGCCTGTCCCCGCGTCAGCGTGCCCATGAAATCATCAACAACTGTGCGCACCCGGATTTCCGTCCGGCGCTGATCGACTACTACGAGCGCGCGCTGCACTCGGGTCGCGGCATGCACACACCGCATCTGCTCGAAGAAGCGCTGAGCTGGCATCAGCGCTACGAAGAAACCGGGCACATGTAAGCTTTTTTTCCTGATGCTCTAAGCCCTTGGGCGCCCTCTGGGCGCCTTTTTTTATTCAGACTCCCTTCGCAAGACGCCGGTACAAGTCCGCCGGGAATCCCTGCTCTTTCATCCGTTCAACCACGGACTCATAGTCATACTCCAGCGTTTTGAAAGTGACCGTATCCTGCTCGGGATGATAAATCGCGAACTGGGCGGAAGGCACGCCGTTACGGGGCTGCCCGATTGAGCCCGGACACACCAGGCAGTGGGAATAGTCCTGCAAAGACAGATGCTCACCGACCCGATGACGGTCCTGCCCCTCCGCATCCCGCCCGTAGAGCCCAGGCATATGGGAATGGCCGTGGAAACAGAGTCTGCGCTGCATTTCGGCCAGACGATCCAGGTTATCCCTGTAGGTCATTTCGTAGACATAACCGTAGAAAAACTCGGGGTCCAGAGGCGCGCCATGCACTGCCATCCACTGCTCGGTATCGATCACCGGCGGCAATTGCTTGAGCCATTCGCGCTGCTCTTCGGTCAGCCGTTCATGCGTCCACTCCGCCACCTGGCGGGCATTCTTCGACAATCCGCGATCAAAGCTGGCCAATGCTACCGCATGGTCATGATTACCCTTGATGATCCTGAATCCCGAAGCCCGCAGGCGCTCGACAACCTCAACGGCATCTGGCCCGTACCCAACCAAGTCTCCCAGCACCACTCCCTGCCGAATCTCGGCCTGATCAAGCCATGCCAGAACCGCTTCCAGCGCCGGCAAATTGGCATGAATGTCGGCCAGTATCGCCAGCGGTTGCTGCTTCAGCAGAACCGGTTCGCTGCGCACCTGGCGCGCGATTACCGGCTCTGATTCAGACCCTGAATCGATAGCAGCCTCGACTGCCTCCAATCCGGCAGGCTCGCTTTCAAGCGGTTCTGCCCCGCCGAGGGCATCAGGAGACGACTGAATATCCGCACTATCCACCGATGCCGGAGGAGGTGACGAATTATTCAGGGTAGCGCCGATCAGATTGGCGAGATCCCGTTTCTTGCCTGCCGGCATGAACGCCGAACGCAGCTGATAGGCTATGCTGGCACGGTAATTGAGATCGCCGAAGATGTGGTCCAGCTGCAACCCCAGGTCCATCGCCATGTTGCGGGCGAACTCGCGATCGAGCCAGTCCAGCTTGCGGATCATGACTCCCAGCATCATGGAGAAGGAGATAAACTTGTCCCACTGGTAAACTTCGTCGTCGACATAAAACAGCTGACCCGCACCATCCAGAGCAAAGTTTGACAGTCCCTCATCGAGCTTGGTGTCAAACTCCTTGGCGATGCTCAGGTACATTTTGAACATGGCCACCAGAATCCGCCGAGCCTCATGCCTGGCTTCATCACCTGACGGCTGTGGTTCCAGCAGCTTGTGCAGAGGCCGCAGTCTCGGCGTGATATTGCCGATCAACACCTCTTCATGCAGCGATTCTTCGCCATTCCGCTCGATATAGATGTAAAACCAGGTTTTATCGGGATGATGAACGCCCAGCTTGCGTTCCTTGTTCAGGACCGACGCCAGCCAGGGTGCGGCCTGCCTGGCGGTCAGTTTGAGGTCCCTGCGGATCTTCACGACCTCATTATCGCTGGCGTAGATATTGGTTTCGGGGCGACCGGTAAAGTCACTGTTGAGTGACAGTGCCTTCACGCCTTGCATTATCGTATTACGTATCTGGTGTGGGCCGAAGCACCCCGTTTCCTTCAGTGCACCAACGATCTTAAGCTTCTTCTTCAACATCAGACCGGCTCATGAAAAACAAAAAAAGAGCAGCTATCCGAGCTGCTCTTGCTTCCTGTATCACCCTCCCTCGATCAGGAGGGACAGAACTCGGCGATCGTCGGCAGGTTGGTACGCACAGCAGCCCAGCCCATGCCCAGGTTGGTATTACGGCTGGTGATCAATACAACCAGGGAGTTCGGCTTTTCCGGTACCACGGCCATGAAGTGGTAGGTTTTCTCAGTGCTCATCTGCACTTCCTGGATCATGTGACGGACCGGCTGGCCACGCTGGTTGGACAACAGCGACTCCACGGCCCGGACATTGCGTCCACGCATCATGTCGACCGCCGCCGCAGCCACGGCTTCCAGGTATGAAGACGTGAAATAGGGAACGTTGTGCGCAACCGACAGCAGCAGTCCGCTCTCCAGATCCACAACGGCGCATCCCAGAGCGCCATCCACATCATTGACAATATTTTGCAGCAGGTCATCCAGCTTAGACATAGTATTTTCGACTCAACAGTGTTGGCTCATGGTTGCAAGTGGTTACCACTTGATCTTACGCAGTACGCCACCCCAAAAGCCTTTCGGCTTCTGAGGCGTACTCGTTTTCTTTTCTTCCGGTTCCCTGTCCGTTTGAATCAGCCCCTCGTAATAACAGGCTTCGACAAACGACTGGATCAGATCGACCGCAATGCCGGTTTCAGCTGATATCTCGGCAAGGCTCGCCCGCTTGGCCCGCATGAAGGCCGCCAGCTTGAGATGATCCCGGTGCAGGCCCGGCAGATCGGTTGCCGGCCATTCGGTCAGCACGTAGGCCTGGCTATCGACATCAATATCCAGCCCACGCACATTCGAGTACAGCGCCAGGAACCATTTAAGGTTTGAAAGCGGACGCTCGAAATAATCCTGCTTGTTCTGTTCGGTTATAAAATCCTGCCGATCCATGGAGGAAATATACGAGATCTTATTATCTCCGTTTCCATCGAGGAAGGACTCTATTTTGATACTTGAATAAAACTTCTTTTGATCGAGATCAAGCAGAATAACCTCGCCGGACTGCAGCAATATCTTGTGATAATGGACAGCCGGATCAAGCCCCTGGATATATTCCGTAATCTGCCCCAGCCAGGGCAACTTGAGAGCCGCCTCGGGACCTTCTTCCAGCTCGCTTTCCAGAAGCTCTTCGGGCCCGGAGCCGGACGTCGGCAGCGCTGCCCGAGCCTCCTCGATAACCGGTACCAGCGTGGGAATATCCTCTGCCTTCGGCGACTCCGACTCAGGAGACAATGTCTCTCCGCCGACTTCAGGCATGATCTCCTGTTCCGCTTGCGGCTCGAACTGTTCAAACTCCGCTACGGTAACCGTTTCTGCCTGTCGGGGTTGGCTCAACCAATCATCTACCTGGTTGAAAACGTTTATCAAATCCGAAAAGTAGGGAACATGCGTACTATCCGTACGCAAAATAAAAAGACCTTCCTGAGCCGCCATGCCGCTTTCGGCACTGGCCTCCCCATAACAGATGACCGCGCCCCGGTGCTCGGCCGCTCGCTGATCGCAATCCCTGAACAGGCATACATCCGCACCTTCCCTCTGTTCCTGCAAAATCCAGCTGGACTTCAGCCGGAGCTCAGCCAGCACCAACACCGAGAGCAGCTTTTCCTTGTCAACCTCGGATAACCCTTCTGTATAAAGGGTTATTTCTTTCAATGGTCTCATAACACATGCTCGGGCTGTAAAAACGGGTGGTAGCTCGTGAACTATAATGGAGCTAACAAGGGTGAAATTCCATGTTGTTATAGATTTTTCGGGTCAACAAAGGATGGATGACTATTTCATTACAATCGTGAAGTATTATAGGGGGTATTAATTCATTCTCAAAATCAAAAAAGTGACACATCAAGGCAACAGAGGTCCACAAAATAATTCAAACGTTT